>CAIMFT010000056.1 GCA_903840385.1 uncultured Holophagaceae bacterium
CAAGATGCCCCACCTGCTCATCGGCGGCAGCACCGGCAGCGGCAAGAGCGTGGGCGTGAACGCCATGATCTGCAGCTGCCTCGTGCGGGCCCTGCCCAGCGAGGTGAAGCTCATCCTGGTGGATCCCAAGATGGTGGAGCTGGGCCTCTACGAGGACATCCCGCACCTCTGGGCACCGGTGGTCACGGACATGAAAGAAGCAGGGCGCGTGCTCAAGTGGGTCGTGGCCCAGATGGAGGATCGCTACCGCCGCCTGGCCCTCCTCAGCGTCAAGAACCTGGAGAACTTCAACGCCAAGATCCTGGCTTCCGGCGGCACCTTCGACCTGTCGGATCGCACGCCGAATCCGCGCTGGCCCGACCGCCCCTCCACGCTCGAGCCCCTGCCCTACGTGCTGGTGGTCATCGACGAGCTGGCGGACCTCATGATGGTGGCCCGCAGCGAGGTGGAGGACAGCATCGGGCGCATCGCCCAGAAGGCCCGGGCCGTCGGCATCCACCTCATCCTCGCCACCCAGCGGCCCAGCGTGGACGTGGTCACCGGCGTCATCAAGGCCAACCTGCCCAGCCGCCTCAGCTACCGCGTGCGCACCAAGATCGACAGCCGCACCATCCTGGACTCCGGGGGCGGCGAGCAGCTCCTGGGCGCGGGCGATGCCCTCTTCCTGGCCAACGGGGCCAGCCATCCCCGCCGCCTCCATGCGCCCTTCATCAGCGAAGAAGAGACCCTGCGCCTGGTGAACTGGCTGCGGGAGCGGGGCCGCCCGGACTACAACCAGGCCCTCATCAGCGCCATGGAAGCCGAGGAGGAAACGGCTCTCTTCGACGAGGCCGAGCTCAACGGCGGCGACGACATCTACCAGCGCGCCGTGGCCGTGGTGACCCGCGAGCGCAAGGCCAGCACCAGCCTCCTCCAGCGCAAGCTCAACCTGGGCTACGGCCGCGCCGCCCGGCTCATTGACCGCATGGAAGAAGAAGGCATCGTCGGTCCCGACCGGGGGGCCGGCAAGCCCCGGGACGTCTTCGCTCCAGGCGAGTGAGCCGAAGCTCGGAACCAGAAGGCCGGCAATACGTTGGATTTCACCAGCCCTCAATGGGGCCTGAAGTCTCCACTAGAGTGGCTGCAGACCTGCGTCACAACCTTCTTGATATATAGGTAATCAATCATAGACTCCTGGTGGCACCTTTCCCTGGGAGTCCCCATGAGTCGCCTGACCGTCATCCCTGCCCTCCTCGCAGCGGCCTGCCTGGCCCTGAGCGCAGCCGATGCGCCGCCCAAGCCTGCCGCGGCAAAGATCTGCACCACCTGCCACACCACGGACGCCAACCAGCTCCGCGGCTACTTCGACACCCTCGTCACGCTGAACAACTCGCTGCAACTGCGCCTGGACGACCGCACGGAGGTCCTTCGCTACGACAAGACCACGCTGAAGATCCTCAGCCCGGAGCCCGCCGCCACCACCGAGGCCACCCTCAAGGCCATCGCCAAGGGCCACGAGGTCCGCGTTGAGTACACCGAGAAGGACGGCAGCAAGACCGCCACCCTGGTGGCCGTGAAGCCCCCGGTGAAGCTGGCCGCCCACGAGACCGCCACCCTCGAGGACATCCAGAAGCTGGTGGCCCTGGGGCCTGAGCAGGGTAAGTACTTCCTCTATGACTCCCGACCCGCCCCACGGTTCATGGAGGGCGCCATTCCCACCGCCGTGAACCTGCCCTTCCCCGCCTTCGACAAGAACGTCGACAAGCTGCCCGCCGACAAGGCTGCGCTGGTGATCTTCTACTGCAGCGGGAAGACCTGCAACATGAGCCCCGGCTCCCTGGCCAAGGCCCGGAAGCTGGGTTACACCAACGTGAAGGTGTTCATCGACGGCATGCCGGCCTGGACCAAGAAGGCCGCTGGCGTGCTGAGCCCCGCCTCCCTGAAGGCCGCCTACCTGGACACCCAGACGCCCCTCGTGGTGCTGGATGCCCGCCCCGCTGCCGAGGCCACCAGGGGCTCCATCAAGGGCGCCGTGGCCGTCGACCCGGCGAAGGTGGCTGACCTCCTCAAGACCTTCCCCTCAGCCAAGCTGAAGCCCCCCGTGGTGGTGGTGGATGAGCTGGGCGGTGCCGCCGCCAAGACCGTCGCGGCGGAGCTGGTGAAGGCGGGGTACGTGGGCGTGAATGTGCTCTCCGGCGGCTTCAAGGCCTGGCAAGCGGCGGCCCTGCCCATGGCGACCGGCGCCCTGGCGGCGCAGGCCACCTTCGTGCCCAAGCCTCGCCCAGGTTCCATCTCTGGCGCGGAGTTCACCAAGCTGGCCGAGACCGCACCGATGACCCGTGGCGCCGTGATCCTGGATGTGCGTAACGTCGATGAGACCAAGAACGGTGTCATCAAGGGTGCCCTCCTCATCCCCGAGCCCCAGCTGCTGGCGCGCCTCGCCGAGATCCCCAAGGACAAGCTCGTGGTCTGCCACTGCTCCACCGGCACCCGGGCCGAGCTGGCCTACCACCTGCTGAAGGAGAAGGGCTACAACGTCCGCTTCCTGCCCAACGAGCTCACCGTCATCGACAGCGGCGAGTTCACCCTGGACTAGCAGCACGTCCACTCATGCACTCCCACCGGCCGTTCATTTGTTCAGCCGCTGGAACTGATACTGCTCACCGCCAAGGCGCCAAGAGCGCCAAGAAAAAACCTCAACCCCTGCTGTGGCCAACCCTTCGGAGGCAGCAGGGGTTGATCCAAGGCTGAGGACAGCTCGAATCCTGGAGGCGAAGGCGGCACTTCTAGCGGTGCGGGTTTGGCGGCAGGCGTAATCACGCTGTCACAGATCCACTTGGCGTTCTTCGCGCCTTGGCGGTGATCTTTTCGCTTTGACCAGTTGGGCCGCCCATAGGTCGAGCAGAGGTTGGGTGCTCGGTACTGTCGGCAGCCTCAGCCCGCATTCCGCGCCGGCCGCCAGCGGCTGCGGCGGGCGATGTCCACCATCCCGTTGGCATGGCAGCTGAGGCAGCTTTCCAGGCGGGGGTGACCACTGGGCCACCAGGCCCGGGCTTCACCGTCGAAGTCCTTGCGTCGGACCTCGGGAATCCGGGCCCAGTAGAACGACAGGGCCGGACCGGAGGCCTTCATCTCGAGGACGTAGAGGGGACCCACCTCTGGGCCCGGACGACCCCAGCGATCCTCCACAGAGCTGAGCACCACGAAGGCGCCGGTCGGCAGGGGCGCACCAACCCGGTAGGCCCCGGCGGCCTCGGCACTGACCCAGGAGCGGACCCAGCGTCCACCGTGGGCGACGGACTTCACGGGGTCCGGGTGGAGGGGTTCCAGAGCGGCATAGTCCAGGGCCCGGGCCAGCACCGAGGCCTCTGAGGCAGCCGGCGCAGTGGGTGGGCGAACCGCCACCGGCACCGGTGCCACCACCGCCGGCAGGGCCGCCTGGGGTGGCGGGACCAGCCGGGCCTTGGCATGGGCCAGGCTGTGGCCGGAGTCCCCAGCCATGACCAGGAGGACACTCCACAGCAGGCCGAGGAGCAGGCTCAGGAGGCCGAGGCTCTGGTACTCCTTGCGGGGGCGGGTCATGGCCCAGAGGGCCGCAACGCCCATAAGGAAGCCCAGCAGGGCCAGACTGAGGTGCCAGGTCAGGGGACCCCAGGCCGCCGGGGCCAGGGACGGCAGGAGCCGGTGGGGGGGCAGCAGGCCCAGGTGACGCATCTGGAGGTAGCCGGTGGCCAGGGCGGCCAGGAGGCCCACCACACCCGCCCAGCCCAGGTAGCGGGCGACCGTCCACCAAGCCCGGATGCCTCGTCCCGGCCGCTGTGCCGCCACCAGGGCCAGGGGCAGGAGCAGGCCGATGGCCACCGGAAGGTGGGAGAGGAACGCATGCTTGAAGGCCAGCCAGTCCATGGGTCCCACACCAAAATGTCAGAAGATGACGATGCCAGCAGTGTGCCACTGGAGTCGGGGAATGCGGTCGGGGATTCCTGTCACAATTGCCCCATGCGCCAGACCCTCCTCCAGCATGTCCAGGCCTCCGTCGAGCTGAAGCAGTCCTTCTTCGAGCGGGAGATGGACCGCATCGTGGCCCAGGCCGATGACATGGCTGAGCGGCTTCGGCGCGGCGCCCGGATCCTGGTGTGCGGCAATGGTGGCAGCGCCGCCGATGCCCAGCACCTGGCCGCTGAGCTGAGTGGCCGCTACGTGAAGGAGCGGCGTGCCCTGGCGGGCATCGCTCTCACCACGGACACCTCGGCCCTCACCGCCATCGGCAACGACTACGGCTTCGACCAGGTGTTCTCCCGCCAACTGGAGGCCCTGGGCCGCCCGGGGGACCTGCTCATTGGCATCAGCACCAGCGGCAACAGCGCCAACGTCATCCGGGCCGTGGCCTCGGCCAAGGAGCTGGGGGTCCGCACCCTGGGCCTCCTGGGTCGGGATGGTGGCCAGCTCGTCGGCCTCATGGACGATGCCCTGGTGGTGCCGAGCACCGTCACAGCCCGCATTCAGGAAGTCCACCAGATGGTCTACCACTTCTGGTGTGAGGCCCTGGACACCCACTTCTGAGCCGCCCCATGGCCCTCGCTGCAGGCCTCCTGGCTCTGGCCCTCCTGGCTCAGCCGACCTCCCCGACCCATGCCTGGCGGGATGCCGCTGGCCGGACGCACATCACCAGCACCCCACCCCCGCCCGGGGCTGTGCTCTTGAAGCCGCCCTCAGCCTCCGCGATCGAAAACGGCACGGCCACCCCCCCGGAGCCGACCCTGGTGGCGCCTGGCCCGGAGGCCCCGCCGGACCCTTCCCTGACCCCCGCCCAGCGGGAGGCCTGGAGCGCCCTCGACCAGCACCTGGCCCGGGCCCGCTCGGCCGGTGATCAGCGCACCCTGGCTGCCACCGTGGAGTCGCTCTTTGATGACAGCCTCTGGGGCCGGGGTCTTTGGGCCCTATCCACCGCCCCCCTCCTGGGCCTGGCTCTCCTGGGCCTCATCGGCTGGTGGGTGGCCCTGGGCCTCCGGGCACCCCTCCGGCTCCCGGCCCTGGTGGGCTTCCTGCTCGTGGGCCTGGCCCTGGGGCAGGTCCTGCTGGCCACGTTCCTCTACCGCCCCCAGGCCGCCCGCCTGCGGCAGAACCTCCAGCGCCTGGAAGTGCACACCGGGCTGGGCCGGCCCCTGCCGGCGGCTGAGCGCCTCCGCCTCCGCCAGCGCTACGCCGACCTGGAGCGGGTCGCCAGCCCCGCCCAGCCCCCCTGGCGCTTTCCCGGAGAGGTCGAGCGCCTGCGCCGGGACTTCCTGCAGGTGATGGTTGCACCCTGACCTCCGGGGCCACCTGCCCCGCCTCCGGACTGCGGCACAGGCGGAGCCTCTGGGCCTCTACCTGCACGTGCCCTTCTGTGTGGACCGCTGCACCTACTGCTCCTTCACCACCACGCGGGACCGGAGCCTCCAGACCGCCACGGTCCAGCGCCTCCTGGCCGACCTCACCGCTTGGGGCGAGGCCCTGGGCCACCCCGCCGTGGACACCCTCTACCTGGGGGGCGGCACCCCCTCCCTCCTGAGCCAGGAGGAGCTGACCGCCCTCACCGGCGCCCTGCGCACAGCCTTCGACCTCTCCCCACTGGTGGAGGCCACCCTGGAGGCCAACCCGGGCACCGTGGACTTGGCCTGGCTCCAGGCCGCCCGCAGCCTGGGCTGGGACCGCATCAGCCTGGGCGTGCAGGCGCTGGACGATGACCTGTTGGCCCGCCTGGGGCGCATCCATGGGGCCGCCGAAGCCCTGGCGGCCCTGGACCTGGCCCGCCAGGCGGGCTTCCAGCGGCGCAGCGCCGACCTCATGGTGGGCATCCCCGGCCAGACCCTCACCAAGGTGCTGGAGGATGCCCGCACCCTGGTGGCCACCGGCCTGGACCACCTGAGCGTCTACCTGCTGGACCTGGACAAGGCCTGCCCCCTGCGGGCCGAGATCGCTGCGGGCCGCCTGACCCTGCCCTCGGAGGACGCCGTGGCGGATGCCTTCGAGGCGCTCCAGACCGAGCTGCCGACCCTGGGCTTGGCCCCCTACGAGATCAGCAACTACGCCCGCCCTGGCGGGGTGGCCCTCCACAACACCCGCTACTGGGAGCGCCGCCCCTACCTGGGCCTGGGCCCCGCCGCCGCCTCCCACCTGGGGGAGCTGCGCTGGACCGAGTCCAGCGTGATCCCCGCCTGGGTGGAGGGCCGGGGCACCCTGGACCTGCAGGCTCTGGACCCGGCAGAGGCCCTGGGGGAAGTGCCCCTGCTGGGCCTGCGCATGCACCGGGGCATCGCCTGGGGTGCGCTGCGGGCGCAGGGCGAGGCCCTTAACCTCAGCCCCCTGGTGGACGCCTGGGAGGCCCGCCTGAGGGCCCTGGCCCAGGAGGGCCTGGTGGCCTGGGACGGCGACCAGGTGCGCCTCACGGCCCGGGGCATGCTCATGAGCAATGGGATCCTGGAGCTGTTCGTTTGAACCACGCCGGGGAAGCCGCCGCCCTCCTGACCTCGCTCTGCTGGTCGCTGAACTCCGTCTGTTTCATGGTGGCGGGCCGGCGGGTGGGCTCGGCCTCCGTCAACCTGAGCCGCCTGCTCATGGCCTGGGGCACCCTGCTCCTGCTGCACCTCGCCCTCTACGGCACGCTGTTTCCGTACCAGGCCGGCAGCGTGCGCCTGGGCTGGCTGGGCCTGTCCGGCTTCATCGGCTTCGCCCTCGGGGATGCGGTGCTGTTCGAGGCCTTCGTGCTCATCGGCGCCCGGTTGGCCATGCTGCTCATGACCCTCTCGCCCATCTTCAGCACACTGCTGGCCTGGGCCTTCCTGGGCCAGACCCTGGGACCGGCGCACCTGGCGGCCATGACGGCCACCCTGGCGGGCGTGGCCTGGGTGGTGTGGGACGGCGGGGAGGGCGAGGCCCATCCCCACCTCTGGCGCGGGGTCCTGCTGGGCATGGGCGGCGCCCTGGGGCAGTCCCTGGGCCTGCTCTTCAGCAAGTACGGCCTGGCGGGCGCCTTCCCGCCTCTGTCCGCCAACCTCATCCGGGTGACCGCAGGCCTGGCGGCGCTGCTTCTCTACTTCACCGCCACCGGCCGCCTGCGCGGCACCCTGGGCGCCCTGCGGGACACCCGAGCCGCCGCTTTCATCGGCCTGGGCGCCCTCACAGGACCGGTGCTGGGCGTGGTGCTCTCCCTCATCGCCATCGCCAAAGCCCCCATGGGCGTGGCGGCCACGCTGATGTCGCTCTCGCCCGTGCTGCTGCTGCCGGTGTCCCACTTCGTCTTCAAAGAAAAGGTCGGCCGCCACGCCGTCCTGGGTACCCTGCTGGCCCTGGCTGGGGCGGCGGCATTGTTCCTGGTGCCGTGAAGTCTGCAGGGAAAAGCGGGACAGGATTAACAGGATTCGGGTGGATTAACAGGATTCAACTGCTCTTCTGACGGTTCTTCACGTGGTCGTAGATGAACCAGGCCACGCCGGCCAGGATGACCACGGCGATGACGGCGTCCAGCTTGTGGAAGTAGGCGCCCAGGGTGTTCCACTGCTCGCCCAGCTTGTAGCCCACCCAGGCCAGGCCCAGGCACCAGGGCAGGCTGCCGGCGAAGGTGTAGAGGTGGAAGCGGGTGCGGTCCATCTTGGCGATGCCCGCGGGCAGGGCGATGAAGGTGCGGATCACCGGCAGCAGGCGACCGATGAAGATGGCCCAGGTGCCGAAGCGGGCGAAGAAGCGCTCCGCCTGATCCAGGTGGCCCGTGTGCAGCCAGATGTAGCGGCCGTACTTCTCCACGGCGCGGCGGCCGCCCCAGGCGCCCACCTCGTAGGCCGGGATGCTGCCCAGGTTGCAGCCGATGGCCCCGAAGAAGCCGGCGATCCAGATCTGCGCCACCGGGTTGCCCGCACCCAGGCCGAAGAAGGTGAGCTGTCCCTTGAAGGCGAGGTAGCCGGCGAAGGGCATGATCACCTCGCTGGGCAGCGGGATGCAGGCACTCTCGATGGCCATGAGCAGCATGACGCCCAGAGGGCCCATGGCAGCCATGACGGCCACCATCCAGGCGACGATGGGGGCAAGCAGCTTCTGGAGCATGGGCATCCTTAAAAGAACGAGTCTACCGGGCGGGTAGACTAGAGGCATGTCCGAGGATCTCGTCCGCAACCGCAAGGCCTACCACGACTACCACGTCCTCGAGACCTGGGAGGCGGGGATCGCCCTCGTGGGGACCGAGGTCAAGGCCCTGCGGGCGGGCCTCGGCCAGCTCCAGGACGCCTATGTGGACAGCGCCGATGGGGAGCTCTGGCTCAAGCAGGCCAACATCTCCCCCTACAAGTTCGGCACCTACGCCAACCACGACCCCCTGCGGGCCCGGAAGCTGTTGCTGCACAAGGTCGAGATCGCCAAGCTCATCGGCAAGGTGGTGCGCAAGGGCCTGACCATCATCCCCCTGGCCATCTACCTGAACGACAAGGGGAAGATCAAGGTGCGCATCGCCCTCGCCGAAGGCAAGGCCCACGGCGACAAGCGCGAGGCCCTGAAGCAGCGCGAGCAGAAGCGCGAGATGGACCGCATCCGCAAGGGCGCCCGGGAGTAGGGCGGCGGGCAGGCAGGTCAGGCTCGGCTCAGCGGTTGCCTTCCGTCTATTGAAGTACCTGGATAGGGTGCATTCATGTGCTCCCTTGGCCCGCAGGGTGCCTCCGCAAACTTGCTGGAACCCCGTTCACGGTGGAGCCTGCCTTGTCTATACCTATCGCCTGAATCGAAAGAACATAAGGATTTCTATTGGATTTTTTCGTGAATTATTTGAATTTATTTGTTTATTGACATCAATCTTCGCTGTTGCAACAATCGCTCCGCCTCCCTGTATCCCAGCCCCCCCTCCCCGCGTCCAAGTTCCAGGCTCAGGGCCTTCGAAGCCATCCAATCGAACCCCCTGGTCACGGTGTGACGCCTTCCTCTCCCCAAGGCTTGCCAAGGAGTCACCATGTCCGCCCTGCAGCTTCTGACCGACCTGCACCATGCCCCCCTCGCCGATCAGGCCGAGATGGCCCGGCGCATCAAGGAGAGCAACCCGACCACCGCTGAAATCGGCTTCGCTTTCCGCCAGTCTTTTGAGAGCGACCCCGCCCGGGCCCTCAAGCTGGCCGAGGCCTTCGCCACGGCCCTGCCGGACGTGCAGAGCCACCGCGCCTTCTTCCAGCACCTCGCCGCCAGCTCCGTAGAGGAGCGCCGGGCGGGCATCACGGGCTACCGCAATGCCGGCCAGGGCAGCGCCGTGGTCCACGCCGTGGGCTTCCTCCCGGCAGCCCAGGGTCGAGCGGTGATGAAAGAGTTCCTGGTGAAGGCTGATGGCACCCATGACCACTTGGCCCTCCGGGATGCGGCCCTCTGGCTCCAGCGGGCGGGCGAGGCCATCCGCAAAGGGGAAGGGACCGAAGCCCTGCCGGAACCCGGCACGGATGCGGCGGTGGTGGAGTGGGTCGAGGGGGCCGTGGACTCCCTGGTGGGCGCCGTGAAGTCCGTGGCGGAGGCCATCGTGCATGCGGTAGGCGACGTGATCGCTGCCATCGCCGGCGTCATTCAGGACGTGGTGAACTGGACGGTGCAGGCCGTGGCCGACATGGTCCGCGCCGTCATCGCCGCGGGGCGGACCATCGCCGAACTGGTCCAGGGCGCCGTGGAAGCAGGCTTCCAGGTGCTCAAGCAGATCATGCGGGGCCTCGAGGCCGCCGGGAAGGCCCTGGTGGAGGTGCTCAGCGCCATCGCCGACCTGACCGTGGACATCGTCAAGGACGCCCTGCGCGCCATCGATGAGATCGGCCGCACCCTGGGCGAGCTCCTCACCTGGATGGCGGGGCAGATCGCCAGCGTGGTGGACAAGTTCGTACGGGCCATGGTCGCCATCGGCAAGGAGGTGGGCAATATCCTGAACCAGGCCTTCCAGTTTGCGGGCGCCATCTTCAGGGGCATTGTGGAGACCCTCATTGCGGTCGGGAAGGCGGTGGGCGAGATCCTCATCGCCGTGGTGACTCGGCCGGCCAGCCTGCTGGATGCGGTCACCCGGGCCCTGCGGGACCTGGGCCACACGGTGGGCCAGATCCTGAGTGACATTGGCACTGCTGCCGTGCAGTTCGTGGATGAGGTGGCCGCTTCCCTGGGCCGCATCGCCGGCACCCTGGTGGACCTGGTGGCCTTCGTGGCCGGTGCCGCCCTGGCCCTGGCCCGCCAGGTGGTGAAGGGCCTCCTGGAGATCGGCAAGACCGTGGCTGATCTGGTCACCGCCATCGCCGCCCATGGCTTCGCCGCCATCAAGCGCGTGATCGATGCCGCCTTCGCCCTGGGCCGCACCCTGGTGGACATTCTCAAGCAGACCATCCACATCGCGGCCGGCCTGCTCCGCCAGATCGTCCAGGCCGCCATGGAGCTGGGCAAGACCCTGGTGGAGCTGGCCGGGGCCCTGGTGAAGTTCACCTACAAGATCGGCGCCCGCCTCGTGGAGGCCTTGCTGGCTGCGGGTGCGGCTGTGGCCGACCTGCTCGAGACGGCCCTGGCCGAGGGCTACTACCTGTTCCGCCGCATGGTGCACGGCATCCTGCACGCCCTGGGCCCCGTGGGCTCAGTGCTGGACTGGGTGCTCACCAAGGTCGAGAGTGTGGGCAAGGAGCTCTGGCGCCAGGCGGTGGAGGCTCTCCGCTACGCCAAGGAGAGCATCATCGACATCATGAACTGGGCCCTGGCCCAGGGCGAGGCGGCCTTCTCCGCCATCGTTGAAGCCCTGGAAGCCGCTGGCGAGAAGCTCGTCAAGGTCTTCGAGTGGGCCGTCGCCGCCGGCGACTTCGCCATCGATCAGTTGGTGATCGCCACCATCAAGATTGGGAACTCCATCAGCTACCTCCTCACCTGGGCCGAGAAGGACGCCCTGCCCGCCCTGGCCCGCATGGTCAAAGCCGCCATCGATGCGGGCATGACCCTGGTGGACCTGGTGACCTGGATGGCCTCCCGCACCCTGGCGGCGGTCACCGAGGCCGTGAAGTCCGTGCTGGCCGCCGGGGTCACCCTGGCTCAGCTCTTCGCCGACACCGTGGTCCATCCCGGCCACTTGGTGCAGAACGTCGTCGCGGCGGTGAAGGCACTGGGCAAGAGCGTCAACGAGGTGCTGGCAGCGGCGGTCTCCCTGGCCGTGGATGGCTGGACCCGCTTCGTGGATGCGCTGCGAGACCTGGGCCACAGCGCCCTGGAGATCCTGACCGCCGCCTACGACCTCTCTGCCTCCGGACTGGCCCTGGTGTTCGCCTACCTCTTGACGTGGTTCGGTGTGCATCGGCAGCTCACGGCAGACGAACGGGCCGATGCCCAGGCGGTCTTTGGCACCTCCATCAACCTGGACACCGTGCTGGTGGCCGTGCTCTCCCTCCCGGTGGACATCATCGAGAAGGTCAACGGGGAGCGCCCCTTCACGACCATGTCGGTCATCAACTTCGCCAGCTGGGCCAAGGTGGACCGGCAGACCCTCATTCACGAGCTCACCCACGTCTGGCAGGGCATCGCCGTGGGGCCCCTCTACATGGTGGAAGCCATCCACGCCCAGGCCGAGTTCGGAGATGCGGCCTACGACTTTGGCGGCGAGACAGAGCTGGTTGCCCGCCGGGCAGCAGCGGCCTCTGACCGGGCGGCCTTTGACTCCTACAACCCCGAGGCCGAGGCCCACATCATCGATGACTACTGGTCCCGGCGCTACGATCAGGGCCTGCCTGCAGCCCAGTGGGATGCCTGGAAGCCCTATGGCAACGTCGTCTACACCGCCTGAGTGGGTCCTCGCCTGCCCGCGCGAGGCCCTGCCCATCCTGCAGCCCCTGGCCGATGCGCACGCCGCGCATCGGCCAGTTCGGTTGCTGCTGCGGGACACGCGAGCAGTCCCGCCCCTGGCTGATCTGCTGCCGCACCTGGACCAGGCGGCGGGCCTGCTCCTGGTGGGGGATCACCGCCGCTCCCCCCGCACGGTGCTGCCCAGTCCCTTCCTCACCACCCCACAGGGTCGCCGGGTGCCTGCGGGCTGGCTGCCCATGGGCCGGCCAGACACCCTGGAACGCTTCGCCGCCGCCGCCACCGAGGTCCAGCGGCGCGCTGGAGAGGCGGGCCCGCTGGCCTTCGTCGGCCAGTGGGACGACCATGTCACCCGCATGGTGGCGCGCAGCCTCAGCATCCTCCGCAGCCCCACCGGCGCCGATCCCCTGACCGTGTTCTGGTGGACCGCCGACCGCCTCATCCGGCGGGACCTCCTCACGGCCCTGCGGGTGGGCCTGGGTGCCGCCCTCTACTTCGGCCACGGGCGGCCCTATGGCTGGGCCGGCTACCACGGCCTGCACACGCGCCACCTGGGCCACGCCCGAGGCCGGCCTACGGGTGCGGTGCTGTCCCTCACCTGCCACACCGCCAGCCGCCGTCGGGTGGGGACCTCCTTCGCCGAGAGCCTGGTGCTGGAGGGCCTCGCTGCGGGCGCCCTGGGGGCCGTCTCCGCCACCCAGACCATCGACAACTGGTGGTGGGGCGCCAGCCTCTGTGAGGTCCTCAGCCAGCAGCCCGCCCACCTGGGCGACCTGCTGCTCCGAGCCTGCCCACCCCGACCCAATGCCGTGGCTGCCTACCGCATCCTGGGGGACCCCCTCGCGGCCCTCCAGGGCGCACCCGACGCCCACCGGGAGGGCCTCCAAGTGTGGGCCCCCTCGGCCCTGGAGTCTCCAGTGCCGCCGGACTACGAGGCTCGGCTGGCCAGCTTGGCCGCCACGTAGGCGTGGATCTCGCCGACGGTCTTCAGCTTCGTCACGGAGTTCTCCTCGGCGATGAAGCCGTACTGCTTCTCCAGGGCGATGACGATGTCGACGCCGTCCAGGCTGTCCAGGTCGAGGTCCTCCCGCATGCGGGCGGAGGCGGTGACGGTGGCCGCATCCAGCTCGAAGAGCCGCACGAGGATCAGGTTCACCTGGCCGGGCACGTCGGCAGGCCAGTCTTGGTCTTCGTGGAAGGGATCGATGGGGCGAATCACGGGTGGGCCTCCAGAACAATGCAGGCATTGGTGCCGCCGAACCCGAAGGAGTTCGACAGGATGGTGCGCGGCCCCCGCTCCCGGGTGCTGCGCACCAGGTCCAGATCGGCGCAGGCCGGGTCTGGCGTGCCCAGGTTGCGGTTGGCGGCGGTGAAGCCGTACTGCGCCATGAGCAGGCTGTAGGCCACCTCGGAGGCCCCGGCCATCCAGCACTCGTGCCCCGTCATGCCCTTGGTGGAAGAGACGGGCGGGCGAGCCTCGCCAAACACGTCGGCGATGGCCGCAGCCTCCACCGCATCCCCGGCGGGAGTGCCGGTGGCGTGGGCGTTCACATACTCGATCTCGCCCGGCGTGAGGCGCGCCACCGCCAGGGCCCGGCGCATGCAACGGCGCGCGCCGTCCCCGTGGGGCGAGGTGAGGTGATCGCCGTCCGAGGAGAAGGCATAGCCCCGCAGGGTGGCGCGGAGGCGGGCCCCTCGGGCCTGCGCGTGGCGGAGGCTCTCGAGGATGAGCACCGCACCGCCCCCACCGGGGACCAGGCCATCCCGGTCGGTGCAGAAGGGGCGCGGCGAGTCGATGGGATCCTGCACGCGCGTGGAGAAGGCCCCCAGGCCATCGAAGGCGCACATGCCTGCCCAGTTCACCTCCTGCACGCCACCGGCCACCACCACGTCCTGCTGACCGGAGGCGATGAGGGCCATGGCCTGGCCGAGGGCGTGGGCCCCGGAGGCACAGGCGGCGGCGACGCTCCAGCAGGCCCCCTGGGTGCGCAGCAACACCGACAGGTTCATGCTCGGCGAGGAGGTCATGGACTCCACCACGGCCGCCGAGCCCAGCGTGCGCGTGGACCCCACAGCGCGGGTCTCGTCCACAGCCCAGCGGGTGGCTTCGGCCACGGAGTCGTTGCCGAGGATCACGCCCGCTTCGGGGCGCGCCAAGGCGTCCCGGGAGAGGTCCGCATCCGCCAGGGCCCGCAGCGCCGTCACGGCCGCATAGAGGGCGGGTTCCCCCATGGCGCGGCGCTCTTTGCGGGACAGTAAGGCGGCTGGATCGAAGTCCCGAATGGCCCCCGTCAGAGGCGAGTGGAAGCCCATGGCCACCCGCTCAGGGTCCACCACCACGCCGCTCCGCCCCTCTCGCAGGGCGGTGGCGATGCCCTCCAAGTCGTGCCCCAGGCAGGACACCAGCCCGATCCCGGTTACGACAACGGTTTCCATGGAAGAACGATAGTGGATCCCGCCCAGAGGGGACAGCCAAATAAGTAAAAAACACGCACGGGCAGGCCTCAGCCCTAAATATTCAAGAACAAAACCTAGAATCGTGGGTCAAAGAGAAGTGCCTTTGGACGGGGATAAGAGGGATGGACGAGGATGACTGCCAAAAGCAAACCTGGTTATCGGCCAGACTCCGCTAAAAAGGGCGCTCCACTAAGGACACGAAGACGCCCTGCGGGCGCAGGAAGCACACGAATGCACCTTGACCCACCGCGGGCATCCCCAAGGGGGGGGCGGCTGGCTGCGGCCCCAAAAAAGGTTCATCCGGGAATTCCGGGGGGAAAGAACTGCCAACCACAGAGAACGCAGAGAGCGCAGAGGCGCGCCGACCCACCCCCCGCATGGGCCCGCCGGAGGCGGCTTCCGGCGATGCCGGAAGTCAGCCCGGGGTGCCACGGCCGCGCCCCCCAAGAGGCGCGGCAGCGGCGCCCCGGACTGGAGCCCATGCTGGGCTGCCCACACACCCTATCCCAGCACTCCCCGTGCATCCCCGTCAAAAATTCTTTTTCATCGGGAAGGACGGCTTTCTACCTCCGCTCGGTCCTCATGTTGACCCCCGGATCATGAATGGCGACAATCCGGTACACCCCAACACCCCGGAGCCACCCATGAACCTGCTGGCCGGTCAGATGATGCAGATCCCGCTGCTGATCTCCCACCTGATCACCCACGCGGCGCGCCACAGCGGGGACACCGAGATCGTGTCCCGGCGGGTGGAGGGGGACCTCCACCGCACCACCTGGGCCGAGGCCGAGCTGCGCGCCCGCAAGCTGGCCCAGGCCCTGGCGCGCCTGGGCTGCCAGCCCGGGGACCGGGTGGGCACCCTGGCCTGGAACGGCTACCGCCACCTGGAGATCTACTACGCCACCTCCGGCAGCGGCCTGGTCTGCCACACCGTGAACCCGCGCCTGTTTCCGCAACAGATCGCCTGGATCATCAACGACGCCGAGGACCGTGTGCTCTGCTTCGACCTGAACCTGCTGCCCCTCGTGGAACAGCTGGTGGTGGACGTGCCCAAGGTGAAGCACTTCGTCCTGATGGCGGACAAGGACCGGATGCCCGCCGAGACCAAGATCCCGAACCTGGTCTGCTACGAGGACCTGGTGGCGGCGGAGGTCGGCGACTACACCTGGCCCGACTTCGATGAGAACACCGCCTCCAGCATCTGCTACACCTCCGGCACCACGGGCGATCCCAAGGGTGCGGTGTATACCCACCGCTCCACCCTGCTCCACAGCTTCGCCTCGGCCCTGCCCGACTCCATGAATGTGCGCGCCACGGATGCCGTGCTGCCGGTGGTGCCCATGTTCCACGTGAACGCCTGGGGCCTGCCCTACACCATGGCCATGGTGGGCTGTAAGGTGGTCTTCCCCGGTCCCTTCCTGGATGGGAAGTCGCTCTATGAGCTCATGGAGGCCGAGCAGGTCACCTTCAGCGCCGGGGTGCCCACGGTCTGGCTGGGCCTGCTCAACCATGTGCAGACCAACGGCCTGAAGTTCTCCTCCTTCAAGTCCACGGTCATCGGCGGCGCGGCCTGCCCGGCTTCCATGATCCAGACCTTCGAGGACGACTACGGCGTGGAGGTGGTGCACGCCTGGGGCATGACGGAGCTGTCCCCCCTGGGCACCCTCTCCCGCCTGCGCTCGAAGCACCTGGGCCTGCCGGAAGCGGACCGTCGCGCCCTCCTGGCCCGCCAGGGCAAGGTCATCTACGGCATCGACATGCGCATCGTGGACGGCGACGGCAATGCCCTGCCCTGGGACGGCGTGGCCTTTGGCGATCTGGAGGTGCGCGGGCACTGGGTCATCAACCGCTACTTCGCCCACACCAACGACCCGCTCCATGACGGCTGGTTCCCCACAGGCGATGTGGCCACCATCGATGCCGACGGCTTCATGCTCATCACGGACCGCTCCAAGGACGTCATCAAGTCCGGCGGCGAGTGGATCAGCTCCATCGCCCTGGAGAACCTCGCCGTGGCCCACCCGGCGGTGTACCAGGCGGCGGTGATCTCCGTGGCCCACCCCCAGTGGGGCGAGCGCCCCCTGCTCACCGTGGTGCTGAAGCCCGGGGCCACCGCGACCCGGGAGGAGCTGCTGGCCTTCTACGAGGGCAAGCTCCCCCGCTGGCAGATCCCCAACGACGTGGTGTTCCTGCCGGAGCTCCCCCACACCGCCACCGGCAAGATCCAGAAGCTCAAGCTGCGCGCCGCCTTCAAGGACCACACCTGGCCCCAGGGCTAGCGGGTTGCCCACCCTCCCGAAGAAGCCCATGCTGTAGTTGGGCACGATTGCCCTTCCTTTTTGCCAAGACCATGCGCCATCGACACCTGAACCACCAGACCTTCACCCTCGCTGCCATCGATGATGTGATCGATCGCGGGCAGAAGCAGGACTGGCTTGAGTTGCGCCGTGCGGTGCTAGCAGATCCTTCCCTTCTGGAGCGGATCCGCATGGTCTGTGCTGCCCACCTCGAGGATCCCTACGCCCAGCGCTATCACTTCTGGTTCCACTATGTCGAACAAAGCGTTGCCTGACTGGGACGCCGTCCTTTCAGCGGCAGCTCGCCTTCAGTCCATCCTCCCGGATGCTGTTCTCGTTGGGGGGACGGCGGCGGCCTTGCATGTGGGTCACCGAATTTCCACGGATGCTGACCACACCCTGGACGACCTGCAAGGTCGCTTTGATGAGGTCTTGGCGGCACTGGAATCCGTGGCGGGATGGGAAACAGCCCGGATCAAGCGACCCGTCATGATCCTCGGCAGCCTGGATGGAATCGAAACGGGTATTCGGCAACTCATCCGCAAAGAGCCCCTGGAGAAGGCCTGCTTCCAATTTCACGGGGGAAGCATCACCTTCCCAACCCAGGCCGAGATCCTCCGCATCAAGGCCGTTCTGATCCTGCTTCGAAATGCCACCCGAGACTACCTGGACTTCGTTGCCTTGGCAGATGCCATGGGCCCGGCGGAGGCCTGGAAATCCCTGCAGCGGTTTGATGTCCTCTACCCCCAGAGGGGCGGTGAGTCCGCTCTGCTCCAGCTGCAGGTCCAACTCAGCAAGCCCATGCCCTTTGATCGGGAAGGAATGAGCTTGCTGGAGTACAAAAACCTAGCCCCCAAGTGGCACGACTGGTTGCAAGTAGAGTCCGCCTGCATGGGGCTCTCGGCCTACTTCTTTGACGCCTTCGCACGTGACAGCGACGGTGCCGTCGGCGGGTAGGGGCCCCCGAGGCCTCGGGGCCCCCTACTTCTCCGGGATGAGCTTCTTGAGGGCGCCGACCAGGGCGTTGGGCTCGTAGCCCAGCTTCTGGTAGGCCACCTTGCCTTCGCGGTCGAGGATGAAGAGGGCGGGCAGCACGGGCAGCACCTTCATGAGCGAGGCGGGGCCCTGTTCGCCGAGGCCCGGCATGTAGAGGCGGGTCTTGCCCACAAAGGCCCGGTTCTTGGCCAGGAAGGGCCCGAGGGCGGCCCACTTGCCTTCGTCCAGACAGACGGGCCAGACCTCGAAGCCGAACTTCTCGCCCTTGGCCTGGAAGTCCACCAGCTCATTGAGGAGGTTCAGCGACGGCCCGCAGGTGGTCTGCCAGAAGCCGATGACCACCAGCTTGCCCTTCATCTCGGTCACCGGCAGGGCCTTGTTGGCGGCATCGTACACCGCGAAGGCCGTGCCGGGCTGACGCTCGGCCTTGGGGAACAGCACCCCGCCGCTGGCCTCGCCCATCACCTGGTCGCCCACAGCGCCTGCCATACCCCCAGTGGTGTTGCGCTGGCTCCCCTTGCGGAACATGGCGTCCTCGTGGCCCTCGATGCGGGGGCAGGCCGTGTCCGAGGTGGGGCGGGACTGGTAGAGGGCCTGGGCCTGCAGGCCGAGGCCAAGGGCCAGGAAGAGGATGGCGGGAATGCGCATGGGGCCTCCGGGATAAGAGATGGCAATATCAGCATCCATGAAAAGGGGCCCCTTGCGGAGCCCCTTTTCGTGACAGCGCTGACAGTCTAGAAGGTCAGCTTGACGCCCCAGCGGTAGCTGCGACCCGTCAGCCAGCCATTCGCAGCGCCGAAGGCGGCATTCACGACCGCGGAGGAGGTCGTGTAGTACTGGTCCCAGGAGGTCTGGGTGCGCTTGTTGAGCACGTTGAAGATGTCGAGGGTGGGAACCAGCTTCATCTTGGCGCTCAGCTTGTACTGGTACTCGAGGTGCGTGTCCACCACGGACTGGCCGGGCAGGGTACCGCGGGTGCCGTACTGGTGATTCTCGGGAATCGCATTGCCGTAGCCACCCCAGTCCATGTTGCCACTGGGGTCACCGCTGAGGGTGCCGTTGTCGAAGGCGCTCTTGGGGGCGCCGCTCTGGTAGTTGAGTCGGCCGCCGGCGGAGAAGGAACCACCGAAGAGGTCCCAGGTGTAAGAGCCGAAGAGCTTGACGATGTGGCGACGGTCGAGGGGCAGGTAGCCGTTGCCCACGTAGGGCGCGTAGTCCCAGGTGGAGGTGATGTTCGCATCCGCCTGGCCGTTGCTGGTCTGGCCGATGCCCTCGTAGTTGCCGTGGAGGTGGCTGAGGGTGTAGCTGAAGCTGACGATGTAGCGGTCAGTCTTCCGGTCCAGGGTCACATCCAGGGAGTTGTAGTTGTTCTTGGGGTCCGGGAACACGGTGTTGGTCCAGGTGTTCAGGCCGCCCGGGGTGCTGTGGTACTTGTTGTTCAACCACTGGTAGGTCTTGCCGTACTTGGGGTTCCAGAGGATGGAGTAGCCTTCGCCGTCGACGGGGGTGCCGGTGGCATCGGTGGGGACGGTGTCCTCGATGATGCGCTCAAGCTTGCGGTACTTGGCGTGGGCGCCCACGATCCAGCCGTTGGCCAGGGTGTGGTCGACGCCGAGGATGTACTCGGTGCGCTTGGGGACCTTCAGGCCATCCAGAGGGTGCGGGTAGTCGCGGTAGTAGCCCGAGTAGTCGTACACGGCATAGGGCGACCCGGACACGGTGTAGGCAGCGGTATTGACATCATAGGTGGCGTTGCCCGTGGAAGCCCGGTAGCGCTTCTGGACATAGGTCTCGTTGCCCGCAGTGCGGAGCGAGGCCTGCATGGGGAACCGCTCCTGGTAGGTGGCGTAGTTGGCCGAGAGCTTGGTCTTGCCATCGTTGTTCACATCCCAGGTCAGGCCCAGGCGGGGCTGGAGCTGATCCTTGGTGTCCGTGAACTCCACGAAGGTCTTGTTGTCATTGCCCGTGACCTTCTGGGTCTCGAGGCGAACGCCGTAGGACAGGCGCAGGCCGGGCTTCACTTCCCACTGGTCCTGGGCGTAGAAGCCATTAAAGGCGATCTTGGCATGGGAGCCCAGGTTGGCGTAGGTAGTGACATACACCGACGAGAGGGCAGTACCGGAGCGGTTGATGGTGACCCGGTCATCCCCAGCCAACAGGTCGTTCACGAAGGAGCTGGAGCTGGAGTTGCTGAAACCAGCCTTGACGGCGTGGTCCCCAAGGAACCAGGACAGGTCCACGCGGAACTGGTTGTTGTCGCCCTTGTCGGTCTCGGCATAGTCGCCAATGCCACCGCGCACATAGGCAACGCCAGCCAGGACGCCATCATTCTTTCCGGGACCGGCCACGTACCACATGTAGTCCGTGATGGAAGCCAGGAGCACCGTGGGCTTGACGTGGGACTCGACGGAAGTGCTACCCGCCTTGGCGGTCAGCAGCAGGGTGGGGCTGATGTTCCAGTCATAGGTCAGGGACCAGCTCTGGGTCTTGTTGGACTGACTGTAGCCAGCGTTGCGGTTGCCCCGGGTGGGGTAGGCGTTGACCTGGTCGATGGGCTCGTTGACGGAGTTGATGGTGGCCGTCAGCTGCTGGGACTGGGTCAGGAAGTAGTTCAGCTTGGCGTAGACGTTGGTCGTCTTATCCGAGAGGGCCGTGTTCTTGAGGCCAATGTTGTTGACGAGGGGGAGGCTCTCGATGTTGATCTGGTTGACGCCCACAAAGTAGAAGAGCTTGTCCGTGATGAGGGCCCCACCGGCGGTGAAGCCGAAGTCGTAGCGATAGTTGGGGGTGGCCTGGTTGTAGAAGTAGGTGCGAATCGGCGCACCCTGGAGCTGAGCCGCGTCGCTGGTGATCCAGGCGCTGCCCACGAACTGGTTGGTACCGGACTTGGTGATGGCGTTCACCACGCCGCCGAGGGCGCTGTACTCAGCCCGGAAGCCGCCGGTCTGCACTTCGACCTGGTCGAAGAAGTCGGTGGGCATGGAAGCGCCCTGGAAGCCCTTGCGGTAGTCGGTGGTGTCGAGGCCGTCCACCACGAAGCTGTTCTCCAGGCCGGAGGCGCCGCTGATGGAGAGGCCCAGGCTGCTGTTCTGGGTGCCGGGGGCCAGGAACGCGAGGCTGTTGAAGTCGCGGCCCATGGGGATGGAGCTCAGCTGATCCACCTGGAGGGTGGAGCCCGTCTGGGTGGTGGAGAGATCAAGCACGGCGGCATTGGCGACGACGGCGACGACGGCGCTGGCTTCGGCGGCGACCTTGAAGGTGGCGCTGGAGGTGTTGTTCAGAAGGACATTGACCCTCTGGGCGGGGGCGCTCTGGCCAGCCTTGTTGGCCTTGATGCTCCAGTCGCCGGGATTCAGCATGGCCAGGCGGTAGCTGCCGTCTGCCGTGGTGACGGTGGTGCGGACGATCTGGGCCGACGTGGCCGTGACCGTGGCACCGGCCAGGGGCTTGCCGGCGGCATCCCGCACGACGCCCTGGATGGCACCCGTGGTGGAGGTCTGCGCCTGGGCGACAAACCCACTGCCAGCGATGAGGGCCAGGGCGGTAAACCCTAACCGGCTGATAGAACGATTCATAGCAACTCCTTGAAGAGCGGCTGCAGCCGCTGGGGAAATAGGGCTCCAATGGCGCGATGAGGGCCATGGGGGCAAGTGACGCACATGTTTCAAGCCGCTAGGCGGGAGGTCTAATGTGGGTAGGATAATCTAAGTTCCCCGGTCATTTGTAAATTTTCTCAACACCCCTACCAACCCCATTAAAGCAAATAAAGGAATTAATGGGTGTCGCCGGGGCAAAGCGGGCCCAGGCCATGAAAAAACTGGCCCTTAAAATCGATCGATTCGATACCAGACCGCTGCCGTTCTGGCACTTGGCGGATGGGTTCTTAGGGTGCGGCAGTCAGCGTGGGCGCAATCACCCGGGCGCCCTTGCGCTTCACCGAGACCTCGATGGAGGCGGTGGGCGTGGGGGTCCCCTGGGGCGCCCAGCGCAGCAAGTACCGTGATC
Organism: uncultured Holophagaceae bacterium; assembly: GCA_903840385.1. Taxonomy (GTDB): domain Bacteria; phylum Acidobacteriota; class Holophagae; order Holophagales; family Holophagaceae; genus Geothrix. Next base: position 21,546 of record CAIMFT010000056.1, read on the forward strand.
CAAACACCTGCATGGCCTGGCCCAACTGGGACTCCAGCTCGGAGCGCAGGGGGAAGCAGAAGCCGCCGGTGTCGGGGGCCAGGGGGCCCATGTTCCCGGTGATGTTGGGGCTGGAGCCGGCGACCGAGTAGATCATGACCCCGGCCTGGACGCTCTTGGCCTTGAGCTGCATCTGCTGGATGGTGATGTCCCGCACCGCCAGGGTGGCGGTCTCGGCGGGCCCCCCCATGTCGCCATTCACCCGCTGGTTGCTCCACTTGCGGTTCATGGACGTTCGGATGGAGGGCTGGTTGAGGTCATCGGACTCACAGTGGGAGAAGACGATCATGTGCTTCTGGCCGGGGACAGACGCCAGGCTGTCCAGCAGGGCTTCCACCGTCTTCATTTCCCGCCCCACGGCCTGGACCAGACCCGACACCATGGCCGAGTCGTTCAGGTTGACTCGGTCCTGGGCGGTGCGCCCCTTCTGGTCCGGGGTTCCACCGGCCCAGGCGATGGTGCCGGTCTTGAAGCGAGCCAGCAGCGCAGTCAGGGCCTCCTGGCCCCCGGGCTGGGGGGGAGCCAGCTTCGGGAAGGGCTGGAAGCCCAGGCCCTCGAGCTTGCCCGTGGGCACGCCCGTCAGGGACTCGGGCAGCATGGCGGGCACGCGGGCCAGGGCCTTGGCCCAGGCGGCGCGGTCGGTGGACAGTCCGGGCAGCAGGCTCTCCAGGGAGTCCTTGCCCCGGGCCACGATGAAGACCTGGTCCCCTTCGGGCACCTTGGTGAGGAAGTCCGCCGCAGCAGTGAAGGCGATGGCCCGGTAGCTCGGGTCCCGGATGGGCTCGAAGACCAGGATCCAGGACTGCGTGGCCGCGGCCAGCTGGTCCGGGCTCTTCAGCTCCGCCAGGGGTCGGACCTTGCCGCCGACCTTGAGCTCGACCTCGTCAGGCTTGAGGTCCCCCACCGGGCCACCTCGACCATCCAGGACCAGCAGCCACAGCTGGGCGCCGTTCCCGGCCGGCGCCTGGGCGATCAGGCCCAGGCTCAGGCAGGCACCCAGCAGGAAGGAACGTGCGGTTCGGCGGGTCATGGAGCCTCCCAAGGCTGGCGCTATCCAGGCCCCATTGTTTCACCCCTGGGAGGGGCTACCTACGCTTGTCCAAAAAAAAGAGGCCCCGGAGGGCCTCTTTTTTTTGCTGGCAGGTGCTGCCTAGAAGCGGAAGCCCGTGGAGATGGCGACGCTGCGGGCGGACCCGAAGTTGCCATTGCCCGTGACCTTGCCGTTGTTGGCATCACGAACCCAGGGATCGTTCAGACCAGAGAGGTAACCACCCTGGGCGGTGATGTTCGGGTTGTAGCCCACACCGTAGCTGAGGATCTGCTGGTGGTTGAGGACGTTGGCGATGGTCATCTTGGCGAACCCATTGACGTTCTTCTTCAGGAGGGCGAAGAGGGGGAAGTCGTGGGTGACCGCGAGGTCCAGGTAGGCCGCGCCCGGGAAGACACCGGCCATGCCGCGACCACCGAGGTACTGGGTGGCCGAGGTGCCGTACTGGGAGGAGAGGTTCACGTTCAGGTCCGTGGGATCGATGGAGCGGGTGGCACTGTAGTGCGAGCCCGTATCGAACCGGTACACCAGGCCCCAGGTGGTCTTGCCGTAGGCGTTGGTGTCCACATAGGAGCCGGTGGCCCGGATGCGGATGGGCACATGGCCGGCCAGGTAGCCATCGGGGGAGGTGATGTTGCGGTCATACATGACCACGCCATCTTGCACGGTGAAGTACTTCAGGCCTTCACCACGTCCGGGGGAGGAGCTGCTCTCACCCTCGTAGTTGCCCTTCAGTGAGCTCCAGGTGATGTTGCCACCGAACTGCCAGGCGCCCTTGGCGAGCTGACCTTCCAGCTCGAGGCCCTGGTAGTCGCGCTTGGCAATGTCACTGTTTTCCCAGACCTTCATGTAGACTTCGCTGCCATCGGCGAGCGTAACCAGGCCGTCATTGCCGGCGCGGTAGTCAAAGAGGTTCTTCCACTTTTTGGAGACGGCCGTGACCTTCACGGAACCGGCGCCGAAGGTGGGGGTGTTGAAGGAGTACTGGAAGCTGGCCTGGAGCTCATCGACCGTGGGGGTCTTGAGGTTGTTGGCGAGCTTCACGTTGACGGCAGGGTTGTTGTAGTAGCTGATGACGCTGTAGTTGTAGTTGGTGTGCAGGGCCGTCAGGTCGGTCAGCTGAGCGAAGGTCCGCAGGCCGGTGGGTCCCATGTAGGGGTGGTCGATCTCCGTCGGATTGCCCTGGTTGGTGACGGAGTTCATGACCGACTCAAGGGCCTTGGCATTGTACTTGGCATAGGCTGCGCCAAACACGTAGACGCCGTCGCCCTGAAGGTCATACTTCATGCCCAGGCGGGGGCTGATGCCGTTGGCGCCGGCCGTCTTGGTGCCGGTTTCGTTCTGGGCCTTGAACTGGTCAAAGCGCAGGCCGAGGTTGAAGGCCAGGTTGCGGTTCACGACCCACTTGTCGTTGATGTAGAGGGCGTCGGAGATCATGTGGGTCTCACCGGCGGCGCTCTCGTAGGTCCAGACGTCAACACCGCGGGCGCGGCCTTCCGCCAGGTTCATGCGGTTGGCACCAAAGATGTAGCCCGTGGGGGTCTGCTCGTTGCGGGCGCGGCTGATGCCCTTGTAGTAGTCCAGGCCGATGTCGGTCTGGTGGCTGCCGTTGCCATCCCAGAACAGGCTGACCTTGCCGTTGAAGGTCTGGTTGTTGCGGTTGTCGCCGCCGTCCGTGGAGTTGAAGATGCCGTTGTTGTAGTAGTAGCCGTTGGTGTAGTTGTAGACCGGGCTGCCACCGGCAGGATCAGCACCGGCGGAGAGCTTCTGCTTCTTGCTGCCGATCTTGAACTCGGAAGTGATGGCGTTGGACCAGATGCCCCGCCACTGCAGGTTGGTGAACTCGGAGGTGCTCACCTGGGGGACCAGGGCACGCGTCTCACCCGCGCCGTAGTTGCGGTTCACATCGTCGATGCGGGCGTTGTTGAAGGACGCCACGAGGGTGTGGTCCGGCGTGACCGCATAGGTCAGCTTGATCTGGCGGCGGATCTCGCTGCTCAGCGTGTCGTAGGGGGAGTTGAAGCCGCCAGGGCCGTCACCCGTGAAGTAGGGGCCGGTGCCAGTGATGTTCTGGTAGCCGACGCCGTTGCCACCCTGCGCCACGGTGCCGTAGTTGAGGGCCGGAATGCTCGCGCCGATGGTGCCGGTGCCGTTCTGCTTGGTCTGGAAGAAGGAGCCAGCGAACCAGAGCTTGTCCTTGATGATGAAGCCGCTGAGGCTGATGGTCTTCTGCTCGCTGAGCTTGTTGCTCAGGGCGCTGCGGACCTGCATGGGCTGGTAGGCGTTCCAGGCCGGATTGTTCAGCTCCCAGCGGAGCTGGCCCTGGAACTCGTTGCCGCCGGAGCGGGTGATGGCGTTGAGCACGCCGCCGTCCACATCGCCGTACTCGGCGGAGATGGCACCGGTGATGATCTGGATCTCTTCCACGGAGTCGTCAATGATCCGGACGCCACGGTTGTTGTAGGCGTTGTCCGAGATGTTCTGGCCGTCCATGAGGTAGAGGTTGCCGGAGGTCATGGCGCCGCGGATCTGGGGGCGGCCGCCGACGCCCGAGGTGACGCCAGGCGTCAGCAGGGCCACGGTTTCCATGGTGCGCCCGCTGGGGAGCTTGTCGACGTTGTCCAGGCGGTAGTTGGTGGCGGTCTTGGTGTCGGTCTTGTCGATCTCAGCAGCCGAGGCGACCACTTCCACCACGGCCGAGCCGGTGGGGACCATGGTGTAGCGGGGCTCGAAGGACTGGCCAATACCCACGACAGCGGTGGCCGTCACGGTCTGCATGCCGGCCTTGACCAGCTGGACGGTGTAGGTACCGGGAGGGAGCAGGCGGGAGACGAAGCGGCCATTGGCGCCGGTCACGACGGTGCGCGCGCCCTGGAGGCTGGAGGAGGTGAGGCGGGCGGTCACACCGGCTACCGGTGCGCCAGCCTTGTCCACCACCTCGCCAGAGATGCTGGCGGTCTGGGTGCCCTGGGAATAGAGGGCAGCGCCTCCGAGGGCGAGCATGGCCGCGACGCGACCAAGCCTATTGAAGTTTGGGTTCATGAGAACTCCTGGGGGGAGGTGCGGCATACGGCCGCAGGGGTGTGAAGGAGAACTGAAACGCCCGCTAGGGCTGGATGGGCAGTGAGGAAACCCGTGAATGATACGGGGTCGTTAATGAGGGGACAGTATGAGAGGTTCCCTCACGAGTGGGTAGATTATGTCAGAACTTACAAGGGGAAGGGGCATTGTTTGAATTATTGATTCTTTGATGTATAAGCCATCATTGCAAAATGTCGTTAATTAAATCCCTTATACATTCAATAAACCGGCCTTTTTCGACCCCCCAAACGCCCTCAGGGGGGGTTGATCCTGACCCTCAACAGCCGATGGTCGCCAGCAGCCAGGGGCCCTGGGTCAGGGGTGTCTCGGACCAGGTCAGGGTGGCCCGGTAGGCGGCCAGAGGCGGCGTGGCGCCGACCTTGGCGTGGATCTCATAGAGGACATCCCCCTCGGCGACCTGCTGGCCCACCTGGACCCGCACCCGGATGCCCACGCCCAGATCCAGGACATCGGTCTGGCTCTTGCGGCCAGCGCCCAGGTCCATGGCCAGGATGCCCAGGGCCCGGCCATCGATGGCGGCCACATGCCCAGCCCGGTCCGCCCGGACGGCAATGACCTGCCCGGCCTGGGGCAGGCGGCTGAAGTCGTCCAGGGAAGCGGCGTCTCCGCCGTTCAGGGCCACGAAGCGGCGGAGGGTGGCCAGGGCCGAGCCATCCTTAATACTGACCTGCACCTTGGCCTGGGCACCTTCGAGGGTGGTGGCGGCCCCGCCCATGACCAGCATCTCGGCGGCCAGGCGGAAGCTCATCTGGGCCAGCTCCGTGTCAGCGTGCTCGCCGCGGAGGATCTCCACGCACTCCATCACTTCCAGGGCGTTGCCGATGGCCCAGCCCAGGGGGGCGTCCATTCGGGTAATGAGGGCCCGCATCTGCATGCCATGGGCCTGGCCGACGTTCACCATGCTCTGGGCCAGGGCCGTGGCGTCCTCCAGGGTCTTCATGAAGGCGGTCGGGCCGCACTTCACATCCAGCACCAGGGCATCGGCGCCCCCGGCGAGCTTCTTGGACATGATGCTGGCCGTGATCAGGGGGATGCTCTCCACCGTGGCGGTCACATCCCGCAGGGCGTAGAGCTTCTTGTCGGCGGGGGCGATGTCGGCAGTCTGAGCGGAGTTGGCGAACTTGGTCTCGGCCAGGCTGCGCAGGAACTCGGCCTCGGAGAGCTCGACCTTCAGGCCCGGGATGGCGGCGAACTTGTCCACCGTGCCACCGGTGTGGCCCAGGCCCCGGCCGCTGAACATGGGACAGGGCACCCCACAGGCCGCCACGATGGGCCCAAGGATGAGGGTGGTCTTGTCGCCCACGCCCCCGGTGCTGTGCTTGTCCACCTTGAGGCCGGGCACCGAGGACAGGTCCAGGCGCTTGCCCGAGTCCCGCATGGCCAGGGTGAGGGCCAGGGTCTCCTCCGTGGTCATGCCCCGCCAGCAGATGGCCATGAGCAGGGACGCACTCTGCTCGTCCGGGATGGTGCCGGCGGCGGCCCCCTGGACCCAGAAGGCGACTTCCTCGGGAGACAGGGCTCCGCCCAGCTTCTTGGTATAGATCAGGTCGTACATCCGCATGGGATGACTCCTCGCAAGCGGTGCGTCAGATGCTCTGCAGCAGGCCTTCGAGGGCGGCAGCGTCGCCCCGGCCCTTGAAGCGGGCCTTGTACTCGGCCAGATCCGTCAGGGCCTGGGCCCGGTCACCGGCCAGGCGGTTGGCGTCCATCTGGCAGGCCCAGAAGGCTTCGGCCCAGGGGGCGTCGGCCGTGGCCTTGGCGCGCAGGGGGTCCAGGTGGGTGCGGGCCTCCTTGGCCTGGCCCAGGGCCACGGCGCGCAGGGCCAGGCGGAGCTCAGCCCAGGGCTCATCGGCCTTGGCGGGGGCGGGGCTCTTGCCATCGAGGGTAAGGCGCCAGGTGGCCAGCAGGCCGGCCGTGGCGGCCCGGCGGGAGGAGGGGGCGGCGGCCACCAGGGCCTCCAGGCGACCCAGGCGCTCGCGCATGCGGCGCTCCACCTCGGCGGCAGGCAGGGGAGCGATGCCATCACCCTCGACTTCCAGCTGGAGGGTGGAGAGGGCAGCTTCATGCTTCTCGGCGGCCGAGGACTGCCAGGCGCTCCAGCCCCCCACGACCATGCCCACGGCCACCACGGCGGCAACGCCCAGGAGGATGGGCTTGATCAGGCCGCCGTCCTCCTCCTGCCCGGTGCCCAGCTTGGTCTGGAAGTGAGCCAGGCTCTGCGCTGGCTTCTGGACCTGGATTTCGCGATCTTTGGTGGAACGGGCCATGACAAACCTCGGGGTCTTTGAAAGGAACACCAAACCATTGAGGATGCACCAATCCGACCCCTTCTGGCACTTGAAAATGAAGCCCCCCCTGCTATCCTTACCCTTCGCGCCTGGGTAGCTCAGTCGGTAGAGCAATGGATTGAAAATCCATGTGTCGGCGGTTCGATTCCGTCTCCAGGCACCA
>CAIMFT010000057.1 GCA_903840385.1 uncultured Holophagaceae bacterium
GGTTCTTGAGCACCATGGTGTAGACGCCGCAGACGCGCTTCACACCCTTGCGGGTGCCGATCACTTCCAGGCAGGGCCGGATGGTGTCGGGGTAGTAGGAGGTCAGGCCGGCGATGAGGCCATCGGCCTTGCCCAGACGGCACATGAGGGCGCCGAAGTAGATGCGCTCCTTCACCTTGCGGTGGGCCTCGAACTTGGTCACGCCGCGCCGGTTGCGGATCTTCCAGTACTCGTCCTCAGCCTCCTGGCGCCAGGGCACCGTGGTGGGATCAAGCACTTCGACACCGGCGAGGTCGATGCCGTGGTCGGCAGCGACGGCCTTCACCTTCTCTGGGTTGCCGAGGAGGATGGGCACGCAGATGCCCTCGTCCACCATCTGGGAGACGGCCTGGAGAATCAGGGGGTGGTCGCCTTCGGGGAAGACCACGCGCTTGGGGTTCTCCTTGGCGCGGTTCACCACGCTGCGGATGACATCCTTGCTGCGACCCTGGAGGCCCTCAAGGCGCTCGATATAGGCCTTCATGTCAGCGATGGGCTGCCTGGCAACGCCGGAGTCCATGGCGGCCTTGGCGACGGCCGGAGCCACCCAGAGGAGCACACGGGGATCGAAGGGCTTGGGGATGATGTACTCGGGGCCGAAGGTGAACTTCTGGCCAGAGTAGGCGCGGCTGACGGAATCAGGCACTTCCTCGCGGGCCAGGGCAGCCAGCGCCTGGGCGGCGGCCAGCTTCATGGGCTCGTTGATCTCAGAGGCGCGGACATCCAGAGCGCCCCGGAAGATGAAGGGGAAGCCCAGGACGTTGTTCACCTGGTTGGGATAGTCGCTGCGGCCGGTGGCCAGGATGATGTCCTTGCGGGTGGCAATGGCCGTGGGGTAGTCGATCTCGGGATCGGGGTTGGCCAGGGCGAAGACGATGGGGTTCTTGGCCATGCTCAGCAGCATCTCAGGGGTGAGGGCGCCTTTGCTGGAGCAGCCCACGAAGACGTCCGCATCCTTGATGGTGTCGGCCAGGGTGCGCCACTCGCTGGGCTTGGCGAAGCGATCCTTGTAGATGTTGTTGCCTTCCTTGCGGCCGGTGTAGACCAGGCCCTTGGTGTCGCAGAGCCAGAGGTTCTCCAGCTTCACACCGGCGTTGATCATCATGTTCGCGCAGGCGATGGCGGAGGCGCCGGCGCCGGAGAACACAACCTTCATGTCGCCCATGTTCTTCTTCACGATCTCGCAGGCGTTCATCAGCGCCGCAGTGCTGATGATGGCGGTGCCGTGCTGGTCGTCGTGGAAGACGGGGATGTTCATTTCCTTCTTGAGGCGGGTCTCGATCTCGAAGCACTCGGGGGCCTTGATGTCCTCGAGGTTCACGCCGCCGAAGGTGGGCTCCAGGGCCTTGACCACCTGACAGAACCGGTCGATGTCCAGCTCATCCACTTCGATGTCGAACACGTCGATGTCGGCGAAGCGCTTAAAGAGCACGCCCTTGCCTTCCATAACGGGCTTGCCAGCCAGGGCGCCAATGTTGCCCAGACCCAGCACGGCGGTGCCGTTGGAGATCACGGCCACCAGGTTGCCCTTGGCCGTGTACTCGTAGGCAAGCTCAGGATCCTTCTCGATGGCGAGACAGGGTTCGGCGACGCCAGGGGAGTAGGCCAGGGACAGGTCCCGGGCAGTGGAGCAGGGCTTGGTAGCCACTACTTCGATCTTTCCCTTCCGTCCCTGCGAATGGTAATCGAGGGCTTCCTGTCTCTTCTTCATAGCCACACTCCTCGGATTGGTTACCCCTCAAGCGGGGCCGGAAAGCATCCAGGTTACACCCCGCCCCCGAAGTTCACGCCTCATAGGTATTCAATCCGAGGCATTGTTGCAGGCGTCACAAGGTTTCAGGGCCTTGAGGCCACCCTGATAAGCCCCGGAGCAGACCCCTAACGGATCCCCCTGGCGGAGGGCCCAGGGCACACTGAAAGAATGCTGCAGCTCGCTCCACCCACCCTGCTCTGCCGCCCCCCCTGGTGGGCGTGGGGAGGGCACCTCCAGACCATCGTCGGAAATTTCCTTCCGGGCGATGGACCGGACTCCCCTTCGGTGCCCTTCCGGATTTCCTTGGCCGACGGCGACCAGCTGGCCGGTCGCTACCATGCGGGCGAAACCGATGTCCTGCTCCTGGTCTTTCACGGCCTCGGCGGGGATGCGGACGCTCACTACGTGCGCCGCACCGTGGCCCTGGGGCACCGCCTGGGGCACCACGTCTGGACCGTCAACCACCGGGGCTGTGGGGAGGGCCGCGGCCTGGCTCGGCGCCCCTATCACAGCGGCTCCGGAGACGACCTGGGGGCCGCCTTCGCCGCCGCCCGGGAGCGGCATCCCGACCTACGGCAGCTGGCGATCGGCTACTCGCTCTCAGCCAATGCGCTGCTGCTCAACCTGGGGGGCGGGGTGCCCGGCGTGGACGCCCGCCCCGACGCCGCCATCGCCGTGAACCCGCCTGTGGACCTGGGGGCCTGCTCAGACAGCATCCACCGGGGCTTCAACCGTCTGTATGAGCTGCGCTTCATCCGGCGCTGCCGGAAGGCCATCCAGCAGCGGGTGGCGGATGGCCTCATCGAGGACCGCTACCCCACCCGCCCCCTCATGAGCCTGCGCAACTTCGACGATGCCTACACCACCCAGGCCGGGGGGTTCCAGGACGCCGAGGACTACTACGCCCGCTGCTCGGCCCGCCACCACCTGGGGGCCATCACGGTGCCCACGGTGGTCCTCATGGCCCAGGACGATCCCTTCATCCCCTGGCGCGACGCCGTGGCAGCCGGCCCCTCCCCCGCTGTCCACCTCCATCTGGAGCCCCACGGCGGCCACATGGGCTACATCAGCCGGGGTGTGCCGGGCCACCGTTGGCTCCCCTACGCCCTGGAGCACTACACCCGGGCGCTTTTGGCCCACCTGGTTATCGGCCTTGCTCCGCCAAATCGGACCTTCAAAGATCTCCACTAAGGACACGAAGAACTGCCGATAAGGGCACGAAGGCAAGCCGTCACGCCGACAGGGCCTCCGGGCCTGGGGCCCCCGGTTGCATGCGACCGGCCAATGGGGGCGGCGGCTGGAACGGCTCTTGGGGGCCGCAGCCAGCCGCCGCCCCCTTGGGGATGCCCGCGGTGGGTCTAGGTGCATTCGTGTGCTTCCTGCGCCCGCAGGGCGTCTTCGTGCACTTCTCGGTATCGGCTGCGCCGATACGCGAGACGAACTGAAATATCGTGGAGCGCCTTTTCGGCGGAGGCTGGCCGATAACCAGGTTGGCCTAAACCATGGGCCCCTGGCTGCGGAGGGCGGCCACGAGGCCCGGCAGCAGGTCAGCAACCCGAGCGACCTCCTCCTCCGTGGTGCCCCGCCCCAGGCTGAACCGCACGGTGCCCCGGGCCAGCGACTCCGGAGCGCCCATGGCCCGCAGCACGTGGCTGGGCTCCCGCTGGCCAGTGCTGCAGGCACTGCCGGTGCTGACGCAGATGCCCAGCTCCGCCAGACGAAGCTGGAGGGCCTCCCCCTCGATGTCCGCGAACCCCACCAGGCAGGTGTTGGGCAGCCTGGGAGCGTCCGCCCCATGGATGCGCGTGTCCGGGATCTCGGCCAGGATCCGGCCTTCCAGGAGATCCCGCAGGGCCGCCACCCGGTCCATGGCTGGCAGGGCCTCCAGGGCCAGGGCGGCGGCCTTGCCGAGGCCCACCAGGCCCGGTACATTCTCCGTCCCGCCCCGCCGACCCCGCTCCTGGGAGCCCCCCAGCATCAGGGGTTTCAGCCGCACGCCCCGGCGGATCACCAGAAGACCCACCCCTTTCGGGCCATGGAACTTGTGGGCACCCAGGGCCAGCAGGTCCGCCCCCCAGGCCGTGAAATCGATGGGGATGCGGCCTGCCGCCTGGGTGGCGTCCACCAGGAAGAGGGCCCCGCAGGCCCGGGCGATGCAACCAGCCTCCACCACCGGGCTGAGCACCCCAGACTCGTTGTTGGCTGCGATCACCGCCACCAGGGCCGTATCTCCACTCACGGCCGCCGCCAGGGCCGTCAGATCCAGGCGCCCCGCGCCGTCCACACCGACCTCTGTGGCGGTCCCGCCCTGCTGTCGCCACCAGGCGGCCAGGGCCCGGAGGGCAGGATGTTCCACCGCCGTGAGCACCAGGTGCCGCCGGGCTTGGAAGGACTCCCAGGCCCCGCGTACCGCCTGGTTGAGGCTCTCGGTCCCGCCCGAAGTGAAGACGATCTCGGCTGGAGAGCAGCCGGCCAGGGCAGCCGCCTGCTCCCGGGCCGCGACGACGGCACCTTCGGCAAGGTGGCCGAGAGCATAGGCCGAGCTGGCATTGCCGAAGCGCTCCATGAACCAGGGCCGCATGGCCTCGAAGGCCTCGGAGGCGAGGGGAGTGGTGGCATTGTGGTCGAGGTAGGTGAAGGGCATATGACGGCATTCTCCCATCTCTGGGGCGCACTTTGTGGCCGGAAGCGGTTCCACGGACTGGTCTGCCATGAGAGGATCGCTTCCAGCATAAGAAAATTCAGGGAGGCAAGGCGCCTTTGAAGTCTCCAGGCAAACGACTGTTCCATACCCTGTCCCCCCTGGTGGGACTGGTCCTGGGTCTGGTCCTCACCATTCCCGCCTGGCTCTTCATCCGCCAGGAGGAAGCCCGGGTCATCCACCTCCAACAGCAAGCGCGCACCGAACTTATCTTCCAGCTGCTCAAGCGGCGCCTCCGCTCCATGGAGAAGGTTCTGGAAGGCGCCGCCGCCTTTCTGGGCCGGGGTCCCCTGCCCAGCAGCCGAGAGTGGCGGGAGTACGTCGACCGCCTCAACATCCAGAGGGACTACCCGGGCATCCAGGGACTCGGCTTTGCCGAGTGGATTCCCGAGGGTGGCCTGGCTCGCCACGAGGCCCGCATGCGGGCGGCGGGCTACTCGGCCTACGAGGTCCAGCCCGGCGGCCCTCTCCCGCCAGCCCCCGAAGGGCGAAGCTCAATCATCTACCTGGAACCCATGGATGAACGGAACCAGCGGGCCTTCGGCAAGGACATGCACGCCGAGATCCTCCGCCGGGAGGCCATGAATCGGGCCCGGGACACGGGCAGCACGGTCCTCACCGGGCGGGTGCGCCTCTACCAGGAGGGGGAGAAGGACATCCAGTTCGGAACCCTCCTCTACGCCCCGGTCTACAAGTTCGGAGCACCCCTCGCCACGGTGGAGGAGCGACGCCAGTCCTTCCGTGGTTGGGCCTACTACCCCATGCGGATGAACAACCTGGTGGAGGGCATCCTGCGGGGCGAAGCGGAGGGTCTCGATGTCCACCTCTTCGATGGCGTCGAGGGGGGCCCTCGGGAGCTCCTGTACGACTCCACCCCGGCTACGCCCGTTCCGGGCATCCGGGTGACCACCCGCAGCATGGAAGCCGGCGGACGGCCCTGGATCCTGGTCATCGAACCCAACCTCAAGGGGGCCGCAGCCCTGGGGGCGGGCCGTCACTGGGGTGCTCTTATTACGGGGAGCCTGGCCAGCCTGTTCCTGGCGGTCTTTTTCTATGGCCTCACCCGCTCCGAGCGCAGGGCCCTGGATCTGGCCGATGAGCAGGCCGCCCGCCTGCTGGCCAGCGAGGCCCAGTTCCGGGCCATCTTCGAGTCAGCTCCCATCGGCATGGCCCTGGTGGAGATCGCCAGCCGGCGCTTCCTCACCGTGAACCCCCGGATGTGCGAGACCTTTGGGTACCCAAGGGAGGCCTTCCTGCGCCTCAACCTGGCCCGCCTGTCCCACCCCCAGGACGCCGCCTGGGACCAGGGCCTGTGGGACCGCCTGGTCAGCGGGACGCCCGAGCCCATCCAGATGGAGCGCCGCTTCATCCATCGGGACGGTCACCAGATTCAGGGCTACCTCGGCATGGTTCCCCTGCCCTCGGAGCCGGGCGATCCCCCCTGCTGCGTGATCCTGCTGGAGGACATCACCGAGCGGAAGAGTGCCGTGAAGGCCCTCGCAGAGAGCGAGTCGAGCTTCCGCAACTTCTTCGAGAAGAACAGCTCCGTGATGCTGCTCATCGAGCCCGGCAGCGGCCGGATCGTGAACGCCAACCACGCTGCGGAGACCTTCTACGGCCACCCACGAGCCCAGCTCCTGGCCATGCGCATCGACCAGATCAACCTGATGCCCCCGGAGGAGATTGCCCTCGAGCGCCACCGGGCCATCCGGGAGGATCGCACCCACTTCCGCTTTCCCCACCGGCTGGCCAGCGGCGAGGTGCGGGAGGTGGAAGTCTATTCCACGCCGACCCTGGTGGCGGGCAACACCCTGCTGTTCTCCATCATCCATGACGTGACCGAGCGGGCCCGGGCCGATGCGGCCCTGCAGGAGAGCGAGCGGCGCTTCCGCACCCAGAGCCAGCGGCTCCAGGAAGTCATCTGGGGCACGGATGCCGGCACCTGGGAGTGGAACGTCCAGACCGGCGAGACCATCTTCAACGAGCGCTGGGCCGAGATCCTCGGCTTCACCCTCCGGGAGCTCTCCCCCGTCAACATCGACACCTGGACCAATCTGAGCCACCCCGAGGATCTCCTGCGGTCCCGCGAGCTCATGCGCCGCTGCTTCGAGCGGGAGAGCCCCACCTACGAGTGCGAGACCCGGATGCGCCACAAGGATGGTCACTGGGTGTGGGTGCTGGACCGCGGCAGCGTGGTGGAGTGGACCGAGGATGGCAAGCCGCTGCGCATGTCTGGTACCCACCAGGACATCACCGAGCAGAAGAGCCTCGAAGAGGAGATTCGCCACCGCCAGGTGCTGCTGGAGGAGCTCAACCGCTCCCTGGACGCTCGGGTGCACCAGGCCCTGGACGAGCTGCGCGAGAAGGACCGCATGCTCATCACCCAGGGCCGCCAGGCCGCCATGGGCGAGATGATCGGCAACATCGCCCACCAGTGGCGCCAGCCTCTCAACGCCCTGGGCATGATCCTCTCCAACCTCAAGGATGCCTACCGCTTCGGTGAGCTGGACCTGGCCCACCTGGAGCGCTCCGTGGCCGATGGGTCCGTCCTGGTTCAGAAGATGTCTTCCACCATCAACGACTTCCGGAACTTCTTCCGACCCGACAAGGCGGCCTCGGCCTTCTCCGCCCTGGCCCAGATCAGGCAGGCCATGGCCATGGTGGATGCGGGGTTCCGCAACAACGGCATCGTCCTGGAGATCCGGAGCCAGACCGATGTGATCCTGCGGGGCTTCCCCAACGAGTACTCCCAGGTGATCCTCAACCTCTTGACCAACGCCCAGCACGCCATCCAGAGGTCCGGCACCCAGGAGGGCCTGGTGACCATCACCCTGACCACCGAGGGGGACTCTGGCTGCGTGCATGTGCGGGACAATGGGGGAGGCATTGCCCCGGAGATCCAGGAGAAGATCTTTGAGCCCTACTTCAGCACCAAGGAGATGGGTACCGGGATCGGTCTGTACATGTCCAAGCAGATCATCGAGCGCAGCATGGGTGGGCGGATCGAAGCCAGGAACGTCGACAGAGGCGCAGAGTTCACCATCAGTACCCCACTGGGGATGGAGGGTTCATGACCAACACATCCCAGGATGCGGAGTTCCTCAAGACGCTGACGGTGCTGTATGTGGAAGATGAGGAGCTGGCCCGCATTCAGACGGAGGCCTTCCTCCGGCGGCGGGTCGGCAAGCTCATCACGGCCTCGAATGGGGCTCTGGGTCTGGAGGCCTTCCGCTCGGAGTCCGTCCATCTGGTGGTCACGGATATCCTCATGCCCATCATGGGCGGACTGGCCATGGCTGCCGAGATCCGCAAGCTCGCCCCCTCCACTCCGATCATCGTCACCACCGCCTTTGAGCAGACTGACTACCTCATGAGCGCCATCGACATCGGCGTGGAGAAGTACGTCATCAAGCCGGTCCAGAGCGAGCGGCTGGAGTCGGCCCTCCTGGACTGCGCGCACCGTCTGGCCGCGGAAGCCTTGTTCCGGAAGCAGGCCTGGCTGGAGGCGGAGGTCCTCCGGACTCGCCACAAGGAGAGTCTGCGCATCCTCACGGCGGGCATCGCCCACGACTTCAACAACCTCCTGCAGGCCATCCTCACCGCCTTCAGCCTGGCCAAGCTCAAGGTCCCCAAGGACAGCGATGCCCTGCGCAGCCTCGAGATCGGGGACCACAGCTCGGAGCAGGCCCATGTCCTGGCCAAGCGCCTCTTCACCCTGGCCATGGGTGCCGACGCCATGGACCACACGGGCACCATCGAGACCCTGGTGCGGGAGAGCATCAGCCACACCCTGGTCGGCTCGCCCATCCAGGTCATCTTCGACCTCCGCTGCGAGAGCACCCCCATCCGCTACAACCTCGCCAGCCTGCGCCAGGTCTTGGCCAGCCTGGCCCAGAACGCCAGAGAGGCGATGCCTGGAGCGGGTGACCTCAAGGTGGCCGCCAGCGAGGTGAACCTCAGCGATCAGGCGGCCCCGGCCCTCCACCTCCCTCAGGGCCGGTACCTGCACCTGCGCTTCAGTGACTCGGGGCCCGGCATCCCTGCGGCCAACCTCCCCATGATCTTCGAGCCCTACTTCAGCACCAAGGAGCGGGGTGCCCAGCGGGGCATGGGCCTGGGCCTGGCCCTCTGCGACACCCTGATGCGCTCCCACGGAGGAGCCATCACCGCCGAGTCCGTGCCGGGAGCAGGCGCCACCTTCCACCTCTACCTGCCGGTGGCTACAGGGGCCTAGCCCTGCAGCAGCGCCAGTGCCCGGGCCCGCCCAGCCAGGTCCGGGGCCTTGCCCTGGAAGCTCTTGCCTGAGCCACCGCCCTTGGCCCCCAGGGCCTCCGCCACCCCGCGGCCCAGGGTTGGGATGTCCAGGGTTGCCTCCGGCCCAGCGCTGAGCAGGAAGATGCCCTGCCCTGCGGCTTCGGCGGTGAGGAACACGACCTTGGCGGGAGCAGCGGCCAAGACCTGGCGGGCCAGCCGCTGCAGGAAGGCCATGTCGCGCTCGCCCAGGTGGACTTCCGACAACACTCCGGGAGCCGCAGCCAGCCCCTCAGCCAGCCCCTCAGCCAGGGCCTCGGCCAGCTCTTCTTCCGTGCGCCGGAGGCGCTTGTCGGCTCCCAGCAGCTGGTCCAGCTTGCCCTGCAAGGTCGCCACCAGCTCCGCATCCGGGGCTCCCAGCAGACTGCGCAGGGCGGCGGTGCGGGCCTCGTGGGTCGCCAGGCGACGGCGCACCCGTCCCCCCGCCACGAAGAACAGGCGCAGGCCGCCGCGCATAGGCTCTGTGCCCAGCAGGGCCAGGCTCTCGAGCTCCCCGGTGTGCTGCAGGTGGGTGCCCCCGCAGGTGTTCAGATCCACCCCCGCGATCTCCACGAGCCGGATGTCCCCCACATGGCCCTCAGGCAGGCCCCGGCTCCGCACGGTCTCCCGGGCGTAGCCCTCGGCATCCACCCGGCGGGCCCGCACAGGGCGGGCGGCCCGAATCTCGGCGGCGATGGCCTCCTCCAGGCGGGCCCGGTCGCCGAGGCTGAGGGTCGGCACGGCCAGCTCCACATCACTGACCTCCTCCCCCAGGTGGAAGGCCATGGTGGGCCAGCCAAAGCGGTCCTGGGCCAGGGCTGTGAGTAGGTGCTGGCCCGTGTGCTGCTGCATGTGGTCGAAGCGGCGGGCCCAGTCCAGCACCAGAGCCACCGGTCCTTCGGCAAGGGGAGCGGCCAAGCGGTGACGGAGCTCCCCGGCGTGGCTGCGCACCTCCAGCACCTCGATGCCGTTGGCCGTGCCCCGGTCACAGGGCTGGCCGCCGCCCTCCGGGTAGAGCACTGTGTCCTCCAGGACCGCCCAGCTCTGGCCCTCCTCCACCCAAGCCCGCAGGACCTGGGTGTCGAGGGTACGAAGGCAGGGGTCAAGCTCGTAGCAGGGGATCCGTTCCATGCCGGGAGCCTAGCACGGACAACGGCCCTGCTGCACAGTCCTAGGCGATGACGCCCAGCTCCCGGCCGACCTTCGTGAAGGCGGCGATGGCGTGATCGATGTCAGCGCTGGTGTGGGCGGCGGATAGCTGGGTGCGGATGCGGGCCAGGCCCTTGGGTACCACCGGGAAGAAGAACCCGATGACATAGACGCCCTCATCCAGGAGACGGGTGGCGAAGGCCTGGGCCAGGGGCGCCTCGTAGAGCATCACCGGCACGATGGGGTGCTCGCCCGGCAGCAGCTTGAACCCGGCGGCCGCCATGCCGGCCCGGAAGCGGCGGGCATTGGCGTGGACCCGCTGGATGAGCTCGCCGCTGTCTGCCAGCAGGTCCAGCACCTTCAGGGTGGCGGCCACGATGGAGGGGGCCACGGAGTTCGAGAACAGGTAGGGCCGGGCCTTCTGCCGCAGCCAGGCGATGGCCTCGGCCTTCCCGGCAATGTAGCCGCCGGAGGCGCCCCCCAGGGCCTTGCCGAAGGTCCCCGTGAGGAAGTCCACCCGCCCCATGACCCCACAGTGCTCGTGGGTGCCCCGGCCGTGCTCACCCATGAAGCCCACCGCATGGCTGTCGTCCACCATCACCATGGCGCCGTACTGCTCGGCCAGGTCGCAGATGGCCCCCAGCTTGGCGATGGTGCCGTCCATGCTGAACACGCCGTCCGTGACCACCAGCTTGAAGCGGGCCCCGGCGGCGTCAGCGGCCTGCAGCTGGGCCTCCAGGTCGGCCATGTCCGAGTTGGCGTAGCGGTAGCGCTGGGCCTTGCAGAGGCGGATGCCATCGATGATGGAGGCGTGGTTGAGGGCGTCGCTGATGACCGCGTCCTCCTCGCCCAGCAGGCCCTCGAAGATGGCCCCGTTGGCATCAAAGCACGACGAATACAGCTGGGCATCTTCCAGCCCCAGGAAGGCGGCGAGCTTCTGCTCCAACTCCCGGTGGATGTCCTGGGTGCCACAGATGAAGCGCACCGAGGCCATGCCGAAGCCATGGTCATCCATCACGCCCTTGGCAGCAGCGATGACCTCGGGGTGGTTGGCCAGGCCCAGGTAGTTGTTGGCGCAGAGACAGACCACATCACGGCCATTGGCGGTCATCCGGGGCTGCTGGGGCGTGGTGATGGTCCGCTCGGTCTTGTAGAGCCCCGCCGCCTTCAACTGGTCGAGCTCGCGCTGCAGATGGGCCAGGTAGCCTGGGTTCATGGAGACCTCCTCGAGGACGGCCCCAGCATAACCCCGGCTCCCCGCCAAGGCCCGGTTGTGTCACCATCCTTGTCGAACTGCAAAGGAATCCTGCATGCGCACCAGCCTCATTCTCCCTGTCCTCCTCCTCACCCTCGCCTGCGGCAGCAAGCTCGACAAGAGCAAGGCCGAGAACCTGATCCGCAAGGGGTACCCGGTCCTGGTCCCCGTCATCGCACCGGAGCAGGCCACCGCCCAGAAGGGGACTCCGGAGTACGCGCACTTGGTCACCCTGCGGGACAACCTTGCAGCCTCTGGCTGGTTCGAGATCAGCACCAAGGAAGATGGCAAGCGCGAGACCACCACCTTCGCCCTGAAGCCCAGCGCCCCTCCATCCATCAAGCCCATGGCCAAAGGCCTGCAGGCCGGCTTCTCTGTGCCCGTGGCCCAGGCGGGCTTTGTCCGGGCCGTGAAGGTGGAGAACGCCGGGGACGGCGTGAAGGTGTCCTACGAGATTCGCCTTCAGAATCCCACCGCCCAGTTTCCCCTCTTCCTAGCCATCCACCCGGAGGCCAGGCTGGGCGAGACCAAGCAACGCCACGCGACCTTCCAGAAGCGCGGCGGCACCTGGGAACTTATGAGCACTGACGAGACATTCAGCAAGGTCCAGTGAGCCGAGGGGGGCCGCCCCCGCCCAGCAGACCCGGCGCCCTGCCGGGGGCAAGCCTCCGGTAGACCGGACACCCTGAGGTTCCAGTGGAACACACCCCAGCCTTTCGCCTGCGCCGCTTCATGAACTGGTTTCCCCTGGGCCTGACCTATGCGGCCATGTACATGGGGCGCTACAACTTCAACATTGTTAAGAACGACATCGGCGTCTGGTTCCACCTGAATAAGGCGGACATGGGCTTCATCGCTTCGGCTGGTTTCTGGACCTACGGCCTGGCCGTGGCCCTCAACGGACCCATTGCCGACCGCATCGGCGGGCGCAAGGCCATCCTGGTGGGCTCCCTCGGGGCTGCCCTGGTGAACCTGGCCATCGGCTTCATGTTCCTCAAGGGGGATGCCTCCCGGGTGCTGGTGAGCATGAGCCTGCTCTGGAGCCTCAACATGTACTTCCAGAGCTTCGGGGCGCTGTCGGTGGTGAAGGTCAACAGCACCTGGTTCCATGTGCAGGAGCGGGGGGTCTTCGGCGGCATCTTTGGCATGATGATCAGCTCGGGCTACTTCCTGGCCACCACCATCGGGGCCTGGCTGCTGGCCAGCTTCGGCAGCTGGACAGTCATCTGGTTCGTGCCCGCCGCAGCCATGGCCTTCATGTTCGGTGTGGACTGGTTCCTGGTGCGCAACCGCCCCAGCCATGCGGGCCTAACGGACTTTGACACCGGCGATGGCTCCAACGCCCACCTCGCCGAGGACGCCCCCATGCCGCTGCGGGACCTTATCAAGAAGGTCTTCCAGAACCCCATCATCGTGGCCCTCATCGGCGCCGAGTTCTGCACGGGCTTTGTCCGCCAGGGCGTGATGCTCTACTTCACGGAGTACCTGCAGGAGATCTACCACCTGGGCAAGAAGGAGTACCTGTTCTGGTGGACAGGGGTTGCATTCATGGCCGGGGGCATCCTGGGCGGCCTGCTCTGCGGCTGGATGAGCGACCGGCTGTTCCAGTCCCGCCGCCCGCCCGTGGCCTTCGTGTTCTACCTGATCCAGGTGGTCATGCTCTGCCTCCTGGGCCTCACCCTCGGCCAGGGCACCTGGGGCGGCAAGGTCTGGGCGGTGACCCTGCTGGGCCTCACAGCCATGTTCATCTTCGGGGTCCACGGCATGCTCAGCGGCACGGCCAGCATGGACTTCGGGGGGCGCAAGGCCGCCGCCACCGTGACCGGCGCCCTGGACGGCATCCAGTACATCGGCTCGGGTCTGACTGGCTTTGGCCTGGGTTCCATCCTCAACACCTGGGGCTGGGACGGCATCGCCACCCACGGCCACCAGCCCGCCCACGCCTGGGTCTGGGTGGGGGCCATCATCCCCTTCAGCCTCATCGGCGCGTACATCATGACCCGGATCTGGAATGCCAAAGCGGGGGCAGCCGCGCACTGAGTTGGCTGTCGGCTGTCAGCTATCAACGAATTGGCTGTCGGCTATCGGCTGTCAGCTATCGGCCAAAGCAGGACTCGGAAGAATCTATGGGTCTGCCTGGCCCTGCTTTTCTAGCTGACAGCTGATAGCTGATAGCTGATAGCTAAAGAGACCCGAACGCTGCCTTCAGCCCGCCATGCAGCTTGGCCACGTCCGCCGGGTTCCAGCTGGCCCGGTCTTCGCGGACGAAGGTGGTGAGGTCCTGGCGGTTGTCGAAGCGGGCCACGGGCAGGTGGAAGCTGTGGGTGGTGTGGCGGTCACCTTCCTGGAGCACGCGCTCCACCCGGATGGTGCCGGGGCGGTCGCTCTGCTCCAGGAGCCAGGCCATGTCATCGCAGCCGTACTGGCCCAGCATCACCTCCATGGGGACGCTGTGGTGGAGGATGCTGCCCTGGCCGTTGGGCCGGCCCCGCTCGATGTTCTTGCGGCGGCTCTCGGTGGGGTCCACCCAGACGTACAGCACTGCGGCCTTGGCCAGGATGGCGGGGTCGAGGGTCTGGAAGGCGGTCTCGTAGCCGTGGGGCGGCGTCAGGGGGAAGGCCGAGCCGTTGGGGCCACCCCGGGCGGCCTCGATGACCAGGGTGCGGCCGGTCTTGTCCTCGGCATTCTGCCGGTTGAGGGTGTCCAGCTCGGCCCGGCACTCGGCCTCCAGGGCCTCGGCCAGGCGGAGACGAATGCGGTGCGGCACCTCGCCCAGGGGCTGTTCCAGGCCCACCTGGGCATGGGCCGCATCCAGGCGGTCGAAGAGATGCTGGGCGGCGCTGGCCACCGTGACCTGCCGGCCGGCCATGAGGTTGGCGTAGTCCTCGTTGAGCAGCTCGATGAGCACGGCCCAGGTCCAGGGGTCCCGGAAGGAGCGGTGGGGGCCGAGGTAGTAGGCGTAGGGCAGGCCATTGGCCTTCAGCTGGTCATCGATCTGGTGCATGAGGTGGACGTAGGGGTAGTCGTCCAGCTGCAGGGTTGGGCCCATGCGGAAGTCACCCCGGCACTGCTCGGGGGTCAGGCTGGCCAGGTAGCGCCTCAGCTCCGATTTGCCGGAGGCGGGAAGGCTGAACAGGAGCAGGGTTTCGAGAAATTCGCTCATAAGCATCCGACACTAACACACATGCCGATAGACTGATCCGATGACCCGACGACCCCTCGCCAAGTCCACGGCCCTCCTGGCTTGCGGCCTGGCAGCCCTGGCCTTTTTGACGCTGTTCCGGCTGGCCTTTCTGGTGCACTTCCAGGGCGCAGCGGGGATGTTTGGCCCTGAGGTTCGTCATGCCCTCTACCTGGGCCTCAAGTTCGATGCCCGGTGGACGGCGATCCTCCTGGTGCCCGCCTGGCTGCTGCTCCGGGCCGGGGCCCCGGGACAGCCCCAGGGGTGGCGAGCCTCCCTGCCAACCCCCTGGCTGGGGCTCAGCCTGGTGGTCTATGTGGCCATGGTGGGCATTGCGATGGTCGACGACCACAAGGCCCGCCCTTGGCTCGTGGTCTTCCTGCTGCTGACGGCCCTCCACCGCCGTCTCTTTCCGGACCACGGCCTGCAGACCTCCTCGGGGGCGGCCCGCACCTGGACCGCCTATGGCGTCTTTGCCATTGCGTTCACGGTCCTGGCCTACTTCTTCGACTTCGGGACCTTCGCCTACGTCCACACGCGCCTCAACGGCACCCTGCTGATGTTCCTCCAGAACCCCGCCATCAGCCTGCGCATGATCTGGCAGAGCTACCCGGTGCTGTGGCTGGCCCTCCTGCTGGCGGTCCTGCTGGGGGGCCTCCTGCTGGGCCTCCGCCGCCTTTTTGGGGATGGGCCCCTGGCACCCCCGGCCGCTCGCCTCCAGCGAGTCCTGGCGCGGGTCGGCGTCAGCGTCCTGCTGATTGCCTGCATGTGGGGCAAGTGGAGCCGCTACCCCCTGCGCTGGGGCGAGGCCTTCGAGGCCAAGCAGTCCTTCCACGCCCACCTGGCCCTCAACCCGGTGCTCTTCTTCCTGGAGAACCTGGTGGAGATGGACGAGGGCTTCGACCTGGCCGCCGTGAAGGCTGGCCACGCCGCCCTCGCCGCCGACCTGGGCATCCCTGTGGCCGTCGATGCGGAGGGCCTCCCTACCCTGCGCCGCCACGTCGAGGCCCGACGCCAGGTGCCGGGCCGCCCCAACCTGGTGCTCATCCAGCTGGAGAGCCTCGCCGCCTTCAAGACCACGCCCGGCGGCAATGCCCTGGACCCCACGCCCTTCCTGGCCACCCTGGCCCGGGATGGGGTGTCCTTCGAGAACTTCCATGTGGTCATGGAGAACACCAGCCGGTCCATGTTCGCCACCCTGTTCGGCACGCCGGACGTGAGCAGCGTCCAGAACGCCACCCGCAACCCGCTGATGGTGAACCAGCACACCCCGCTGTCGGCGCTGTCCGACTACCAGAAGGACTACTTCCTGGGGGGCAGCGCCAACTGGGCCCAGATCCGCGCCGCCCTCAAGAACAACCTGCGGGACCTGCGCCTCCACGAGGAGGGCAGCTTCCGCAGCCCCGTCGTGGATGTGTGGGGCATCTGTGATGCGGACCTGCTGCTGGAGGCCGAGGAGGTCCTGGCAGCGCGCCAGCAGCCCTTCCTGACCTATGTCCAGACCAGCGGCAACCACCCGCCCTTCACCATTCCCAAGCACCACACGGCCTTCCATCCCACAGCACCGGACGCCGCCACCCTGCGGGCCAACGGCTTCGAAGGCCCCGAGGAGTTCAACGCAGTGCGCTTCATGGACTACTCGCTGGAGCGCTTCTTCGCCAAGGCCCGGACCTCCCCCTACTTTGCCAACACGATCTTCGTGCTGTGGGCGGACCACGGCATCCCCCGGGGCAACCGGGATCCCCGCTTCGGCGACCTCACCCTGGCCATCCACCGGATTCCCTTCATCCTCTACGCCCCCGGCCTCCTGCCGGCGCAGCGCGTGGCCACGGTGGGCTCCCAGGTGGACATCCTCCCCACGGTGCTGAGCCTCATCGGCCAGCCCTTCTGGACCCAGACCCTGGGCCGGGACCTCTTTGATCCCCGCCACGCCGGCCAGGGCACCGCCTTCACCTTCACCACCTTCCGCCGCCCCCCCCGCATCGGCCTGATCCAGGGCCAGCGCTACCTCAACCAGGACCCGGATGGCCGCTCGTTCCTCTATGACCTGCGGGCCACCGAGCCCAAGGACCTGAGCGCCGCCGAGCCCGAGACCGCCCAGCGGATGCAGGCCCTGGCCCGGGCCAACCTGGCTTGGAGCCACTTCCTCCTGTCCCACAACCCACCCATCGAGGCCAAGCCATGATGCCCTGGGCGCGGGCCTGGGCCCTAGCTGTGGCCTGCCTCCTGGCGGTGGGCCTGCCCCTGCGGGTGCGCCTGGATGCGCCCCGCATTGGCCACCCCCTGTCCTCGGCGCCAGGCTCCAAGCCCCGGCTGGAGGCCGTGTCGAGCCTGCCCTGGGTGCTCCCGGCCGCCACCCGGGACGCCTGGGCCGCTGTGCCCGGGGCCCGCCTCTCCTGGCACCTGAACCGCGCCACGCTCACCCTGCCCGAGGTGCCCGCCAAGCCGCAGCCAGCCTCCTTCCGCATGGTGTTTGTGGCGGACCTGGCGCCCCCAGACCAGGCCCCCCTACTGGAGCAGTTCATCCGCGAGATGGAGGCCCTGCACCCGGATGCCGTGCTGGTGGGCGGGGACCTGGCCTACAGCGAGACCGAAGCCTGGTATGCCACCGTGGCCGCCCAGTTCCAGCGCCTGGAGCGCCAGGGCATCCCGGTGATCGTGGCCCCGGGCAACCACGAGCGGAAGGGCTGGCCCCTCTACCTGCGCCACTTCGGCCACACCTCCACCTTCCGGGTGGACCTGGGTCCCTTCGCCATCCTCACCCTGGACTCGGCCCACGGCCGGGATCAGCTCACGCCCTCCCAGTTCAGCTGGGTCAAAGAGAACCTCGATCACCTGGATGGGCGCGTCCCCATCATGCAGATCCACCACCCCCTGTTCCCGGCGGGCCTGGCCAAGAACGGCGAGGCCGGGGGCAGCGGCGGCTACCTGCGGGGCTTTGACCAAGCGCTGGTGCGGCTCTGCGAGGCCCGGGGCGTGCCCGTGGTGCTGAGCGGACACTGGCACTCGGATGCAGTCTTCGACGCCACCGGCCGCCTCCGGGACGATGCCGTGGACTTCCCCGGGCCCAAGTTCATCGTGAACACAGCCCTCGGCACGGAGCTGCGCCGGGTGACCCGCTGGCCGCACAACTACCACGGCTACCGCATCCTCGAGTTCCAGTCCGGCCGCCTGGTGCGCTACACCCATGACCTCACCACCAAGGGCGTTTCGGATCCCATCGCCAGCACGCCCCTGGGCACCCCCGCAGCCCTGCCAGGAGGTCGCCCATGACCGCCATCTGGCTCCTGCTCTACCTGGCGGGCCTCTTCCACCTGCTCGCCCTGAGCGGCTACGGCCTCACCTCCGGCCCGGCCCTCCTGCCCCTGCTGCCCGTGGTAGCCCTGCTGCTCGGCCCTGACCTGCGCCGCCGGTCCCCCGCCCTCTTCCAGGGCCTGCCTCTGCGCCTTGCGGGGCTCGCCGGCCTCGTCGCCAGCCTCCTGTTGGCCCGTCAGCTGAGCCTGGTGGGCTGGGATGTGCGCGAGGCCCTGCCCTGTGGCCTGGCCGCTGTTGCAGGCCTGGGCTCCCTCTGGGCGGTGCTTGGCACCCCTGAGGAACCGCCGCCTGGCACGGCCCACTGGCTCTGGCTCGGTGGCTGGCTTGCCACGGGCTTCCTGGACCCCGCCCTGCCCCTGGTGGGCGCGGGCCTCTCGGGGGCCCTGACAGCCTTCGGAGCCTTCCCCAGACCAGCGGCGGGCAGCCCCCTGCCACCCCCCCTGACCCGGGCCCCTCTGGCCTTTCTCCTGCTGGGCCTGGCCCTGCCCAAGCCCTGGTGGGACTTCGGCCACCAGCCCCAGTGGGCCGTGGCCGGTGCCGCCCTGGGCCTGGGCGCCGCCCTGGCGAGCCTGCCCCCCCTCCGTGCCCGCCTGGATCGGCTGCCGGCCCCCGCCCTTCTGGCGGGCCTGGGCCTCCTGGCCATCCTGTATGCGCCGAGCCTGCTCTGGCCCTGGGGCCTGGTCCTAGGCCTGCTGACGGCTCAGCTCTGGGCCCGGGCGGGCAGTCCCTTCCGGCTGGCCCCCCTGGGCGGTGCCTTCCTGGGAGGCCTCGCCCTCTCCTTCGCCCTGCATGGGAACCTCTGGCTTCCCGGCCTGCGGCGCCTGCTGTGGCTGGGCAACGGATGAGCTCCACCGCGGACCGGGACATCGTCGAGCGGGTGCGAGAGGCCACGGACCTCCTCGTCCTTGTGGGCCAGGCTGTGAAGCTCCGCAAACAGGGGACAGCCCACGTGGGCCTCTGTCCCTTCCACGCCGAGCGCAGCCCCAGCTTCCAGGTGATCCCCGGCCGGAACTTCTACCACTGCTTCGGCTGCGGCAAGCACGGCGACGCCTTCACCTGGCTCATGGAGCGGGAGGGCATGACCTTTCCCGAGGCCCTGGAGCAGCTGGCCCGCACTGCTGGCATCGACCTGCCCCAGCGGCGGGAGCGCCCCGCCGCCGAGGTGGACCTGGAGACCCGAATGCGGTCGGCCCTGGATGCGGCCCAGGCCTGGTACGAGGTCCAGCTGACCCAGCACGAGGCCGCCCGGACCTACCTGCGGGACCGGGGCTATGAGGGCGCCTTCGTGGCCGAGGTCGGCTTCGGCATGGCCCCGGACGGCTGGGAAGGCCTGGTCTCCCACCTCCGCCGCCTGGGCTTCTCCGGAGAGCTGCTGGAGCAGGCGGGCCTGGCCAGCCGCAGCGAGCGGGGCACCCAGATCGACTTCCTGCGGAACCGCCTCACCATCCCCATCCACGACGGCCGCGGCCGCCTGGTGGCCTTCGGCGGGCGGATCCTTGGTGAGGGCCAGCCCAAGTACCTGAACACCCGGGACACGCCGCTGTTCCACAAGGGCGGCACCCTCTTCGGCCTGCACCGTGCCAAGGGGGCCATGAAGGACGGCGCGCTGGTGGTGGAGGGCTACTTCGATGTCCTGCAGCTGCACCAGGCCGGGGTCTCCCAGGCCGTGGCGCCCCTGGGCACAGCCCTCACCGAGGAGCACCTGCGGGCCCTGGGCCGCTTCACCCGCCGGGTGGTGCTCTGCTTCGATGGTGACGCCGCCGGCCGCCGGGCGATGGAGAAGAGCCTCCGCCTGGCCCTGCCCCTGGGCTTCGAGGTGCGCCTACTGGAGCTGCCCCAGGGCGAGGACCCGGACACCTGGTGCCTGAAGCTGGGCGGCGAGGCCTTCCGGGAGCTGCTCCGCACCGTCCCGGACTGGACCGCCTTCATGGTGGACCGGGCCCTGGAGGGCAAGGACCTGCGCCGGATCACAGACCGCATGGGAGCCTTCAAGGACCTCCTGGAGTTCCTCCCCTACCTGCCCCGCACCACCGAGAGCAGGGACCTCTTTGCCAGCCTGGCCCACCAGCTCCAGGTCCCCCTCCAGGAGCTGGACCGGGCGGTCAAGGGGCGCCGTCCCTCGGCCCCCAGCGACGAGTCCGAGAACGAGCCGCTGCCGGATGTGAGCGTGGATGATGCCATCCGGTCGCTGCTCCTGCTCGGCGCGGCGGGCCAGTGGACCGAGATCCAGCAGGTGCCGCCGGCCTGGTGGGAGACCCTGGCCGGAGCGCCCCTGTTGCAGGCCCTGCTGGATGCGGAGGGAGACCCCTCCCGGCTCCCCCCCCCGGCCACCGCTGCCATCCGCCGCATGGCGGCCCACGACACCCGCCAGGAAGAGGCCGGACGCAGCGCCGAGGCCACCTTCCTGCGCCTGGAGATCCGCTATGTGGAGCGGGAGATCCAGGCCAACAACCGCCTGCTGCAGGACCCCCGCACCCTGGTAGACGCTGGCCTCACGGCCCGCATCGAGACCAACCAGAACGCCCTTCTGGCGCGGCAGCGCGAGCTCAGCCGCCGGCGCCGCACCGGCCGCTGAAGACCGGACCCTTGCCGGATCAGCGGGACCCCTTATACTGAAGGGTCCGCTTTCGGCCGGTACAGTGGTCGGATTCTGCCCTTCCTTCGGCCGACGGCTCTTCCCGCCCTTGCCGTTCCGATGCCCGCACTGCTCTTTGAGGTACGAATGGTTCTGACGCCCCCCCGCGACAACTACTACCCCTTGACCAAGGCCCTGATTTCGATCGGAAGGAAGAAAGGCTTCCTGCTGGTCGACCAGCTGAACGATTTCCTTCCCTCCAGCGCTTCCAACCCCGCCGACCTCGAGCTGGTCATGGCGATGTTTGCCCGCCTCGCGGTGGGCATTGGGGCGACTGCGGAAGAGGCCCAGGCTGCGCGGGAGGCCATCGAGCCCGAGTTTGTCGTGGTGGAAGTCGGCCCCAAGTCCGACAAGGATGGGGAAGTCGAGATCGACAGCCCTGACAGTGACAAGTTCAACGATCCCGTCCGCATGTACCTCAAGGAGATGGGCACCGTGCCCCTCCTCAAGCGCGAGGACGAAGTCGAGATCGCCAAGCGCATCGAAGTGGGTGTGCGCAGTGTGATGCGGGCTCTGAGCCGGTCGCGCCTGGCCGCCAGCCTCCTCATCGACATCGGCCGGATGCTCAAGGAGAACCCGGGCAAGATCCGCGAGGTGGTAGGCCTCAGTGACGAGGTGGATGACGACGAGGATGCCGAGAGCACCTCCGCCACCCAGCACGTGCACCACCAGTTCGAGAAGCTGCTGGTCTTCGATCAGGCCCTCCAGGACCTGCTCAACGTCAAGGTGCAGGTGGACGCCGGCACCAAGACCCTGCCCAAGCGCCGGAAGCTGGACCGGGAGATCCTCCATGCCCGCGCCCGCCTCTCCCGGCAGATCCGCAAGCTGGGGCTGAACAGCCTGGCCGTCACCCGCCTCATCGACAAGATCACCCACCAGCACGGCCAGGTCCTGGCCGGCGAGCGCAAGGTCCGGGAGCTCCGGGACCGCATCAAGAACCCCGCCTTTGCCAAGGTGAAGGAGAAGTACAAGGAGGAACTGGCCCACATCGAGAAGACGCTGGCCGAGTTCTTCATCAAGTACGAGACCACCAGCGAGCTCTTCCACAAGGACTTCAATGGCCTGAAGGGTGCCGAGAGCATCAGCCGGGGCGCGAAGGCCGAGCTCATCGAAGCCAACCTCCGCCTGGTGGTCAGCATCGCCAAGCGCTACACCAACCGTGGCCTCCAGTTCCTGGACCTCATCCAGGAAGGCAACATCGGGCTCATGAAGGCCGTGGACAAGTTCGAGTACAGCCGCGGCTTCAAGTTCTCCACCTATGCCACCTGGTGGATCCGGCAGGCCATCACCCGCGCCATTGCGGACCAGGCCCGCACCATCCGCATTCCTGTCCACATGATCGAGACCATCAACAAGCTCATCCGCACCCAGCGTGAGCTGGTCCAGAAGCTGGGCCGGGAACCCTCCAGCGAAGAGATCGCCAACGCCATGGACATGCCTGTCGGGAAGGTCCGCAAGGTCATGAAGATCGCCCAGGAGCCCATCTCCCTGGAGACGCCCATTGGCGAGGAGGAGGACTCCCATCTGGGGGACTTCATCGAGGACAAGACCGTGGTCTCCCCCGTGGAGCAGGTCGTCCAGCAGCGCCTCAAGGAGACTGTCCGCAACGTCCTCAACACGCTCAGCGAGCGGGAAGAGCGCGTCCTCCGCATGCGCTTCGGTGTGGGCGATGACGGCTCCGAGCACACGCTGGAGGAGGTCGGCAGCGAGTTCGCCGTCACCCGCGAGCGCATCCGGCAGATCGAGTCCAAGGCCCTGCGTAAGATTCGCCACCCGAGGTACTCGAAGACCCTAAAGGCCTTCCTGGGCTAAGCGCACTTTCCCACGACCTAAAAAGCCCCGCCCCCGCGGGGCTTTTTAGGTCATTCTTGGGTCATTGTTTCGGAGCGACTGACGGTGCTTTCCAAGGACCAGACCCTGGGCAAATACCAGATCCTGGATCGCCTCGGTTCAGGGGGTTTCGGGGCTGTTTACCTGGCCCTGGACACCTGGGTGAACCGCAAGGTGGCCCTGAAGGTTCCCCACCAGCAGCAGGACGAGATCGTTGACCTGCTGAAGGAACCCCGGATCATGGCGGGCCTGAAGCACCCCAACATCGTCGAGCTGATCACCGTCGAGCGGAAGAACGGCATCTTCTTCATGGTGCTGGAATACGTCGAGGGGGAGAGCCTAGACCGCCTGATCCGCCGGGACCGCACCGTCCCCCCCACCCGGGCCCTGGAGATCGGCCTGGACGTGTGCAGCGCCATGGCCTTCGCCCACGGCCACCAGGTCCTGCACCGGGACCTCCGGCCCGCCAACATCCTGGTGAACCGCGAGGGCGTCGCCAAGGTCACGGACTTCGGCACCTCCCGGGTGCTGGAGATGCAGCACGTGCCCTTTGCCCCCACCCGCATCGGCTCCCCGCCCTACATGGCCCCCGAGCACTTCCGCGGGCGGGCGGTCTTCCAGTCGGATCTCTGGTCCCTGGGCATCACCCTCTACGAGATGCTCACAGGCACGGTGCCCTTCTATGACGCCGACCCCCTCAAGATCGCCCAGGCCTTCACCACCCAGCAGATCCTCGCCCCCCACCTGCGCAACCCAGTGGTGCCCAAGGCCTTCTCCGAAGTGGTCATGAAGGCCCTGGCCATCAACCTCGGCGAGCGTCACCTCAGCGCCCAGGCCTTCCTGGAGGCCCTGCGTCGCCTCAAGGAGAATGTGGCCCGGGAGACCCGCCCCCTCGGCACTGCCGTGATGCCCTCCTCCTCGGGACCCCACACGTCCTACCGCGCGGGCCCCGGCACCCAGGCCCGACTTTGCCGCTTCTGCTACCGGCAGCTGCCGCGCATGGCGATGCTCTGCCCCAACTGCGGGGAAAAGAACTGATGGTCTGGCACCCGACCAAGGACGCAGTGCTGCGGCTTTGGGGCCGCCGCTGGGTCCGCCGGGTGTCCTACTGTGTGGTGGCCGGCGCCACCGCCTTGACCGTGGGGCCCTGGCTGGCCACCCGGCCGATGGTCCTGCAGTGGGTGGTGGGCCGCCTGGACACCCTGGTCCAGCGGGAGACCGGCCTGACCCTGGCCATCTCCGGCGTGGAGCTCCACCCGGCCCTGGGCCGCCTGGTGCTCCATGGCGTCCGCCTCGGCGGGGACCTGCTCACCGTGGACCGCATCGAGGTCCAGGCCGACCCCTGGGGCCTGCTGCGCCCCACCCGAAGGATTCACGCCCTCCGCCTGGAGCACCCCCACCTGCGCCTGACGGAGGCGGGCCTTGCGGCCATCCACCTGCGGGAGCGGCCACCTCGTACCCAGCCCCTGCCCCAGGTTGTCCTGGAGCTGATCAGCCTCACCGGCGGCGAAGTCGTGATTCCCGTGCCCCTCCGGGGCATCCCTGCCCTGCAGTTCCAGTTCGATGTGAAGGCCACCGGCTCCACCCCCAACCAGGTGCGCCTGGACCTGGCGGGGGCCCAGCTCTCCGTGCAGGGTCCCGCCGGCTGGGAGAAGGGACGCCTGGACCTCAATGGGGACGTGTCCGAGGCCGAAGTGCTGGTGCGGGAGGCCTACCTCCGCCTGGGCGAGAGCCAGGTGCGCCTCAGCGGCCGCTACGCCCCCGGCACACCCGCCGATCCCCACCGCCTGGAGGGCCGCCTGGCCGGGGTCCTGGAGGTGGCACAGGGCCTGCGCTGGGCCGGCCTCTCCCAGCCCCCGGCCTCGGGCAGCCTGGACCTCACCGCCACCGTGCAGGGCTCCCTGCGCAGCCCCACCTGGACCTTCACCGCCGAGGGCCAGGACCTGCGCCCCGCCCGGAGCGGCTTTGCGCCGGGGGAACTGGAGCTCCGCGCCAGCGGAACCCTCCGCCAGGCCCGCCTGGAGCGCGTGGTCTGGTCCTCGCCTCAGGGGCTGCTGGAAGCCCAGGGGGAGTGGGCCCGGGACACTGGCCTGCGGGCCACCCTGGACGGCACGGACCTGGACCTGGAGGCGGCGGGCCGGGCCCTGCGGCTGCCGGAGCTCCAGGGCGTGCGAGCCAGCCTGCAGGCCCAGCTCCAGAGCCCCCTCCCAGTGGCCATGAATCGCTGGAGCGGGCACTTCGGCGGCACCCTGCGCCAGGGGGACCGGGAGGCAGGCGCCTTCGAGGCTACCCTGGCCGACGGTCGGGCCGTCCTGGAGCACCTCCGCCTGGACCTGAAGGACCTCCAGCTCGAAGGCAAGGGGGAGGGCCTCCTGGATCGCGGGGGCCTCCTGCATGCTGAAGGCGAAGGTCGGGCCCAGGTCGGTGCGGGCCAGGTGGCCCGGGCCCTGGTGGCCTGGGGCCTGGTCCCCTTGGACATGGATGGCCAGGCCAAGGCCCAGGCCAAGGCCCGCTGGACCCGAGCGGCAGGCCTTGACCTGGAGGGCCGGATCGATGTCACCAGACCCCGCTGGCATGGCGCCACCGCCGACAGCCTCGGAGGCCGGGTGGAGCTCCGCGGGTCTGACCTGTGGATCAAGGCCCTGGACCTCCGCAAGGGCGATGGCCACGCCGAGGGGGACCTCTGGCTGACCTGGGCCACCCCGCCACCGGGCCAGCCGCAGACCGACATGTGCTTCAGCGCCTTCCGCCTGCCCCTGGCCGAGGGCCTCCAGGCCGTCCCCCTCCAGGATGCGGAGGGGAAGAAGCTCCCCCTGGACGGACTGGCCAGCGGCTGGGTTCGGATGGAGGGGCCCTTCCGCCAGCTGCGCTTGACAGGAAATGCTCAAGTCGAATCAGCTGAAGTTTACGGATTAAGAGTTCCAGTGGTCTCATCGGACTTCAGCCTGGACCTGGAGACCCTGCGCCTGGGCCTCACTGACCTCCGGGTGGCTGAGCGGCGGGAGCTGCTGGGCTATGGGGACACTCCCCCGGAAGGAGCCCTTGCCCTCAGCGGGAAGGCTCAGATGGACTTCGACCGCTGGACCTGGTGGGTGGACCTGGGTGGGCGGCTGGACACCCACCCGCTGGCCCTCCCAGGTCCCC
This sequence comes from uncultured Holophagaceae bacterium, assembly GCA_903840385.1. GTDB lineage: Bacteria > Acidobacteriota > Holophagae > Holophagales > Holophagaceae > Geothrix. The sequence continues at coordinate 25,293 of CAIMFT010000057.1, forward strand.
GCTTCCAGGCCCAGGTGGAGGCCCGCCTGCTGGGTCCCATCACGGCTCCCTTCGGCACCCTGGGCCTGCCCCAGGGCCGGGTCAGCTTCAGCCGGGGCCGGCTCTTCTTTGCCGAGCGGAGCGTGGACAGCCTCCAGGGCCAGGTCCGCCTGGAGCGGGGTCTGCTGGAGGGCAGCCTGGCGGTGACAGGGCAGGCCCGCCCCCTCCTTGGCTTCAAGGTCGCCCAGACTGGCCTGGATCTGGTGGGCAGCCTGGACCTCCTGCTATCGCCGGAGAGTGCGGACACAGGCACCCTCGCCAGTAGCCTCACCGGGGATCTCCTGGAGGATCTCAGCCTGCGGGCCACCGCCACCGGGCGCTGGCAGCCCGGCCAGGACCTGGCCTGGCGCGGCTCCGTGGACGGCCTCTCGGCCCGCTTCAAGGCCTTTGAGCTGCACCAGGTGGGTGCCTCAGCCCTGGCTGGGGATACCCAGGGCGCTGGGGTGGACCTCTCCCTGGAGGGCGGCGGCCGCTCCTCCGCTGACGCCGGCACCAGCCAGGCCGCCCAGCTCCACCTCTCGGGCACCGTGCCCTTCACCGCCGATGGCCCCATGGCCCTCCAGGCCCGGGGGGCAGCGGACCTGGGCCACCTGAAGGCCATCCTGGACCGGGTCATGGAGGTGGACGAGTACAGCCTCCTCTCGGACTTGCGCGTGGCCGGCACCAGCCGCTTTGACCTGCTGGCCCACGGCACCTACCGCGCCCCGCTCCTGGACGGCACTCTGGGCCTGGAAAAGGGGCAGACTCGGCTCCGGGGCTATCAGGGGGTGGAGGACCTCCGGGGTGAGGTGGTCCTCAAGGACCGCACCATCACCCTGCCCGCCAGCAGTCCCCTCCGGGGCACCATGGCCCACGGCGACCTCCGCCTCACAGGCAGCACCAACTGGCAGCCCGGCGGCCTGGACCGCTATGCGCTGGAGGCCACCCTGGTCAACTTCCAGCTGCGCGACCTGCCGGAGGGCCTGGACCTCCAGGGCACCCTGCGGGCCAGCCTGGAGGGGGGCGAGGATGGGGGCCTCCTCAAGGGGACCCTGCGGGCCGACCGCCTGCACTACCAGACCGAGGTGAAGCTCACGGACCTCATCCTCCGCAGTGCCCTCAGCGACACCAGCAGCCTGCTGGGCCTGGACCTGGATGATCCCCTGGACCGCATCCGCCTGGACCTGGACCTGGAGCTGCGCACCCCTTGGAGCTTCGACACCAACCTCCTGAAGCTGGAGGGCCGCACGGAGGGTCCCTTCCAGGTGCTGGGGACCCTGGCCCACCCGGTCCCCAAGGGGAAGCTGGTGTTCCAGCCCGGGGGCCGGCTGACCAACATCTTCCCCGCCGGGGACATGGTGGTGGACCGGGGCTCCCTGGCCTTCTCCGAGGCCCGGGCCCTGGACCCCATGATCTCCCTCCAGGGCAGCGTCAGCTCCATCCCGGGCTACACCGTCAACCTGGACATCCGCGGCACCCTCAGCAATCTGGCCATCGTGCCCAGCTCCATCCCCAGCCTGCGCCAGGACGAGATCGTGGCCATCCTCATCAACCCCGGCAACGTGGCCAACGTCGGCACCGCCGGTGCCACCTCCGGCGCCACCCAGGGCGCCATCACCTCCGGCTTGGCTGGGGCAGGCTCGGGCCTGCTGTCCACCCTGGCCTTTGCCCCCTTCCAGGAGCAGCTGCGGCGCACCCTGGGTCTGGATCGGGTCAATGTGGCCGTGCGCACCACGACCCTGGGGACCTCTGAGACCGAGCTGACCCTCGGCAAGAGCCTCAGCCTCCTGGGCCAGCGCAGTGCCTTCGTCCTCTCCCACAAGAAGAGCGGGGAGCTGACGATCACCTCCGGCCAGGTGGAGTGGCGCTTCGGCGACTTCATCCTGCAGCTGGGTGCCAGCAAGGGTGGCAGCTCTGGCCTGGGCCTGTCCGGGGATGTGCGCCACACCTGGAGCCCCAAATAAGCACCTCGGGCATGGAATGGAGACTCGCATGATCACAGTGAAGTGCTTTGCCCGCTACCGGCCGCTGCTGGGCTTCGACGAGCTGTCCTTGCCGCTGGTACCCACCCTCGGAGACCTGCTGGCAGAGGCGCGCTTTGTCGCCCTGCCCCCGGATGCCCTCCTGGCCGTGAACCAGACCTTCGCCGACCGCAGCGCTGCCCTCGCCGACGGCGACGAAGTAGCCCTCATGCCCCCCGTATCAGGCGGGTGAGCCGAACGGGCATTTAGAAAGGCAACTGATCCAACGCGAAGACGCTAAGAAAAACGAAGAAGGGCAGAAGGGAGTCAAACCTTCACCCGACCTGTTTTGCAGTTTTTCCTTTGCTCTTCTTTGCGTCTTCGCGTTGGATCTTTGATCTTGAAACTACCCGTCCCGACGGATCTCGAGGACTTCGCCGCCGCTGAGGCGGAGGAGCTCTTGGAAGCCGGGCTCCTGGCGCAGGCGCTCTTCGGGCTTGGCGGCGGTCGCGGGGGGGCCGTCCCCATCGAACTCGACGGCCACGGAGGTCAGGCCGGGCAGCACGGCCGCCAGGGCCGCCAGCAGGTGGGGGCTCGCCTTCTCCCGGTCGAAGTCCTGGAGGGTGTGGCGCACATTGCCCGGGAAGCGGAAGCGCAGCACCGGGGCTTCGAAGGTCACCTCTGCAGCCATCTGGGGGGCGGTGGCGAAGCCCCGGAGGCCCGGCACCTGGCGGAGGGCCTCGGTGCAGGTGGCGCGCAGGTCCGCTGGAGCGTCCATGGGCGGCACGGCTCGAGGCGCTGCGGGCGGGGGTGGGGGCAAGACGGCCAAGGGCGCCGGTGGCAGAGGTGCAGGTGCAGGTGCCGGCGCAGGGCGCCGGACCTCGGGTGCGGGTGCCGGGGTGGCTGCCGGCCTGGCGGCCGCCTCAGGCGCCGGCGCGGCCTGAGGGGCCCGCAGAGGGCGCGGTGGAGCCGGGGCTGGGGATGGGGGCGGGCCACTGGGCGGTGCGGGTCGCATCGCCGTGGCAGTACCGCTCACCAGGGCGTCCAGGGGTGCCAGGTGGGGCAGCTGGGCAGCGGTGATGAGGGCCAGCTCAACGACCACGCGCGGCAGGCTGCTGTCCCGCAGGTCCCGCTCACGGCTCAGCAGCAGGTTCAGCATGCGGGCCCAGCGCAGCAGCTCGTGGGGACCCCGGCCCGAGCGGGCCTCAGCCTCCAGGCGGTCGCGGAAGGCCAGCACCAGCTCCCGCCAGAAGGTGGCCCAGTCGGCACCCTGATTGGCCAGCTCACGGCAGGCGTCCACCAGGGCCGCCGAGTCCCCGGCAGCGAGGGAGGCCATGACCCCCTGCACCAGGTGGGCGCTGACGATGCCCAACTGCTCGCGAACGGCCTCCTCCTGCACGCATCCGTCGCCGGCGGCGATGACGCGGTCCAGGATGGTGAGGGCGTCCCGCATGGACCCCTGCCCCGCCTCGGCCACCAGCCGCAGGCTGTCGCCCTCGGCGGGAACGCCCTCGTGCTCGCAGACGTGGCGCAGGCGGCCCTCGATGAGGCCCACGGGGATCAGGCGGAAGGGGTAGATCTGCACCCGGCTCTTGATGGTGTCGGGGACGTCCTGCAGCTCGGTGGTGGCCAGCACGAAGATGGCGTGGGGCGGCGGCTCTTCGATGACCTTCAGCAGGGCGTTGAAGGCCTCGGTGCTGAGCATGTGCACTTCATCGATGATGTAGACCCGGTAGCGGCAGAAGGCTGGGCGGGTCTGCGCCTGCTCCCGCAGGGCCCGGGCATCGGCCACGGAGGCCCGGCTGGCGGCGTCGATCTCGACGATGTCCAGGCTGCTGTCCGGCTGCTCGGCAGCCCGGCAGGGATCGCACACACCGCAGGGCGTGGCGGTGGGACCCTCGGCGCAGTTGAGGGCCCGAGCCAGGATGCGGGCCGTGCTGGTCTTGCCCGTGCCGCGCACGCCGGCGAAGAGGTAGGCCTGGTGGATGCGGCCGCTCTCCTTGGCCCGCTTGAGGGCGTTGGCCAGGGCCTTCACGCTGCCCTCCTGCCCCACGAGGTCGGACAGGGTACGGGGACGGTACTTGAGGGCAAGGGTGGTCATGACCTTCAGTCTCCCACAAGGCACGGGGGGGTGTCAGGGGCGAAGAGGCCGGGCTGCTGAGGACCCACCGCATGAGGCGCCGCTCGGGCCGGCGCTCGGGCCGGCGCAGCGACCCGGGGGCGTCGGGCCCGGTCCCTAGGCGGGGGCGGGAAGGCCTCCCGGAAGGCCGCCCGAACGGTCTCGGCGTAGGCCGGGTCCAGCACCTGCAGCCAGCCGTGGTCCGCCAGGACCTTGTAAAAGGGATCCCGCTGGAGCAGGCGCAGGCCCCCCACCCAGGCCTGGCTGACCCCGCTGACTCGGGCCCGACGGGCGAAGGCCTGAGGATCCTGCACGGCCATGAGGGGCGTCACCGCCAGGGTCACGGGGATGCCAGCCTTGGCCAGGCGCTCCACCGCGGCCCAGCGGCTGGGGATGGGCGGGGCCTGGGGCTCCACCACCTGGCGCACCGCATCATCGTCCGTGGGGATGGAGAAGCCCACGGAGAGGCGGTCGCCGAAGGAGCGCAGGAGGTCCAGGTCCTGGAGCACCAGGGGCGAGCGGGTGTGCAGGATGACCTCGGTGGTGGGGCAGAGCAGCAGCACCTCCAGGCAGCGCCGGGTCAGCCGACACTCCCGCTCCAGCGGCTGGTAGGGATCCGTGGCCGAGGCCATGAAGACCCGCGCCCCGTGCAGGCGGTGCCGCTGGCTCCAGAGCAGCTCCGGCGCATTGACCTTGGGGGCCACCCAGCCACCCCAGGCCTCGGGACCGTGGAGGGCGTTGGGGTACTCCCGCACGTAGCAGTAGCGACAGCCGTGGGCGCACCCCCGGTAGGGACTCAGGGCGAAGCCGAAGCCGTAGCGCTCATCCTTCTGGGGCCGCAGGATGGACCGGGCCTCCTCCGGTTCCACCGACAGGCCCCGCAGGTTGCGGAACAGCGGCGGCATCACCGCAGGCAGGAGCAGGGGCGTCATGACTCCAGTTTTCGCCTTTTATTCGCCCTGTCAAGGGGCATCGGCTCGCTTGGGGATGACGTTGATGCGCCCGTTGGTCTCCAGGATGGCCACGGCCACCTGGGCCAGGTCCGTCACCCCGGCCTGCCGCGCGGCCGCCATGAGCTCATGGTGGGTAATGCGCTCCGAGGCGAGAATGGCCTCGTCCACGACGCCGTTGTGCAGCAGGATCTGGGGACGACCTTCCAGCAGGCTCTCCGCCCGCTTGCTGCGATAGGTGAGCCAGGTCATGAGGCCATTCGCAGCCAGCAGGGTAGCCACCAGGATGAACCCCGCTGCCACCGAGTTATCGCCAGCGTTCATGCTGTTCTGGACCGCATTGCTGAGCACCAGCAGCAGCACCAGGTCAAAGGGTGCCAGCTGCCCCACCTGCCGCTTGCCCGTGAGCCGCAGCAGGATCAGCAGGAAACCGTAGACCAGCAGACCCCGCAGGACGAACTCCCACCAGGGCTGGGCCAGCCCCCACATGGAAGCGCCGACGGGCAGCATGAGCGCCAGGTGCATGGAGGACTCCTCAGGGGGCAAGCGCTCCCATTCTGGGGGTTCCAGTACCGGATGTCACCGCTGCACTGGGGGACGAGCCCCAAACCGAGGAGGCAAGAAGATGAGAGAGAGCAAGGATTGACAGGCGGGGTCCGGGGTGAGCGGAGGGTTAGGCAAGGCGAAAGTAGGGGCGTCTGATTGAGCATATGATGTGTTTCTATAATCTACGATTACACCCTTATCCGATATCGCCAGACACCTCTGGGACCGGGAATACAGGTGGGGCCGCTTCTTCAGGTTGCCCCGTAGAGGCTCCCCTGGGCTTCCAGAGAACCAACCCAATGATGCCTAGTACTGACACTAAGGCGCAGAAGACACTGCCTTCGAGCCCCACAGCCCCTCCCGTTAGCCAATCCGGACCCTGGTGTAGCACCGGCTTCCAGAAGCCCTTCGCCATGGTGGTGCCGCTCACGTCAAAGCCGAGGAGGCTGCCCTGAAACCAGTTCCAGCCCAGGTGGACGCCGATCGGCAGGGCAAGACTGCGGGTGCGGAGGTAGCACAGTCCGAAGAGGATCGCCGCTAGGAAAAGGTGGAGCATCGTGAGCAGCTTCAATGTCAGGCCAGCCATGGAGATCCCCGGATTGCCCAGGTGCATGGCAGCAAATAGAAAGCCCAGGACCACCTGGGTGGGCCAGACTCCCGTGCGTTCCATCAGTCGCTGGAAGGGGTAGCCACGGAAGACGGTTTCCTCATGGACGCCCACCACCACGAAAAGCAGAAAGCCAATGGCAATGCCCTTCAGGCTGCCCGCCGGATTTGAGGCCCAGTGGAAGCCCCCCTGGAGGCGAAGCAGCAGAGCAACCAGAGTGATCAGCATTCCCCCTAGCAGGGTTCCAAGCCCGAACTCCCGAAACCAGCGCCCCTGCAAAACAAAGCCCAGGGATTGGAAGGAGCGCTCCTCGATGCGCACGGCCCATAGGCTCACGGCCAGGGCCGCTGTTGCGCCGAGGAAGGGTTCAACAGACTCCATATGCGGCTGAGGCTGTTTCTGGAGAACCGCCATAATCACAAAACAGGGAAGGGCAAGGACCAGTGTGAAGGCCCCATAGGAAAGAAAAAACAGGAACGCCTTCCAGCCGCTGCGGACATGGCTTTGGGCATCGGTGAAGAGATGGGCCACGAGGAAGACTCCGAACAGAACCTCAAGAAATGGAAATATAAATAATTCACTTTCACATTGTGGATTTGCGGCCTCACCAGCGAGCGGTCATAGTTGGCGCTAACGGATGAAGCTAAGCGGCCACGCCTGCACCGAGACGATGAACGGAGCCGGGATAGCGAAATGCTGAGAGAGAGCGAAAGGTAATGCAGGCGGGGTCCGACTTGAGCTGAGGGTTAGGCTGCTAGTGTGATTACCTGGCTGGAGGAGTTCATCTCAACCTGAAGGGCATGGTCAATTTGAAACGGGCATATTGAGGTTTGCCATTTATAAGGGCAGGTGAAAATTTCCACTTTAGCGCATAGGCCTCGGCGGTAGGGCGAAGCTCAACTGGGCCAGCGATTCCTTTCGCGGAGTAAGGAATGCCTTGCGTATCAACGGTTAATTCAACTATGACAGTACCTTGTATGCCGGCTGCCTTCGCCTCGGGGGGATATGGTGGAGCAGGTGGCTGATAGAGGACTCGAATTTGACTGAAATCGAAATCGGCCTGACCTGGCGGGATTGATGAAGAAGCCGCGGTAGGAGTTCTATCCACTCCTTTGGAAGGAACTGGGGTCGGCTGATTGCACCCAAGACCGATGAGCAGGCAAGAAATGAGGATTACTTTCACTGTTGCTCCTGGGGATACCGAATTGATGCAGCCTAACTATAGATTCTGCGACAAGGAGGTTTGTGTAA
>CAIMFT010000058.1 GCA_903840385.1 uncultured Holophagaceae bacterium
ATAGCCCTTGCCGATGCCGAAGCCCATCTGTTTGGCCTGGCGCTCTTCAATGACTGGAGCGCCCGCGACATCCAGGCATGGGAATACCAGCCACTGGGGCCTTTCCTCTCCAAGAACTTCATGAGCACACTCTCACCGTGGATGGTGACCATGGAGGCTCTGGCCCCCTTCCGGGCGGCCTATTCCAGGCCGGAAGGTACCCCGGAGTTGCTGCCCTATCTTGATTCAGCGGCCAATCGCGAGGGCGGTGCTTTTGATATCGTTGTGGAGGTGTGGCTGCAGACGGCCAAGCTGGCAGAGGTCGGCCAGCCCGCCCAGTGCCTGAGTCGAGCCAACTACCGGGGGGCCCACTGGACGCCGGCGCAGCTCGTCGCCCATCACACGGTGAATGGCTGCAACCTGCAAAGCGGTGACCTGCTGGGGACCGGCACGCTGTCGGGTCCCGAACCGCACCAGGCTGGTTCCCTGCTGGAACTATCCATGGGTGGGCAGCAGCCCATCGCTCTGGCCAACGGCGAGCTGCGAACCTTCCTGGAGAACGGAGATACCGTCATCCTGCGCGGTTATTGCGAGGGTCCCGGGCGCCGGCGGATCGGCTTTGGGGAATGCAGGGGTACCGTGCTGCCACCGAGGCGGTCCTGGCCAGCGGTATGATCTTGGGCGGGACTGGTCCAATGAAGATTCCCAGAGCACCAGACACGGTCAAGCACGGTGCTGCAGCTGGGGATGCGGGACGGCCCCTGCGTCCCGACTGGACGGTCGAGCAAGACTGGGAGACCTACACCCAAGCTGAGCACGCCAGCTGGAAGACCCTCTTTGAGCGGCAGTCCCTGCTGCTGCAAGAACGCGCCAGTAGTGAATACCTGGAGGGCATGCGTGCCCTGCCCATCGGCCCAGAGGCAATCCCGGACTTCCGCATCCTGTCAGAGGTGCTTATGCGCCATACCGGCTGGCAGATCGTTGCCGTGCCCGGCCTCCTTCCCGACGAAGTCTTTTTCGAGCACCTTGCGAATCGGCGTTTCCCGGCTGGCAATTTCATCCGCCGGGCGGAGGAGCTGGATTACCTCGAGGAACCTGATGTCTTCCACGATGTGTTCGGCCATGTGCCCATGCTCATGAACCCTGTGATGGCGGAATTCATCCAGGCCTATGGGGTGGGCGGGCTGCGCGCCAAGGCACTTGGAGGTTTGCCGAATCTGGCCCGGGTGTACTGGTACACCGTCGAGTTCGGGCTTGTGGCGCAGGCTGGGGGGCTACGCATCTACGGGGCCGGCATCGCCTCGTCTCACAGCGAAAGCCGATTCAGCCTCGACGACCCGTCTCCCAACAGGATCAGCTTCGACCTTGAGCGGGTGATGCGCACGGGCTACCGAATCGATGATTTCCAGGAGACCTACTTCGTCCTCGACAGGATGGAAGATCTCCTGGCTCTGGACCGCATCGATTTCGCCCCGCTCTACCCGCGCGTCAAGGCGCTGTCCGAGGTACAACCGGGCGTCCTCCTTCCCACCGATCGGGTCTTCTCCCGTGGCACCGGTGCCTATCACGCTGGGAGGCGGGCAAGGTGATCTCGCCTTTGGTGGCCAAACCCCGGTCGCACTTTCCAGCTTCACAACAGTTCTCGGGTTCCTTTCCATTTCAGGTGGGTAGACCGTAGCTGAGCTTGCCTGCCAACAGGTAGGCGATGGTGATGAGGTTGCGGGTGGTGCTGTAGCCTCGGGCTTTTCCCTTGGCGGCCTGGAGGATGGAGTTGAGGCCTTCGGCAAAGCCGTTGGTCAGGTATCCCCGAAACCATCGAAGGACACCTGCGGCATGCTCCCGGAGTGTTCGTGCCACCTTCTTGACCGGCTCCAGGCCGCTCTCCAGGGCCATCTCGCACCAGTCGTCCAGGAAGGTCCCGGCAGCTAGGGAATTTGGCTGCCCATAGAAATCCTGGAGGGTCAGCTTCATCTGGTAGGCCAGGGCGGTATCGAGGTTCTGAGTCTTCAGCTCCTTCAGCCGTTCCCGCTGTTCCGCCTTGAGGTTCTCCGGATTCTTCAGCCACCAGTAGCGCGACCGCTTCAACTCAGGCCGCGTCTTGGCTTCCTCCCGCCGCACGGCATCCAGGGCATCCCCCATCAGCTTCATTACGTGGAAACGGTCGAAGGTGATGTGGGCTTCTGGGAAGTTCTCGCCGAGCCCTTTGATGAAGGCTGGGGACATGTCGATGCAGGCTTCCAGGATCTGTTCAGCCTTGCCCTTGTGCGCTTCCAGGTCCTCCTTGAAGGACCTCAATGTGTCGTGGCCGCGGCCTTCCACGCCGAACAGCAGGCGTCGCTGCTCCATGTCCGTGACCAGGGTGATGTAGTCATGGCCCCGCCTGGCTGCCGTCTCGTCCACACCGAGCCGCGTCACCCCCGACATGTCCACCTTCGCCCGTGCCTCGTGCACGTAGTGGTTCAGTACCCGCCAAATCCGGTTCCCGTGCTCACCCACGACGCGTCCTGTCGCTGCTACCGGCATCTCTCGGACGAGCACCATCAGCAGGGCCTCGAACATCAGCGTGAACCCCGACCCCGTCCGCGCCCAGGGCACTGGCACGGCCTTAACTCCGTGCTCGTCGCACTTACACC
>CAIMFT010000059.1 GCA_903840385.1 uncultured Holophagaceae bacterium
GATACCAGAGGTGAATGCACCTTTTGCAATCCGGCCTGTCTGAAGATGACGGGGTACACGGACGCTTCGCAGCTGCTCGGCAAGAACATGCATGAGCTTATCCATCACAGCCATGAAGATGGGGACGCCTATCCCGTCCAGAAGTGCCAAATCTTTCTTGCATACCGTCAGGGGCATGGAACCCATGTGGACGACGAGGTGTTCTGGCGGGCTGATGGCACCTCCTTCCCGGTGGAGTATTGGTCCTATCCCCAACGCCAGGATGGCCAGGTCCTGGGAGCAGTCGTAACCTTCATCGACATCACCGAGCGCAAGCAGGCCGAGGAGGAGAAGGCCAAACTCATGGCTCAGCTGCAACAATCCCAAAAAATGGAGAGCCTGGGTACGCTGGCCGGGGGGGTTGCTCACGACATGAACAATGTGCTGGGGGCCATCCTCGGCCTGGCTTCAACGCATATCGACAGTCAGCCCGTCGGCAGCCCCCTCCACAAGGCCCTCGATACCATCTGCAAGGCCACGGAACGGGGCGGTAAGATGGTCAAGAGCCTGCTGAGCTTTGCCCGCCAGAGCCCCGCTGAGAACAACAAACTCGACATGAATGCGATTCTCTCGGAGCAGGTAGCCCTTCTCGAAAGGACGACTCTGTCGAAGGTTCGCTTGGAGATAAACCTTGATCCTGACCTTCGGCCGATCCTGGGCGATGCCAGCGCCTTGACCCATGCCTTCATGAACCTCTGCGTCAATGCCGTGGATGCCATGCCGGCAAACGGCACTCTCACCCTGCGCACCCGCAACGTCGATAGCAACTGGATCGAGGTCGTGGTGGAAGACAACGGAAGAGGAATGCCGAAGGAGGTCTTGGGGCGGGCCATGGAACCCTTCTTCACCACCAAGGAAACCGGCAAAGGCACGGGACTGGGGCTCTCCATGGTCTTCAGCACCGTTAGTGCGCACCGGGGGCAGATGGACATTCAGAGCGAGCTCGGCCAAGGCACCCGGATCGTGTTGCGCTTCCCCGCCTACGAGCAGGCCGCCCAGATCGCAGCACCTGCGGCTTCCGAGGCCATGCTCCCGCCCCAAGAATCACTCAAGGTACTGCTGGTGGATGACGACGAGCTGATCCAAAGTTCCCTCCAGGCGCTCCTGGAGCGTCTGGGCCACACCGTGGTGACCGCAGCCCAGAGTGGGGAGGAGGCCCTGGCCATGCTGGAAGCAGGACTTGATCCTGGTCTCGTCATCCTGGACATGAACATGCCGGGATTGGGTGGGGTTGGCACCCTGCCTCGCCTACGCGCTTTGCGCCCCAAGTTGCCAGTTCTGCTCGCCACGGGTCGAATCGACCAGACTGCGCTGACCCTGGCCTCGGCTCATCCAGGCGTCACATTGCTGTCCAAGCCCTTCGGGCTGAGAGAGCTCCAGAAGCACATCGAGAACATCGGGCAAGGGTGAAGCCCATTCTCGGACCCCTATGAGTCCTGGCCGCAGGCCAGCGGCATCGTTGATGGGTGATCCATAGCGGCGGACGTTGGCTGAGCAAGAGCGATCATAAAAAGGGATCAGGTGCCCAGCCGGCTCCGGATGGCTTGGCCCATCTCCTTCGTGGAGAGGGTACCCCCCAGGTCCTGGGTGCGGGCCCCTGCGGCCAGGGCCCTGGCCACGGCGTCCTCCAGGTCGGCGGCTTCGGCCTCCCAGCCCAGATGCCGGAAGAGCAGGGCCGTGCTGAGGAACATTCCCACGGGGTTCGCCACACCCTGTCCGGCGATGTCCGGCGCCGAGCCATGGACGGGTTCGGCCAGGGCGGCGCAGCGGTAGGGGCGGTGGGGTGCCCAGCTAAGCGAGGGAGCCATGCCCATGCCCCCGGCGAAGGCTGCACTGAGGTCGCTGATGAGGTCGCCCAGGTAGTTGTCGGCGGCGATGAGACTGAAGCTGCGGGGTGCCTGCACCAGGGCGCAGAGAAGGGCATCGGCGTGCATGGTCCGGGCCTCCACCTCGGGCATTGCCCGGTGCAGGTCCTCGAAGATCCGCACCCAGAGGCCGTGCCCATGCTTCAGAACGTTCGCCTTGTGGGCCAGGACCAGGGGGCGACGCCGCTCAGCGGCACGCTGGAAGGCGGCCTCCAGGAGGCGGCGCACCGCCGACTCCGTGTGCACAGCCAGGTCCACCGCCCGGCCCGGCTCGGTGCTGCCTTGGAGGCAGTAGGGGCCTTCCGTGTTCTCCCGGAACACCTCAAGGTTGATGCCGCCGTCCTGCTCTGCCAGCAGGGGCAGGCAGGGGCGAAAGTTGACGGTCAGCTCCAGGCTCTGGCGGAGACGCAGCAGGATGGCCTCGGCGTGGTGTCCATCCGGGATCCGGGGGTCACCCACCGCCCCGAAGAGGAGCCCGTCGCAGGTGTCCCGCAGGGTGGCAAAGGTGGCTTCAGACAGGGTCTCCCCGGTGGCCAGGCAGTGGTCGGCGCCCAAGGGCAGGTCCAGGGTCTCGAGGTGGCGTCCCCGGGAGCGCACCCAATCCAGGCAGGGGCGAGCCTCGGCCATGACCTCCCGGCCGATGCCATCGCCGGGGATGAGCGCGATGCGAATGCCTCCTGCCACGGTTCCTCCCTCCCGTTCCACCGCCGATGGTGCCACACTCCTGCTTCATCCCGGAGGATCGCTTGGGACAAGCATGGAGGGTGGGCATGGGACTGCTGGCACTGTTTGGATCCGCGGAGGCCGCCGACCTGAAGGAGGGTGCTCCCGCACCGGCCTTCGAGGCCCTGGACCAGCACGGCGCCACCCTGCGCCTGGCTGACTACCGGGGCAAGGCTGCCGTGGTGCTCTATTTCTACCCCAAGGACGACACGCCCGGCTGCACCGCCCAGGCCTGCAGCCTGCGGGATGGACACGGGGCCATCCGGGCCGCTGGGGCCGTGGTACTGGGGGTGAGTGCCGACACCGGCCTGAGCCACCAGGCCTTTTCAGAGAAGTACCACCTGCCCTTCAGCATCCTGGCGGACCCTGACAGCAAGATCATCAGGGCCTATGGCGTGAAGATGCCGGTCCTGGGCATCGCCAAGCGGGTCACCTTCATCATCGACCGGGAGGGAGTGGTCCGGAAAATAATTCGGGACACTCGCACCAAGGACCATGACCAGCAGGTCCTCGAGGCCCTGAAGGGGATATCCTAGGAATTATGTTCCTACAGCCTATGGGGTGCTCTGGGGCATGATTATCTAGGTCCAGGGGAGTCCCGGAATGGTTTTTTTCAATCACGCCACCCGGAATATGACGGTGAAAATCGTCTACTACGGCCCCGGCCTGTGCGGCAAGACCACCAACCTCCACGCCATCTACAGCCAGACCAGCCGCAAGGGCCGGGGCGAGATGGTGAGCCTGAACACGGAGACTGACCGGACCCTGTTCTTCGACCTGCTGCCCCTGGAAGCGGGCCTGGTGGGGGGCTACCGCACGCGCCTGCAGCTCTACACCGTGCCGGGCCAGGTCTTCTACAACGAGACCCGCAAGCTGGTGCTGCAGGGGGTGGATGGCATCGTGTTTGTGGTGGATAGCCAGGCGGCCATGCTGGACGCTGGCTGCGAGAGCATGCTGAACCTGCGGGAGAACCTCCGGGCCCTGGGCCTGGACCTGGCGGACATCCCCATGGTCTTCCAGTGGAACAAGCGGGACCTCCGGAACGTGGTCCCCGTGGAGGAACTGGAGTCGACCTTCAACAGCCTGGGTCTGCCCACCTTTCAGGCCGTGGCCCCCGAGGGGACCGGGGTGTTTGAGACCCTGCGAGGCATCACCCATCTGGCCCTCTCCCACATCAAGGAACATGCCCTGGGGGATGGGCCTGAGCGTCCGGCCGAGAGCCCCACCGCAGACGCTCCACCATCCCCGCTGACCCTCCAGGACCTTCAGGGTGACCTGGACTTCGAGGCCTGGGACCGGGCCCTGTCTCCGGAATCGATCGAGGCCGCGGTTTCGTTGCCGGCTGATGATCTGGACGCCCTCTTCGCCCTGGACCAGTCCTTGGCCCCGAGCCTCTCCCTGGACTTGGACGTGGAGGGGGAGACTGCTCCGCTGGACCTGACGGTGCAGGTGACGGTGCGGGGGCGGGTGGTGGCTGAAGGTCACCTGCAGGTGCCTGCATCCGCAGCGGATGTCCATGTGCCGGTCCAGCTCAACCTGCGGCGGGGCTAGGGTGCGGCGCCTCCTCCTGGCTATCGTGCTGGTCCTCCCGGTGAGTGCTGCGGCACCGGCTTGGTGGACGGCCTTCCTCAAGACCCCCGGCCTGGAGAGCCGCTTCCGCCAGGAGAGCGACAGCGCCGTCTTTGGGACCCTGGCCCGGGAGGGCCGCCTGGCCCTGGCTCGAGGGGCGCGCCTGAAGGTCACCTACGAAGGGGGCCTGACCGTGACCTGCGATGGCAAGCACCTGGTCCAGTACGACCCCGACACCCGCACCGCCCAGAAGGTCGAGCTGACCCGGGCTGTGCGGGACTTCCCCCTCCTGGGCATCCTGCTGGACCCCACCCGCCTGGAGCGCCTCTACCGACTGGAAGCCCGGGGGCCGGAGGCGCTCCGCCTGGTGCCCAGGCAGACGGGCCTTCCCGACCTGGTGGCCACGGGCAAGAAGGGCAGTCTGCACTCCCTTGAATGGACCGACGGCACGGGCGCCCGGCAGGTCCTGCGCCTGCTGGATCCTCGGCCTATCAGCAACCCCGACCCCACAGCCTTCCGCACCCAGGTACCCGCCGGCACCCGCTGGGCTACTCCGAACGACTGAAGGGGTCGAAAACCTCGGGTTGGGGGAACCGAATGCCCAGCCAGGCATCCAGGGCCGCCACGGTGTCGAAGACCTGCTCGGCGCCGGCCCCGGTCAGCTCTGCCCGGCTGCCATAGCCCCACCCGACCCCGATGGCGTCCAGCCCGTGGTCCCGGGCCGCCACCATGTCGACGCCCCGATCCCCTACCATGACCCCGCCGGGCCGGATGGTGCCCCGGGCCACGAGGGCGGCCAGCACGTCCGTCTTGGGCTGCCACCGGCCCTTCAGGCTGCTACCGAAGATGTCGTCGAAGATGAGGTTCAGGTCGAACTGGTAGGCGATGCGCCGGGCGAAGATCCCGGGCTTGGCCGAGACGATGTAGATCCGGTGGCCCTGGCGCTTCAGGCGGTGGAGCATGTGGAAGATGCCCGGATAGAGCTCATGCTCGAAGACCCCATCCTCCCGGTAGCGCTCCCAGTAAAAGTCCAGGACGGCCTCAAGGCGGGCCGAGTCGTCCATTCCTGGCAGGGTGGCCAGGGCCTCCCGCATGCCGAAGCCGATCCAGCCCCGCACGGTAGCCTCGTCTGGTAGCACCAGGCCGAAGGCGCTGCAGGTCTTGCGCAAGCAGTTTTGCACCCCCAGCAGGGGATCCACGAGGGTTCCGTCCAGGTCGAAACAGACGACTCCGGGAGCCATCTCGGGGGCCGTCACGTGGGGCCTACTTCTTCTGCTCGAGTTCGTAGGCCGCGGTGCAGGACCGTACGAAGGCCTGGGCCTCGTCCTTGCCGCCCCAGCCGTCGCTGGTCACGGTCTTGCGCTCGAGGTCCTTGTAGGTCAGGAAGAAGTGCTCCACTTCCAGCAGGAAGTGGGGCGGCAGGTCGCTGCGCGAGCTGACATGGCTGTAGGTGGGATCGTCGCAGGCTACGGCCAGGATCTTGGCATCCTTGCCGTTCTCGTCCGTCATGCGCAGCAGGCCGATGGGTCGGGCCCGGATGACCACGCCCGGGTAGGTCGAGCCGTTGATGAGCACCAGGATATCGGCGGGATCGCCGTCCTCAGCCAGGGTGCCGGGGATGAACCCGTATTCGGCGGGGTAGTGGAAGGGGGAGAACAGCACCCGGTCCACATGCACCAGTCCGGTGTGGTGGTCGATCTCGTACTTGATGCGGGAGCCCGTGGGGATCTCAATGACCGCATTGACGATCTCAGGGGCCTGCCTTCCGGGATTGAGGTGGGCCAGCGGCATGGGTGCTCCAGTCAGGGACCCATGGTCGCACCAACAGCGTCAACCGTCACGCAGAGGGAGCGGCGGGTAGCCTCAGGTGGACCGTGGTGCCGCGCCCCTCCTGGCTCTCCAGGAACAGCAGGCCCCCGTGGGCCACGATGATGCGGTGGCAGACTGCCAGGCCCAGGCCGGTCCCGCCGCCGAAGGTGCTGAAGAAGGGATCGAAGACCTTGGCCAGGGCGTCCTGGGGGATGCCACAGCCGTTGTCCGAGAGGGTGAGGTGCCAGCAGGGGCGCCCTTCCAGGTGCTCCTCGGCCGCAGCCAGGAGGAGGCGGGGCTGATCCAGGCCATCCATGGCCCGGGTGGCGTTCTGGAGCAGGTTCTGGGCGACCTGGCGGAGCAGGTCAGGGTCTCCCTCCCAGGTGGCCCGGGCCGGGATCTGGTTGTCCCAAGGCACCGCGTCGGCCAGGGTGGCGGAGCGCAGGGCGTCCTCCCAGAAGGTCCGCATCGAGACCGTACCCGCCTTGGGGTGCAGGTCGCGGCTGAAGGCCAGGGTGTTGCCCACGAGGCGGTTGAGGCGACCCACGCCGTCCTGGACCTTCCGGGCCAGGTCCAGGGGGCCCTCCTGGTCTTTGAGGTCCTCCACCAGCATGCCGCTGAAGAGGGAGAGGCTGCCCAGGGGGTTGCGGATCTCGTGGGCCAGCTCCGCCGCCATGCGGCCCATGGCGGCCAAGCGGTCCTCCCGGGTGGCCTGCTGGGCCTTGAGCACCGCCTCCGTGACATCCCGCAGGGTCACGATGGTGCCGCCGTGGGGGGCCGAGCGCCGCTCCTCCTCGAAGATCAGCTCGCGACCTTCGGGCGTCTGGAAGCGCCGCTGGCCGCCGGGGCTGCCGGCCTCCCAGGGGGGGGCGTCCTGGAGGAAGCGGCCGTCCATGCCCTGGGGCCGATTCGTGAAGCGGAGGCTGCCATCGTCCGCCAGCACCCAGATGGCGAAGGGAACCGCTTCCAGCACGGTCTGCAGCTCACCCTGGAGTTGGCCCAGCTGGCCCTGCAGGGCCTCGTAGCGGGCTTGCAGGTGCTCGGAGGCAGCGGTGAAGGCTTCGAAGGCTTCCAGCAGCTGGCGGGGGTCCGGGTGGCCCTGGAGGCCTGTCATGCGCCCCCCTGCGTGCCCAGGAGGCGATCAAGGGCGTCCCGGGTCTCACCCTTGGGCTCGGCCTTGGTGGCTTTGTCCAGGGCAGTCATGGCTTCCGCCGTGCCCAGGGTGGCCAGGGCCTGCGCCGCCGCCAGGCGAACCGGGGGCTCTTCTCCATTGCTGAACAGGGTCTTGCGCCGCAGGCACTGGAGGAGGGCGGGCAGGGCCGCTGGGTCGCCGATCTGGCCGAGGGTCTCCAGGGCCTGGAGGCGCAGGCGCTGAGGAACCCGCCGACCGAGGGCGAGCTCGGTGACCGCCTGAATTCCGGACACGGCCCGTAGCTGTCCCAGGGCGAAGAGGATCTCCTGAATGGTCTCCTCGTCAGCCTCCTTCAGTCGGGCCACCAGGGGCGGCGCCGCCAGGGGCCCTCCCAGCTTCCAGAGGGCCCGCACCGCAGACTGGCGGACCCGGATGTCCGGGTGGCGGAGGAGGGGCGCCACGGCCGGCACGCTCCCGGCGTCCCCGAGGTCAGACAGGAGGGTGAGGGCGTTCCGCACCAGGTACCAGGTCGGCGAAGCGAGGACCGCCAGGATCGAGGACAGGGCCCCAGGTCCCATGCTGCGAATGGCTTCGACCAGTCGCCCGCGGCGGGTCCGGTCAGTCTCGTGCTCCAGGCGGAACACCAGGCGGCTGGCCATGGGGTCGCCCAGGGCCTCCAGGTAGGGGTGGACGTCGCGGATCACGGCATCCCGGTCCGGTGCAAAGGCCTGGTCGATGGCCGCGTCGAGGGAGTGCGGGCGCTCCAGCACCGTGCGCAGGGCCGCAAGAGCCTCCTGGCGCCAGGGGTGCTGCTCGTCCAGGAAGGCGCAGAGGCCTTCCACTTCTTGCAGGTCGGCGAGCGCCCCGACCAGGTCACCCCGCAGGACGAGGGCCTCCACCAGGGACTCCAGGCCCTGCGCCGTCCAGCTGTGGATGGTGGGTTCCGGTTCCCAGGCGAAGTGGGCCTTGAGGGCCTCGGCGAGGGGGCCTTCGGAGCCCAAAGGCAGACCGGGGTCCTGGGTCCAACGGGCGATACCGGACAGGGTTCGCGCGGCCATTCGGCGGGGCTCGTCCTGCTCCGAGCGCAGGGCCTCCAGCAGCTTCTCCTGGACCTGGATGAACTCGTCAAAGCGCCGCAGGGATAGCAGCTCCCGCAGGAGGGCCAGCCGCATCTCGTGGGTCAGCTCGAAGAGGTGGTCCTCCTCCATGGCCTTCACCAGGCGGGCCTCGAGGCTGAGGGCGTCCCAGGCGATGCTGCGCAGGGCCGCTTCAGCGGGGGCGGGGTCATGGCCTTCGGCCCGGAGGCGGGCGGTGACGATGCGCAGGATCACGAGGCGCTCGGGCAGGGGGCGCAGGATCTCCGTGAGGGGATGCTGGAGGTCCTGCCAGGGCACCCCTCGGGAGAGGGCGGCGGCCAGCGCCGCGGCGAGGGTCTCGCCCACCAGGGCCCGCATGCCCACGGCCAGCCCTCCGGGGCTCTGAGGCAGGGACTCCAGGCCCTGGAGCACGCTCAGCTGCTCCTGGGGCTCGAGACCCTGCAGGGCCTTCCGGATCTGGGCCAGGCGGCCGGGCGAGGGCATGCCTTCGCCGAAGCCGAACTCGTCGGCCAGAGCCTGCAGGCTGCCGAGCTCCGCCGCGGGGATTCCCGAGGAGCCCCCGGCCTTTTTGCGTTCGTTCAGCTCCGCCAAGGCGGCGCGCAGGGCTTCTCCCAGCAGACGGGCCAGGTCCTGCTCTGACAGCTGCGGCACTACATCGAGGATGGGGGCTTCGTCCTCTTCATCGCCTTCCTGGACTTCCTTGTAGCGGATCTGGGAGACCTTGATGTGGGTGACGAAGCGGGACCGGAGGTGGCCCTCCAGGCCTCCGACCTCGTCCAACCGGTGGGGCTTGAGGACGAGGCCCTCCAGGAAGGCCAGGCACTCATCATGGGACAGGCCGTTCTCGAAGATCAGGCCACTCACGGCCCGGTCCGTGGCGAGCTTGGCCAGGGCCGCCACGTTGGAGTTGCGGATGTCCTGGGGATCGCCGCCAGCGAAGACCTTCGAGCCGATGACCACGAACTGCAGCTTCTCTTCGTCCTGTAGCCACTGGCTGAGCAGGGCGTGGGTGGCGGCCACGGCCTGCTGAGCCTGGGGGTGGCTCATGGTGTACATCATCAGGGCCTTGTGGGCCATGACCAAGGACTGGGCGAGCCGCGGAAAGTCTTTCATCAGGGACCCTCCTGCAGGGGATCCGACCATTCCCTTCGAAGCTGAACGTAGTGGGCCTCGATGAAGGCGAGTCGGTGGTGTCCTTCGGCCTGCGCCGGGGCGGTATTGAGGCTCGCAACGATGCCCCGGGCCAGGTCCAGCCAGGCCTCGCCGCGGCGGAGGATCTCCGCGGTGGAGATGGGCTGGAAGGCCCCACTGATGCAACCAAAGTGCACCAGGCTGGCCGCACCGATCTTGCTGAGCTTGTCGCAGTCCCAGAGGCAGGCGGTCTCCAGGGGCTCCAGGCGGTGTGTCAGGCGCAGGCCCACGTGGTGCTCGATGGCATGGCGGACGGCGGGGATCTTGGCGGGCGGGAAGTCGGTCCCGGCCAGCAGCTCCGGCACCAGGACTGAGGCATCCCGGGCGTGGGTGTCCTTGCCCCCCGGGTCCTTCAGGCGCTTGGCCACATCGTGGAGCCAGGCGGCGCACTCCACCACCTCCAGGTCAGCCCCTGTGGCCGGTGCCAGCCAGCGGGCCAGGAGCACCGCCGCGAGGGTGTGCTCGAAGCGGTAGTTGAAGATGGGCACCGGACCCGCCTCCGTTTCGTGGCCAAAGCCCCAGCAGCGGAGCGCATCTGGCTCCGAGACCCAGCGGAGGGCCTGTTCGCAGGCTTCCCGCCAGGGGGCGAGGTTGGGGCTCATGGCTGGTCGTCCATGTGCTGGCGCAGGGCTTGGAGGGAGGCGCTGATCTCCTCATACATGGCCCGGTCGGACCAGGGCGCACAGGCTGCCGAGAGCTTCGTCAGGAGGGGCTGGAGCCCCTCGCCGGGAGCCAGGCCGATGAAGCGCAGGCCCTCCAGGGCCATGCGGGCCTCGATGGCCAGCACCTGCTCCAGGGCCTCCACGGCTCGGAGCAGCTTGCGGGCCGCGATGGGCCCCATGCTCACGTGGTCCTCCTTGCCGGCGCTGGTGGGGATGGAGTCCACGCAGGCCGGGTGGGCCAGACCCTTCATCTCGCTCACCAGGGCGGCGGAGGTGACGTGGGCCATCATGAAGCCGGACTCCAGGCCACCATGCCCGGTGAGGAAGGCCGGCAGGTCGCTGTAGGCGGGGTTCACCAGGCGCTCCTGGCGCCGCTCGGACATGCTGGCCAGGTCGGCGGCAGCAATGGCGAGGAGGTCGCAGGCGAAGGCCGGATACTGGCCATGGAAGTTGCCCCCGGAGCGGGACTCGCCCGTGTCCGTGAAGACCATGGGGTTGTCCGTGGCGGCGTTCAGCTCCCGCTCCAGGATGGCCCCGGCGAAGGTCAGGGCATCCCGCACCACGCCGTGCACCTGGGGGATGCAGCGGAGGCTGTAGGCGTCCTGGACCCGGTGGCAGTCCTGGTGGCTCTCAGCGATGGCGCTGGTGGGCCCCAAGAGGTTGCGCATGCGCTCGGCCACGGCCACCTGGCCCGGATGGGGGCGGGCGGCATGGATGCGGGGATCAAAGGCGGCGCGGCTGCCCCGCAGGGCCTCCAGGCTCAGGCCGGCCACCTCGTCGGCCAGGGCCGCCAGGCGGCCGAAGCGCTCCGCGGCCAGGCTGCCGAGGGCTGTGATGAACTGGGTGCCGTTGATGAGGGCCAAGCCCTCCTTGGCCTCGAGGACCACGGGCACGAGGCCGGCCGCCGCCAGGGCCTGACCACCTGGCACGGATCCACTCGCGGACCACGCCAGGCCTTCGCCCACCAGCAGCAGGGCCATGTGGGCCAGGGGGGCCAGGTCGCCGCTGGCACCCACGCTGCCCTGGCTGGGAATCAGGGGCAGGACGTTGCGGTTGAGGCAAGCCGCCAGCAGGCGGATGGGCTCGGGGCGGATGCCGCTGTGGCCCTTCAGGAGGCAGTTGATGCGGGCGGCCATGAGGGCCCGGGTCTCGGTGCGGCCGATGGGCTCGCCCACGCCGGCGGCATGGCTGCGGATCAGGTTGAGCTGCAGCACCTGGAGCTGATCCGGCGGAATGGCCACCGTGGCGAACTGGCCGAAGCCGGTGTTGATGCCGTAGACCGTGCGGCCCTCGGCCACGATGCGATCCACCACGCCCCGGTTGGCGGCGACCCGGGCCAGGGCCGCTTCGTCGAGCTCAACCTCAGCACCAGCCGCAATCTGGGCCAGGGCAGA
Source organism: uncultured Holophagaceae bacterium (assembly GCA_903840385.1). Taxonomy (GTDB): domain Bacteria; phylum Acidobacteriota; class Holophagae; order Holophagales; family Holophagaceae; genus Geothrix. The sequence continues at coordinate 11,482 of CAIMFT010000059.1, forward strand.
GGGGCTGAGGCTGCACCCATCCAGACGGATCATGGGGCCTCCGCAGGGGTGAGGGTGAGGGCCAGGAGGAAGGCCAGGCCCAGGGTGAGGCCGGCCACGGTGTAGGTGGCCTGGCCGCCCCAGCGGGCGAAGGTGAAGGTGCCGATGGCGGGACCCAGGATGCGCCCCACGCCGCTCATGGCGTTGAGCACGCCGAAGAGACCGCCCTGGTCCTCCGGGGGCGTCAGGCGGCTGGCCAGGGCCGAGCCCGCCGTGTTGCCCATGCCGCTGCCCCAGGACAGGGGAATGAAGAGCAGCACAAAGGGCCACATCCAGGCGGCCTTGGGCAGGAGGGGCAGGGAGAGGCCCATGAGGAGCAGGCCCACGACGAGTGCCACCTTCTCGGGAACCCGCTTGGCCACCAGGCGCACGAGGCCGCCCTGGTAGATCACCATGAGGACGCCGATGCCGGCGAAGAGGAAGCCCACCTCGCGCTGGTGGAAGTCAAAGCGCTGGTGTACCAGGAGGGCAAAGGTCCCCTCCATCATGGCGAAGCCCGCCATGGCCAGCAGGGACACCGTCAGCAGCTGCGGCATGCCGGGGCGGCGCAGGGCCTTGGCCAGGGCATGGCCGCGGCTCTCGTGGGAACGGGCGCGGGCACGCACCTCCGGCGTGAGGGTCTCGGGCAGCCAGAGCACCACCAGCAGCGAAGCCGCCAGGGAGAGTCCCGCCGCCACGAAGAAGGGCAGGTGCCAGCCCCGGGTCTGGAGCAGGTAGTGACCGAAGTCGCTGCCGCTGAGCACGCCCGCCAGGGCCGGTCCCAGGACGAACCCCAGGCCGAAGGCGGCGCCGATCATGCCCATCACCTTGGAGCGCTCCTCAGGGGCCGAGCTATCGGCCATGGCTGCCTGGGCCACGGAGATGTTGCCACCTGTGATGCCGTCCAAAATGCGGGCTGCCAGCATCCACTCGAAGCGGCTGGTGAGGGCCAGCATGAGGTAGCCCAGGGCTGAGCCCATCAGGCTGATCCAGAGCACGGGGCGCCGGCCCACCATGTCTGACACCCGGCCCAGGATGGGCGAGGCGATGAACTGCATGAGGCTGAAGCTGAGGAAGCCCACCCCGGCCCAGAAGGCGCCGGGGGTGGCACCCACGCCGGTCAGCCCCAGCAGGTGGTTGATGGACTCCATCCAGGGGCTGGGATGGTCCGCAATGGCCTGGGCATAGAGGGGGAGGATCGGAATGACGATGCCGAAGCCCAGCAGGTCCACGAAGACCGTGAGAAAGATGGCCATCCTGGCGCGTTTTGAAGCCTGCATGGGTACTCCAGCCCTCCAGTGTAGCCCTGGCCCGCCTTAATTGGCCGCCGAGGTGGGTTAATCCCGTCGTTGCGGGGGCTGTCTAGATTTATTTCCTCCGAAACCTCAGGCCCAGCGAAACCGCTTCACCGCCAGGAAGAAGGCAGCCAAGCCCCAGGCTGCCACGATGGCCAGCCCCAGGCCGTGGCCAGCGAGGCCTGCGCCGTCGTTGAAGACGGCCCGCAGGGCCTTGAGGAAGGGGGCCAGGGGCAGGCCGGCTACGACGCGCTGCAGCCAGGCCGGGGCCGAGTCCAGCGTGAAGTAAACGCCGCTGAGCATCATCAGGGGGAAGAACACCAGGTTCGAGATGGCGGCGTAGCCTTCGGAGGTCTCGGCGAACCCACTAAGGGCGAAGCCGAAGGCCATGAAGCAGCCGGTGCCCAGGGCCATCACGAGCAGGAGCTCGAAGAAGGAACCCTGGTTGGCGATGCCGAAGACCAGATAGCCCACCAGCAGGAGAATGGCCGCCTGCACCACTGTGACCGTGAGGCGGTGCAGCACCTGGCCCAGGAGGAAGATCCACTTGGGCAGCGGGGTCACCGCCAGGCGGCGAAACTTCCCCTTCTCCCGGTAGGACACGTTCACCATGCCCACACTGAAGAGCCCCATGCTCACGAGGTTCAAGCCCAGGAGGCCCGGGAGCAGAAACGACGCATAGTTGGCGGAGCGCTTGCGGCCCGGGCTCTCCACCTGGACCGGGATGCGGCGGGGTTCCGGGGCCCCGCTCAGGCGCGCCTGGGCCACCAGCCAGGCCTGGTTCACGAGGCCGGCCGTGGCCCCGGCCTGGGCCATGAGGTAGCTGTTGAGGCGCAGGCGGTAGCCGGCACCATCGGTCTCCAGCTGGGCGGCGGTCTCGCCCCGGGCCCAGCGGGCCTCCGCCTCGGCCTTGGGTAGGGCCTGCACTTTTAGGTGGAGGTCCGAAAGGGCCAGGTCCAGAGCAACGTCCTGGGGGCCGGGAGCTGCCGTTACTACCCGCACCACCGAGAGGCTGGGTCCGCCGCTATCCCGGAAGATGGTGCCGAAGCCCAGCAGCAGGATCACCGGGAACGCCATGGTCCAGAACATGGCCACCCGGTCGCGGCTGTAGAGCCGCCATTCCATAGAGAACTGCCGCCATAAAATCATCGCTATTCCCGTAAACTCCGCCCTGTCCGATGGAGGAAGACATCCTCCAGGGTGGCGCGGCGGATGTGGACCTGCTGGAAGGGCACGGCGGCCGCCTCGGCGGCCTCCAGCAGGCGGGGCAGGAGGGTCTTGGGATCGGGCGTGGGGATCTCCCACAGGTCGGCGCGGGGCTCCACCCGGAGGCCCAGCGCCGCCTCGAAGGCTGCCGGGTCTGGGGCGTTGCCCTCGAAGGTCAGCTCCACCACGCTGGGAATGGCCAGCTCCGCGATGAGCGAGGCCGGTGTGCCCGTGGCGATCACCTTGCCGTGGTCCATGATGGCCAGGCGGTCACAGAGGGCCTCGGCCTCGTCCATGTAGTGCGTGGTGAGCACCACGGTGCGGCCCTCGGCCTTCATGCGTCGCACCACATCCCAGAGGCCGCGCCGGGCCTGTGGATCCAGTCCTGTGGTGGGCTCGTCCAGGAAGACCAGCTCGGGATCGTTCACCAGGGCCATGGCCAGCGCCAGGCGCTGCTGCTGGCCGCCGCTGAGGGTGATGTGATAGGCGTCTGCCTTCTCCTCCAGCTGCACCAGCTTCAGCAGCTCCTCGGTGCTGCGGCGCCGGGGGTAGTAGCTGCCGTAGAGGTCCAGGGCCTCCCGGGGCGTGATCTTGTTGAAGAGGCTCGTGCTCTGCAGCTGCACGCCAATGCGCGAGCGGATCTCCCGGCCGTTGCGGGCCCAGGTGAGGCCCAGGATCTCGATCTCGCCGGCGTCGGCTTCCGTGAGGCCCTCGATCACCTCCAGGGTTGTGGTCTTGCCCGCTCCGTTGGGGCCCAGCAGGCCGAAGACCTCACCCCGGGCCACGTCCAGGTCCACCCCGGCCACCGCGATGACCTTGGGGAAGGTCTTGCGCAGGCCACGGAGACGAAGGGCGGACTCGGTCATGGACACCTCAAACAGACCCTTACCAATACCACGGAGGGTGGGTGTCTGGACAGGGGTAGGAGCGGGAATGGACCCCCAACAGTCACTTGATTGGTCAACGTTGCGCAGGGTCGATGAGGCGAAGGACAGTGAAACTTCGTGCTTAATTTTTCCTTATCCCCTTCATCCCTGTTCCTATCTCTTTTGCCCTTCAACGAACCCTGAAAGATGTCCGGCGGATCGGTCTAGGGTGGCGGCCAGTGCCTCCGCCAGTGGTTATCGCTGTTCACCGGGTACAAAAGCGAACTAACAGGGATGAAGGGGAGGAAGGGGAAAAGGCGTTTTCCGCTCTCCTCCGCTCCTCCGTTTTTCTCCGCTTATAAATTCTTGTTCTTTTCTGGATCAGACGGCCCAGAGGCTCCACTCGGGATGACTGATTCTCAGCTTGGCGGCGGCGGCGTCCCGGTCCGCAGGGGTGGCAAACCGGGCGGCCCAGCAGCTGCCGGAGCCGCAGAGCAGGGGGTCGCCGTCGGCTTCGAGGATGGCCTCCCGCACCTCGGCCAGGAGGGGGCAGACCCAGATGGCGGCGCCGGTGAGGTCGTTGCGCCAGGGCGGGGCGGCTCCCGGCGGCTGAGAGGCCAGGGCCTCGGGGAAGGGGTAGCCGACATACTGGAGGGCCCGGTACACGGCGGGCGTGCCCACATGGAGGCCCGGGTGCACCAGCAGGATGGGCTCCAGGGGGAGGGGGCGCAGGGGGAAGACCCGCTCGCCTCGGCCCAGGCCCAGGGTGGTGCCGCCCAGCAGGAACAGCGGCACATCGCTGCCCAGGCGGGCGGCCATCCGCAGCAGCTGGTCATCAGGCAGATCCAAGCCAAACAGGACATTGCCCAGGCGCAGGGCGCCCGCCGCATCGCTGCTGCCACCCCCCAGGCCAGCGCCATGGGGGATGCGCTTCTCCAAGTGCAGGGCCGCAGGCAGGGGCCGGCCAGCGGCCTCCTCCAGCAGGTGCCAGGCCTTGAGTACAAGGTTGGAGTCGTCGGCCACCAGGCCCTCGCCGGTGGGGCCACCGATGGTCAGGGAGAGCTCCTCAGCAGCTTCCGCCGACAGGGTATCCGTGAGCTCCGGCACGCCCATGAGGACCGTGGTCACCAGCTCCAACTCATGAAAGCCATCCGCTCGACGCCCCAGCACCGCCAGGAAGCGGTTCAGCTTGGGGGGGCAGTCCACCGTAGCCATGGTTATCCCAGTCGCATCAGAGCAGGTAGGTCTTCCCATACATCAGGTAGCGATCGACGCTGCGGGCGGTGTTGCGGCCTTCGTGGATGGCCCAGACCACCAAGGACTGGCCACGCACCATGTCGCCTGCGGCGAAGACGCCGGGGATGCTGGTCATGCGCTGACCGTCGGCCACCACGTTGCCGCGGCCATCCAGCTTTAGGCCCAGCTCCGTGATGGGGCCCTTCCGCTCGGGGCCGAGGAAGCCCAGGGCCAGGAGCACCAGGTCCGCCGGGAGCACCCGGTCGGTGCCGGGGACTTCCTCGGAGAATGGACGGCCTTCGCCGCTGCGGGACCACTTGAGGCCCACGGTGTGCACCTGCTGCACGGCTCCCGCCTCACCGACAAAGCGCCGGGTGAGGGTGCTGTAGAGGCGGGGGTCGGCGCCCTGCAGGGCCGCGGCCTCTTCCTGGCCGTAGTCCATGGAGCTGACCTTGGGCCACTGGGGCCAGGGGTTGTCCCCGGCCCGCTGGTCCGGAGACTGGGGCAGGATCTCCAGCTGGGTGACGGACTTGGCGCCGTGCCGCAGCGAGGTGCCGACACAGTCCGTGCCAGTGTCGCCGCCGCCGATGACCACCACGTCCTTGCCCTTGGCCGAGATGTAGGCGCCGTCGGCGTGGCCGCTGTCCAGGAGGCTCTTGGTGTTGAGGGTGAGGAAGTTCATGGCCATGTAGACGCCGGAGAGCGAGCGGCCTTCCACATCCAGGTCCCGGGGCTGGGTGGAGCCGCAGCAGAGGACAGTGGCATGGTAGTCCCGCAGCAGGCTCTCGGTGGTGATGTCCCGACCGATCTCCACGCCTGTGACGAAGCGGATGCCATTGCGGGCCATGAGGCCCACCCGGCGATCCACCAGGCGCTTCTCCAGTTTCATGTTGGGGATGCCATACATGAGCAGCCCTCCCACGCGGTCGGCGCGCTCGAAGACGGTGACCGTGTGGCCGGCTCGGTTCAGCTGAGCGGCGCAGGCCAGGCCCGCCGGACCCGAGCCCACGATGGCCACGGTCTTGCCGGTGCGCACTGGCGGCACTTCGGGACCGATCCAGCCCTCCTCAAAGGCCTTGTCGATGATGGAGACCTCGATGGCCTTGATGGTGACGGGGTCGCCGTTGAGGCCGGCAGTGCAGGAGCCCTCACAGGGGGCGGGGCAGACCCGGCCCGTGAACTCCGGGAAGTTGTTGGTGCGCTGCAGGCGCCGCAGGGCGCGCTGCCACTGGCCGCGATAGACCAGGTCGTTCCAGTCGGGGATGAGGTTGTTGAGAGGGCAGCCGGAGGCCATGCCCGCCATGAGCTTGCCCGTGTGGCAGAAGGGCGTGCCGCAATCCATGCACCGGGCCCCCTGGCGCTGCAGGGCCTCGTCGGGAACCCGCGGGTGGGACTCATTCCAGTCGTTGAGCCGCTCCAGGGGCGGGCGGTCGGCCGGGAGTTCGCGCTGATATTCGATGAAGCCGGTGGTCTTCCCCATGGCTGGCTCCTAGTTCCCATCAGCGCGGGCGAGGCTCCGCGCGTTCTCTTCGAAGGCCGCGAGCACGGCCTCGTCCTCAGGAAGGCCCTTCTCCCGCATGCGGGCCTGGCTCTCGAGGACCCGCTTGTAGTCGTGGGGCATGACTCGGACGAAGCGGGGGAGCCACTTCTTCCAGTCCTTGAGGATCGTGGCGGCCCGGGCGCTGCGGGTGGCTGCGGCGTGGCGCTTGATGAGGTCCTTCAGGTGCTCGGCTTCGGCGGGATCCTCCACGGGACCCATGCCCACCAGGTCCAGGTTGGAGCGGAAGGGGAAGTCCCCAGTCTCGTCCAGGACCCACGCCACGCCACCGGACATGCCAGCGGCGAAGTTGCGGCCGGCCCGGCCGAGGATGACCACCTCGCCGCCCGTCATGTACTCGCAGCCATGGTCGCCAATGCCTTCCACCACGGCGGTGACGCCGGAGTTGCGGACACAGAAGCGCTCCCCGGCCAGGCCGTGGATGAAGGCCTCGCCCGAGGTGCCGCCGTAGCAGGCAACGTTGCCGATGACGACGTTGTCCTCGGGCACGAAGGTGGCCGTGCGGGGTGGGAAGACCACGATGCGGCCGCCGGAGAGGCCCTTGCCCAGGTAGTCGTTGGCATCGCCCTCGAGGGAGAGGGTCAGCCCCTTGGGGATGAAGGCACCAAAGCTCTGGCCAGCGGAGCCCTGGAACTGGAGCCGGATGGTGTCGTCCGGCAGTCCTTCCTCGCCCCAGCGCTTGGTGATCTCGGCGCCGAGCATGGTGCCCACCGTACGGTTGCCGTTGCTGATGGGCAGCGTGGCGGAGACTGGGGAGCGGGACTCGATGGCAGGCTTGCAGAGGGGAATCAGCGTGGTGGCATCCAGGGCCTTCTCAAGTCCGTGCTCCTGGGCGACCCGGAAGGTGCGCTTGACATCCCTGGGCACGGAGGGCTTCCAGAGCATGCGGGTGAAGTCGAGGGTGCGGGCCTTCCAGTGGTCCACGCCCCGCCGCATCTCCAGGTGCTCGGTGCGACCCACCATCTTGTAGAACTGGCGGTAGCCCAGCTGAGCCATGAGCTCGCGGACCTCCATGGCGACGAACTTCATGAAGTTCACCACATGCTCCGGGTCGCCGTGGAAGTGCTTGCGCAGCTCCGGGTCCTGGGTGGCCACACCCACGGGGCAGGTGTTCTTGTGGCAGGCGCGCATCATCACGCAGCCCAGGGCCAGCAGGGGTGCGGTGGCGAAGCCGAACTCCTCGGCGCCCAGGAGGGCGGCGATGATCACGTCCCGGCCGGACTTCAGCTGGCCGTCGGCCTCGAGCACCACGCGGCTGCGCAGGTTGTTCATCACCAGGACCTGCTGGGCCTCGGCGAGGCCGAGCTCCCAGGGGGCACCCGCGTGGCGGATGCTGGTGAGGGAGGCGGCGCCCGTGCCGCCATCAAAGCCGCTGATGAGGATGACGTCAGCGTGGGCCTTGGCCACACCCGCAGCGATGGTCCCGACCCCAGCCTCGGAGACGAGCTTCACGCTGATGCGGGCACTGGGGTTGGCGTTCTTCAGGTCATAGATGAGCTGCGCCAGGTCCTCGATGGAGTAGATGTCATGGTGCGGCGGCGGGGAGATGAGGCCCACACCAGGGGTGGCATGGCGGGTCTTGGCGATCCAGGGATAGACCTTGGGGCCAGGCAGCTGACCGCCTTCGCCGGGCTTGGCGCCCTGGGCCATCTTGATCTGGATCTCCCGGGCCTCGGTCAGGTACTTGATGGTGACGCCGAAGCGGCCCGAGGCCACCTGCTTGATGGCGCTGCTGCGGGAGTCGCCATTGGGCAGGGGGATGAAGCGGGCCGGATCCTCGCCGCCCTCACCGGTGTTGCTCTTGCCACCGATGCGGTTCATGGCGATGGCCAGGGCCTCGTGGGCCTCCTGGCTGATGGAGCCGTAGGACATGGCGCCGGTCTTGAAGCGCGCCAGGATGGCCTCGATGGGCTCCACCTCGTCGATGGGCACCGGCCGGGCCTGGGAGCGGAACTCCAGCAGGCTGCGCAGGGTGACGGGCTGCTTGCCCTGGTGGTCGATGAGCTCGGTGTAGCGCTTCCACAGCTTGTAGTCGCCGCTGCGGCAGGCGGACTGCAGCAGGTGGATGGCCTCGGGGCTGTTGAGGTGGGTCTCGCCATCCCGCCGGTACTTGTAGCGGCCGCCGGAGCTGAGGCTGGGGGCGTCGGCGGGGCGGTCTGGGTAGGCCTGGTCGTGGCGCAGGCTCACCTCCCGGGCGATGACATCGATGCCGACGCCGCCGATGCGGGTGGGGGTGCCCGAGAAGTACTCGTCCACGAAGTCCTGGCTGAGGCCCAGGGCCTCGAAGATCTGGGCGCCGTGGTAGCTCTGCACC
>CAIMFT010000060.1 GCA_903840385.1 uncultured Holophagaceae bacterium
GGCTTCCCAAGCAGTTTCAAAAGGGATGCCGGGGATGAAGGACTGGCGATAAGGCCATCCTGCAAACCCCCGGCCCAAAGCCCACCCCGCTTTTTCAGTTATCCCCTTCATCCCTTTTATCCCTGTTAAAAAGCAGTTTTTACAGGGATGAAGGGGATGAAGGGGATGAGCCGTTCGGATTTCTGCGAAGGACGGTTTAACCAGCGATGCACGGTGATGGACAGTGATTAAAAGGAGGACGCCCTTCTTGGTGCCTTCTCGGTATCGGCTGCGCCGATACGCGAGACAAACTGAAATCTGGTGCCTTGGTGGCAAGGGCCTTGTTCCTTTAATCCGCCAAGCCCTGTCAGTGGGCCTCGGGTCAGACCCACGCCTCCAGGCCTTCCAGGATGTCCCGCACGCCGGGGCCGAAGCGGGCGTTGCTGAGCCAGTCGATGCCGGTGGGCAGGGCCTCGAGGCCGGCGGCCACGCGGGCACGGTGGCCCAGCTCGGGGCGGGGGATGGCGCGCTCGGCGTATTCGTGGCGCACCGCTGAGGCTTCGGAGAGGGCCGGCACCCAGTGCCGCAGGCGGGTCTGGACCCCCTCCCAGGCTTCCAGGTCGGCGGGCTTGCCGAAGGCGCCGCCGATGAAGCTGCGCAGCTGCATGACACCGGCCGGGGCGGTCTGGGGATCCATCCAGGACGGCACCAGGGAGCCCAGGTAGCCCTGCCCTTCCGGGGGATGGATGAGGAAGCCGAAGCTGTCCTTGAGGTGCGGCAGGGGCGCATGGCGGCTGTGCCAGAGGTCCACGCTGGTGTAGGGGATGGAGCCCAGGGCAGCGGCACTGCCCGGGGCCACGGGGCCAAGGAGGAGGGCCGCCTCGAAGGCCGGCAGGGCCAGCACCACGCGATCGGGTTCCCGGACCTCGCCCCCGCCAGAGACCCGCCAGCGGCGGCCCGGCAGGGCCTCCAGGCGCTCGGCCCGCAGGCTCGTGCGGATGGCAGGCAGGTGGTAAGCGAGCTTGATAGGCAGCTGCCCCATGCCACCCTCGGGCACCACCATGTGGCTGACGCCGCTCTTGCGGATGCCGTTGAAGAGGCTGCCCTGAGCCTCCCACTGGCGCAGCTTGGGGATGGCATCGATGGACAGCAGCTCCGGCGGTGCCGCCAGGATGCCTGCCACCATGGCCGGCAGCAGATCCGTGGCTACGCCAGGCCCCAGGCGCCGGGCGATGAAGGCCGACAGGCCCTCTTCAGGCTCCGCAGGGCGCACCTTCAAAAAGGGTTCGAGCATCATCCGCAGCTTGGTGCCCAGGGACATCAGGGGCGAGATGAGCAGCGCCGGCGGTGCGGCGGGCACAGGAATCAGGTGACCGCCCTTCCCCACCCAGCGGGCGCCGGTGCCCGGCGACTTGAAGGGCAGGCCGATGGCCGTGAACAGACGATCCACCGCCGTGCCCTTTTGCCACAGCACGCCCTGGGGCCCGGTCTCGATGTGGCCGCCCTCCCAGGGCAGGGTCTTCATCCAGCCGCCTACGGTGCTGCCCGCCTCCCACACTTCCACGGCCTCGCCCCGCTGCTGCAGGTGCCAGGCCGCAGCCAGACCCGTGACGCCACCACCGAGGATGAGGGTGGTCATGGGAGAACCTCCAGGACGCGCCGTGTCAGGCAGCGGATGTAGGCGGGATCGGCGCCGGGGGCGGCAACACGCTGGTAGGTGCGAACGCCAGCCTTGTGGGCCACCTCGCGGTACTCGATGTCGAGCTCGTGCAGGGTCTCGATGTGCTCACTGACGAAGCTCAGCGGCACCACGATGACGTCCTTGCCACCCAGGGCTTCCAGCACGGCCTTCAGGGGCGGCTCCAGCCAGCGCACGGGGCCCGTGCGGCTCTGATAGGCCAGCTGATGCCCGCCCGGCAGGGGCCCCAGGCCCGCCACCAGCGCGTCCATGGTGGCGTGGATCTCCCGCTCGTAGGGGTCCCCGGCCTCGATCTGCCGCACAGGCAGGCTGTGGGCGCTGAAGACCACGGTGGCCTCGGGCAGCTCCTTGAGCGCAGCCCGCAGGGGGCGGGCGAGGGCCTCCAGATAGTCGGGATCGGTGGCGTAGCTCTCCACGCCGGGCAGCAGCTCCAGGCCAGCCTTGGCCGCCTCTACCGCCAGCTCCCGCAGGCTGGAGCCGGTGGTGGCGCGGCAGTCGTGAGGGTAGAGCGTCACCGGCACCAGCCTGCGGATGCCCTCGCGCTGGAGGGCGCGCAGCAGGCCCGCGGCCCGAGGGGCAGCGTAGCGGAAGCAGAGCTTCACAGCCTCGTCCCGCCCGGCCTCCCGCAGGGCCTGGCGGAGGGCGGAGGCCTGGAGGGCGCTCTCCCGCAGCAGGGGCGAACCGCCGCCGATCTCGGCGTAGCGGCCCCTTGCACCGGGTGCGCGCAACCGGGCGATGAGGCGGGCGAAGGTGGGTTGCAGCCAGGCCGGCCCCGGCAAGCGGATCAGGTCCCGGTCCCCGAAGAGGGCCACCAGGAAGGGTTCCACCTGGGCCAGACTCACCGGACCGCCAAGGTTGAGGAGCAGAATCGCTGTATCTCGCATCGCCTACCACCTTACGCAGGAGGCGGGGTTTCATCTGTCACGGAAATCTGTGGACCCGCCCGGGACGGCGGCCCCACCAGCGGCATCCCATGCAGCACAGCCCCACCGGAGCCGCCATGTCCCAAGCCCTCTTTCCCGCCCTGCCCGATGCCGCCCGCCTCTGGCTGCTGGCTCTGACCCAGCCAGTGGACCCGGCGGTGCTGACCCCTGAGATCAATGCCCTGCTGGGGAAGTGGCGCCACAAGGGGACGCAGTACCAGGCGGACTGGGCCCTGCTGGAGGGCCGCATCCTGGCCATCGCCGAGCCCACCCTGGCGGAGCAGCCCTCGGGCTGCGCCATCGACGGCATGCAGCGGGGACTCGGGCAGGCCCTGGGCCGGCTGGGGCTCAGGCTGGAGGATCCCCAGGCTGTGCTGGTGCGTCTCCCGGAGGGCCTCAGTATCCTGCCCCGGACCGACCTCGCCGCCCGCCTGGCGGACGGAACCCTGACCGCAGCCACCCCCGTGCTGGAGTTGGCCCTCCTCACCCTCGGTGAGCTTCGCCAGGGTCGCTTCGAGCGCCCCCTGGGTGAGACGTGGATTGGGCGCAAGTTTGGGGTGAGGGGTTAGGTGTCAGCTATCGGCTATCAGCTATCGGCCAAAGCAAGCGCTGGCCGTAACCGAGCAGACCTCGGACCTGGCGGCAGTGGCTGATGGCTGACAGCCGATAGCTGAGAGGAAAGCACGACAAAGCCAAGGGGCGCCACTGGCGCCCCTTGTGCATTAGCTGATAGCTGACGGCTGATAGCCAACAGCCTAGAAAATCGATTCACCCGGCTTGCGGCGCCACGACTCGGAGCGCTTGGGGGAGTCGGTCTTGGGCTTGGCGTCCTTGGCTGCAGCCAGGGTCTGCAGGAGGTTCCCGCCGAGCTTGGAGACAGCCGTCCGAGCCATGGCAGGTGCCAGGGGTGCCGTGACAGGGCCAGCAGCAGGAAGCCCGCTGTCGGAGGACTCGGCCTTGGCCGTGATCTCCTTCAAGCGCTTCTCGTACCAAAGCTTCCGCTTGGGATCGATGACCCGAATCTTCTCGGTCTTCTCTCCCTTCTTCAGAACCTTGGGCTTGGGCTTCTCACGGTCTTCCCGCAATACGGAGTCGGGTTTTGCTGCTTCTTCGAGGATCTTCGCCAGGTTGCCAAGGCCACGCAGGTTCATCATGTGCGGTTACTGCTCCAAAAGGGGCCACGGGCCACCGAAATCAAGCCTAGCGCAAGCGGCTTTACTTACATAGTGTTTTTAGGCAAGTATCCTGCGGCGGTCCCGAAACCGCCTCCTGCTGGGACACTGGGAGCCATGGGAACCGCCGCAACCGCCCTCAAGGCCCGCCTGGATGCCCTGTGCCGGCAATACGACACGCCCCCGGCCCTGGTCCAAGATCCCCTGAGCGTTCCCCTCACCTACGCCGCAGCCCTGGACCGGGAGGTGGCCGCCTTCGTGGCCGCCCACCTGGCCTATGGGCGGGTGGCCCCCATGATCCGGGCCGTGCGGGCGGCCCTGGCCCCCCTGGGCGCTCACCCCGCCGCCTGGCTGCGTCTGCGCACTCCCGGGGAGGCCGCTCGAGCGCTCACGGCTGGCCTGGGTGCGTGGTGCTGGCGCTTCCACACCGCACCGGATCTGGTGGCCTGGCTGCTCGCCTGGCAGCGGCTGGACCGGGAGAGTGGCCAGGGCCTGGAGGCCCACCTGGCGCCCCGCAGCGGGGAGGCCGCCGACCTGCCCCTCTCGCGCCTGGTGCAACGGCTCCGGCTGGAGCTGCCGCCCACCTATGGGTCCCGCTTCTCCCTGCCCGATCCCCTGGAAGGCGCTGCCTGCAAGCGCTGGCGCATGTTCTTGAGGTGGCTGGTGCGCTCTGGCTGGCCCGACCTCGGGCAGTGGACCAGCCTGTCCCCCGGGAGCCTGGTCATCCCCCTGGACACGCACGTGGCGCGGGTCTCCCGCTTCATCGGCCTCACCGCCCGGAGCACCCCCGATGGCCGCATGGCCAGCGAAATCACCGCCGCTCTCACCCGCCTCGATGCAGCGGATCCCCTGCGCTACGACTTCGCCCTCAGCCACCTCGGCATCCTCGGCGACTGCCCCGGCCTGCGCCAGCGCAGCACGTGTGCGGGGTGTGCGCTGTACACCGTGTGTCGGGCGGGCTCCCAATCGGCTGCGCCGATTCGGAGATAGACGAAGGCTTGCTCGCCCGGCCCTTCTGCGCCAGCGGCGCAAAAGGGCCGGGCTTGCCACGTGTGCGACCAAGTGGGTCGCGGAACAGAGCCCGGCGGGCTCTGTGGAGCGGGCCCCCACTGGGAGCACATGCCAGTGCCGACCCGTGAGCGCAAGCCGCATGCGCCGTGCGAACGGTTGGCGAACCCGGCCCTTCTGCGCCAGCGGCGCAAAAGGGCCGGGCTTGCCACGGCACTCGAAACCACGACTTAGGGCTGCTTCTTCCGATCTGACCCGGTTCGTCGCGCCCCGATGCATGGGGCCCGGCTTGGTCCCAGCCTACCCACAGGAGGGGCCTAGACGCCAGCAAACCTGAAGAAATGGGGCAGAATTGCCCCCTAAAAGGACCATCAGGTCACACAAAATCGCAGTTGGATTTTTCCTCCATCCCGACCCTTGACACCCCAACATCTTGGGGGCATAGTTTGCTTCCGGCACAACACCTAGAGGTCTGGTTCTGAGACCCCCGCCCTGCGGGAAGGCCTCAGAAGGCCTTCCGGGGTGTTGCAGGCCCGCCCCACTGCCCCCCCAATGCCCCATTGCCAGGATTGACCATGAAGATCGCCCGCCACTTTACCAAGGCAGGTCACGATCCGCTCGAAGGGATCCCCTTCGTTCCGCGTACCAGCCGCATCTCCAAACTGGACGGCACCGTGGTCTTCGAGGCCAAGGATGTGCTCGTGCCGGAGACCTGGTCCCAGGTCGCCGTCGACATCCTGGCGCAGAAGTATTTCCGCCGGAAGGGCATCGACGAGCAGAACGGCGGCGAGAAGGACGCCCGGCAGGTCTTCCATCGCCTGGCCGGCTGCTGGCGCCACTGGGGCGAGACCCACGGCTACTTCGACACGCCCGAGGATGCGCAGGCCTTCTGCGACGAGCTCACCAACATGCTCGCCAACCAGATGTGCGCGCCCAACTCCCCGCAGTGGTTCAACACGGGCCTGCACTACGCCTACGGCATCAGCGGCCCCGCCCAGGGCCACAGCTACGTGGATCCCCGCACCGGGGAGATGATGAAGTCCACCTCGGCCTACGAGCGGCCGCAGCCCCATGCCTGCTTCATCCAGAGCGTGGCCGATGACCTGGTGAATCCGGGCGGCATCATGGACCTCTGGACCCGAGAGGCCCGCATCTTCAAGTACGGCTCCGGCACGGGCACCAACTTCTCCAAGGTGCGCGGCTCCGAGGAGCCCCTCTCCGGGGGCGGTCGCAGCTCCGGCCTCATGAGCTTCCTGGCCGTGGGCGATCGTGCCGCAGGCGCCATCAAGAGCGGTGGCACCACCCGCCGCGCCGCCAAGATGGTCTGCCTCGATCTGGACCACCCCGACATCGAGACCTTCATCGATTGGAAGGTGGCCGAGGAGCGCAAGGTCGCCATGCTGGCCGCGGGCAGCGCCATGGTGCGCCGCCACTGGGACGCCATCTGCCAGTCCGTGGAGGGCTCCACCAGCAAGGATCCGGATCCCCTCACCAACGAGGCTCTGCGCAAGGCCCTGGCCCGCGCCAAACGGGACGGCGTGCCGCCGGCCTTCCTCACCCAGTGCCTGGGTCGTCTGGCCGAGGGCGACTTCGCCCGCGACCTCCACGGCTACGACACCAGCTGGGACGGCGAGGGCTACTACACCGTCGGCGGAATGAACTCCAACAACTCCGTCCGGGTGCCTGATCCCTTCATGCGCGCCCTGGAAGTGGATGGGGACTGGGAGCTCAAGCGCCGAGTGGACGGCAAGACCCACCGGAAGCTGCGGGCCAGGGACCTCTGGGAGAAGGTGAACAAGGCCGCCTGGGCCTGCGCCGACCCCGGCATCCAGTTCAACACCACCATCAACGACTGGCACACCTGCCCTGCCGACGGCCCCATCAACGCGAGCAATCCCTGCTCTGAGTACATGTTCCTGGACGACACGGCCTGCAACCTGGCCTCGCTGAACCTCTGCACCTTCCTCACCGGGGACGGCGGGTTCGACCTGGCGGGCTACCGGCACGCCATCCGCCTCTGGACCGTGGTGCTCGAGATCAGTGTCCTGATGGCCCAGTTCCCCAGCGAGTCCATCGCCCAGCTGAGCTACGAGTTCCGCACCCTGGGCCTGGGCTACGCCAACCTGGGCTCCATGCTCATGCGCATGGGCATCCCCTACGACAGCGCCGAAGGCACCCAGTGGTGCGCGGCCCTGACCGCCATCCTCACAGGCGATGCCTACGCCGCCAGCGCCGAGATGGCGGGCGAGCTGGGGCCCTTCCCCGGCTACGCCAAGAACGCTGAGCACATGCTCCGCGTCATCCGGAACCACCGCCGGGCGGCCTACAACGCCCCGGACTCGGAGTACGAGCAGCTGTCCATCCGGCCCCAGGGGCTGCGCGGCACCACCCTGCCCAAGAGCATGGTGGAGGCTGCCCGGGAGAGCTGGGACACGGCCCTCAGCCTGGGTGAGAAGCACGGCTACCGCAACGCCCAGGTCTCGGTCCTGGCCCCCACAGGCACCATCGGCCTGCTCATGGACTGCGACACCACCGGCGTCGAGCCCGACTTCGCCCTGGTGAAGTTCAAGAAGCTGGCGGGCGGCGGCTACTTCAAGCTGGTGAACCGCGCCATCCCTGAAGCCCTGGCCCGCCTCGGCTACTCCCCCAAGCAGATCGGGGAGATCGAGCGCCACGTCGTGGGCTGGCTGCAGATCACCGACGACACGCCCGGCATCACCCGCACCATGCTCAAGGGTGCTGGCTGGGCGGAAGAAGAGATCGCCCTGGTGGAGCAGAAGCTCCCCACGGCCTTCGACCCGGCCTACGCCATCGATGTGGAGCGCCTCAAGGGGCAGTTCGAGCTGGCCCAGGTGGAGACCTTCCTCCTGGCCCTGAGCGGCACCATGACCGTGGAGGGTGCGCCCCACCTGAAGGACGAGCACCTCCCCATCTTCGACTGCGCCAACCGCTGCGGCCGCACGGGGCGGCGCTACATCGCCCCCATGGGCCACCTCCGCATGATGGGTGCCGCCCAGCCCTTCCTGAGCGGGGCCATCAGCAAGACCATCAACCTGCCGGCCGAGGCCACCGTGGCCGAAATCGGCGGCATCTACGAAGCCAGCTGGCAGCTCATGCTCAAGGCCGTGGCCCTCTACCGCGACGGCTCCAAGATGAGCCAGGCCATGGCCACCAGCCTGGACCTGCTGGACGGCGCTGACACCCTCATGGACGACCAGGCCAGTGCCGCGGAGAAGACTCCCATTGTGGCCCAGGCCCTCACCCAGCAGCTGGTGCGCACCTACCGCCGCCGCCTGCCCAACCGCCGGGGCGGCTACACCCAGGCCGCCACCATCGGCGGCACCAAGCTCTACCTCCGCACCGGTGAGTACGAGGACGGCAGCCTCGGCGAGATCTTCCTCGACATCCACAAGGAAGGCGCCGCCTTCCGGGCCGTGCTCAACTGCTTCGCCATCGCCGTCAGCATGGGCCTCCAGCATGGGGTGCCCCTGGAAGAGTTCTGCGATGCGTTCCTGTTCACCCGCTTCGAGCCGGGTGGCATGGTGGCTGGCAGCGACACCATCAAGCTGAGCACCAGCCTCATCGACTTCGTCTTCCGGGAGCTGGCCATCAGCTACCTGGGCCGCTACGACCTGGCCCATGTGGAGCCCGAGCAGCTGGCCAGCAGCGCCACCGGCGTGCGCCCCAACAGCCAGGCCGTGGGCCTCGTGAACCTGCCCAGCCTGCCCACCGGCACGCCCCTGCCCTTCCCGGAGGCCGGGGACACCACCCCCGCCGCTGGCGCCGCCCAGCCTGTGCTGGTGGCCGTTCGCAGCACCCCCTCCGGCGCCTCCACCGCCTCTGCGGCCCAGGTCGCACGGGAGAAGGGCTACACCGGCGATCCCTGCCCCGAGTGCGGCCACCTCACCCTGGTGCGCAACGGTGCCTGCATGAAGTGCCAGACCTGCGGTGCCACCACCGGCTGCAGCTAAGGACTGGACTGCCCACGAGACCAGAAGGCCCCACCCCGGGGCCTTCTGCTTGCTGGACCGAACCCTGAGGACCTGCGCACCCCATGGACCGCTCCTCCCGCAACCGGTTGACGGACAAGCTCCTCCCCCAGTTCCAGGGAGAGACCCTGTTTGCTGCCGTCGGCAGATCCGTCTGTGCCGCCGGCTGCCTGCCCCGCAAGGAGCTCTTTGAAGCCTGGGAGGTGGCCCGCAGGGTGCGCCGCCGCTTCCGGGGGCACCGGGTGGTGGACCTGGCCTGCGGCCACGGCCTGCTGGCCCAGATCCTTCTCCTGCTGGATGACACCTCCCCCGAGGCCCTGGCCGTGGACCTGCGCCTGCCCAAGAGCGCAGCGACCCTGGCGGCAACACTCAGCGCGGCGTGGCCAAGGCTGGCAGGCCGCGTGCAGCTCCTCGAGGCCGACCTGAGCAGCGTCCCCCTCCAGCCCGACGATCTGGTGGTCTCGGCCCACGCCTGCGGGGGACTCACGGACCTGATCCTGGCGCGGGCCGTGGCGGCCCGCGCCACCGTGGCTGTGCTGCCCTGCTGCCACGACCTCAAGATGGGCGACCTCGGTGGCCTGGAGGGCTGGCTGGACGGTCCCCTGGCCATGGACGCCACCCGGGTGGCGCGGCTGCGCGCCCAGGGCTACCGGGTGTTCACGCAGGTCATCCCGGGGGACATCACCCCCAAGAACCGCCTCCTCCTGGCCGAGCCCCTGCCACACTGCACGTCCTAGGAGCACACCCCATGGGTCACGAAGAAGCCTTTGTGAAGGCCTTCATCGCCTCGGCCCAGCAGGCGCGCTGGGTCCACTTCCTGGCCCTCCCCAAGCGCCGCCAGGAGATCCTCAGCCGGCTGAACCGGCACCTCCCCTACATCTCCGAGCTTGGCACCGAGGTCCCCAGCGACCAGGACTACCCCGGCGGCATCGAGCAGCTCCTCAGGTCAAAGGGAGCCGGTCCCACCTGCCATGTCCTGGTGGATGGCCTGCGGGCCGATGGCCGGGAGCTGCCGCTGGCCCAGGCCCTCAACGAGATCTGCATGCACCGCGCCGGGGCCATCCTGTCCTGCCTCCCCGGGCGCCTCGCCTACTACAAGCCCGAGTCGCCGGCCCCGGGAGTCCTCCTGGAGCGCCCCTGATTGTCCAAGTTTGAGACCAGGGCTTCGGGGCGTGCCGCGACTTAGCATGAAGGCGCAGGGCAGACTTGGCCCCTGCACCTGGGAGCCCCATGAGAGTCACCACCGGTTCGCTGGAAGTGCTCGAGTGCGGCGTCGTCGATTCCGTTGGCATGAGTGACGTGGACTGCCTCGTGGCCGAGACCCCCCGCATGTGGACCATTTTCCGGGTGCGGCGCACCGAGGCGGAGGCCCCACCCATGGCTTGGCAGGTGGAGGATGGGGAGCGCCTGGTGATCACCATGAACAACCCCCAGCCCAACTCCGGCCCCGCCGAGCCCCTGCTGATCGGTCGGCTCCGCAGCCGCCCCCTCCACATCTCCTTCCGCGTCACCGTCTTTGGCGACTACCAGTCCTTCCAGGTGTCCTACACCTTCTACCTGGGCGAGGCTGTGGCGTAGGGCTGTCAGCGCAGAAAAAAGCGCAGGGGTTGCCCCCTGCGCTTTCAGGACTGCGTGCTGGTCTAGATGAGACCCAGCTCCTTGACGGCGTCGCGCTCTTCGCCCAGTTCCTTGGCGGTGGCGTCCATCTTGGCGCGGCTGAAGGCATTGATCTTCAGGCCCTGGACGATGGAGACGTTGCCGTCCTTGACCGTGACAGGGAAGCCGTAGACCAGGCCCTCGGGCACGCCGTAGCTGCCGTCGGAGGGGAACGCCATGCTGGTCCAGTCACCCTCGGGGGTGCCCAGGGCCCAGCTCTTCATGTGGTCGATGGCGGCGCTGGCGGCGCTGGCAGCGCTGCTGAGGCCGCGGGCCTCGATGATGGCGGCGCCGCGCTTGGCGACCGTGGGAATGTAGGCGGTCTCATACCAGGCGTGGTCGTTCACCAGGTCGTAGGCGCACTTGCCATCCACGGTGGCGTGGTAGAGGTCGGGGAACTGGGTGACGCTGTGGTTGCCCCAGATGGTCATCTGCTTGATGGCCGTGA
>CAIMFT010000061.1 GCA_903840385.1 uncultured Holophagaceae bacterium
CACCACCATGAACATCGAGCCCAACAGCGAGGAACTGGCGGAGATCGCCCTCCTCACCGCGGACCTGGTGAAGGACACCTTCAACATGGAACCGAAGGTGGCCATGCTCTCCTTCTCCAGCTTCGGCAGCGTCGAGCACCCCCTGGTCCGCAAGGTCCAGAAGGCCACCGAGCTGGTCAAGGCCCGCCGGCCTGAGCTCAAGTGCGACGGCGAGATGCAGGCTGACACCGCCCTCGGTGCCGACATCCTGGCTGAGAACTACCCCTGGGTGGACCTGCCGGGCGGCGCGAACGTGCTGATCTTCCCCGACCTCACCAGCGGCAACATCGGCTACAAGCTGGTGCAGCGGCTGGCGGGCGCCGAGGTCATCGGCCCCATCACCTGCGGCATGGCGGCTCCCGTCCATGTCCTGCAGCGCCACAGCGACCTGAACGACATCATCCACCTCACGGCCCTCACGGTCGTCGAGGCGCAGAAGAAGTAGCTTCCTTTAGCTGTCGGCTATCAGCTGTCAGCTATCAGCTAGTGCAGAGCGGGGGCCTTCGGGCCCCCGCTTTGTTTTAGTTGCGGCTGGGGAGGGCGTCGAAGAGGGGCTGAAGGGGGTCGGCGCTGGGCTGGCCGGGGGGCGGGGCTGTCGCAGTGGCTTCGCCCTGCCAGAGCACCCTGCCAGAGCTCCGCTCCACCAGCTGAACGATGGCCAGAGTGCCGTGGCTGGGGGGTGGGCTGCCCTCCTTACGGGACGAGTCTCCCTTGCCGGATCCTCCGCCCTTGCCGCCTCCAGAGCGGCCGCCACCGCCGCCACCCTCCCGGGTGCGCTTCTTGGGCTCCGCTGCGGGGGTGTGAGCCGTCCCGCCCTGGGTGAGCAGGTGCACGCCCACCCAGAGGTCGGCGGCCTCCGGCTCGCCTTCGGCGTAGCCGTGGGCGCCCAGGGCCTCCAGCACTTGGTAGCGCAGGTCACGGGGGTTCAAGGGGTGGAAGCCGTCCCGGATGAGCAGCAGCTCCGTGCGGGGGTCCAGGGCCACGGTGCGGTGCGCCGCCGGGCTGAAGCCTGGCGTGGTCACCACGCTAAGAGGCGGCACCCGGGCGCAGGCCAGCAGGAGAAAGGGGATGGGCAGGAGGCGGAAGCAGGTTCGTAGCATGGGTCAGGGATGCCGCGGTGCGCCGGCAGGTTCAGTGGCTGGCCGAATTAAATGGCCCGGATCTGCGCCATCCAGGCCTGGATCTCCGGATCGGGGTCGGGGCTCAGGCGCAGGGCCTCCCGCAGGTCGGCCAAGGCCGGGGCCGGGTCCTGCCGCTGCAGGTGGACGAAGGCCCGCTCCTTGAGGGGGCGGGGGTTGTCCGGCTCCAGAATCACCAGATGGGTGCTGGTCCAGATGGCCTCCTCCCAGCTCTCGGCTTGCATGAACCGCAGGTGGAGGTTGCGCACCAGCCGCACCAGGACCTGCCGGTCTTCCATGGGCCGGAGCATGTCGCGCTGGAAGGTCACCCGGCCGGCGGTGGCGGAGCGGACCAGGGCCTCGCCGGTCTCTTCGCCCACCGGACGGCCGCCGTTGAACGGATCGAAGCACAGCAGGCCGAAGTCCGTGCGCAGGGCGGCGATGAAGTGGCCCGGGAGGCCCACTCCCACTGCGTCAAAGCCCAGGCGGCGGGCCAGGTCCACCCAGAGGATGGAGAGGGCGATGGGGAGGCCTTTCCGGCGGGAGACCACCGCCGGAAGCAGGGCGTTGAGGGGGTCGTCGTAGGTCTCCCGGTCGCCCTGGAACCCAAGCTCGGTGAAGAGCAGATCATTGAGGGAATCCAGGGCCAGGTGGGTGTTCCAGGGCAGGGGCATGCGGCCGGCCAGGGTGAAGGCCCACTCGTCCAGCTGCAGGACCAGCTCCTGGGGATCAGGGTCATCCAGGGCCGGGGAGACGGCATGGACGGCGCCCACCGCCAGGTTTCGGCAGCCTGGATCCTTCTGCAGGAACTCCAGCAGGGACATCAGCCCCTCCGGCGGAGGGCCACCCGGGCCAGCAGGAGGAGGGCCGCGCCCGAGAGGGCAATGGCCCAGGAGCGCCAGGAGGTTGGGGTGGCGTTGGCCTTGCGCTGCTCATCGGCCTTGCGGCTGTTCTCCTCGATGGAGAGCTTGGACTGCACCTCGCGGGCATCCTTGACGGCTTTCTGGGCCGAGTCCTGGGAGCTCTTCAGCTCCTTTGCGGCGGCATCCTTCTCCTCCTCGGCGGCCAGCACTGCGATGCGCTGGGGAGGCGGGTTCGGTGCCTGCCTTTGCACTGCGGGAACGGCCTGGGCCTCGTCCTGCCAGTCGGCACCCTGGCCATTGTCCAGGGAGTCGGCCAGGGCCTGGAGGTCCTCCCGCAGGCCCTGCAGCAGCAAGTTCTGGCGGTGGATCTGGGCCCCCTGGATCCAGAGCAGGCCCAGCTGAAGGGCCAGGAAGGTGGGGATCATCCAGCGAAGAGGTGAGCGGCGCATCAAGGCTCCCGCCCCAGTATGAACAAGGTGCGATCATCCGGGTTGTGGGCATCGAAGCCCGCCACGTCCTGGAAGATGGCCTCGCAGGCCGCGCGGGGGCTGCCCATGCCCCACAGGCGTCGCAGCTGGGCGGAGAGGCGGCCCAGGCCATAGAGGCTTCCATCCCGGTCCATGGCCTCCGAGAGGCCGTCGCTGTAGAGCACCAGCCAGCCCCGGGGTGGCAACACGCCCTCGGTGACGCCCCAGTCACCGCTGCTGGCGGGGCGCAGACCCAGGCCGCGGCCCTGGGGAACGAGCTCCTCCAGGTCAGTCTCCATGAAGCCTCGCACCAGCAGCGCGCCGGGGTGGCCCGCCCGGGCCAGGCGATAGTTTCCGGCCGCGTCCCACTCCAGCAGGATCAGCGTGAGGAAGCCCCGGGCCCCCAGGAGGTGGCGCAGGGTCTGGTCCATGGAGCGGAGGATGGCCTCCAGGGGCTGATCCTCCTGCTGGGCAGCCTGCTCCAGCAGGGCCGTGGCCTGGGCCATGTAGAGGGCCGCCGCCAGGCCCTTGCC
>CAIMFT010000062.1 GCA_903840385.1 uncultured Holophagaceae bacterium
GAGCAGGGCGGGGAGAAGGGTACGGGAAACGCGCATGATGAACTCCAGGAATTTCAGTGCACCCAAAGGTGCGAGGTCTTGTTGGGTTGCCTCCGGGAGGACGATTCCTCAAGGGAGGGTGGCGTGAGCCACTACCCCTATTTCAAGTCCCGTGCCAACCCCAAAATATCTTTTAACATCAACCAAATCATCTTTTAATGATTTGGTTGCGCTCGACCATCTTGTCCAGATTCCAGAATAAAGAATCTATTTCTGGATTCGAGACGATGGGATGCCGTGGGTCTTCAGTTTCACGTAGAGGGTGCTGCGGGGAATCCCCAGGGCCTCGGCCGCGGGACCCACCTGGAAGTTCAGCTCCTGCATCACGTCCATGATGTGCTGCCGCTCCACTGCCTGCAGGGTGAGGCGGGAGGCTTGGCCTGAAGGGGTCGCGGGTTGGGTGATCTGAATGACCGGGCGGCTGCCCAGGTTCAGGTCCGAGGGGAGGATGGTGGAGTCCTTGCGGGTGAGTACCGCCCGCTCCAGGACATTGCGCAGCTCCCGGATGTTGCCGGGCCAGGTGTGTTCCTGCAGGCGCTCGGCGCCCCCGGTGGACAGATGCAGAGGGCCGGTGCCCCAGCGGGCGGCGATGCGCACCAGGAAGCTCCCGGCCAGCAGCGGGATGTCCTCCCGGCGGTCCCGCAGGGCAGGCATGGTGAGCTGCACGGTGCTGATGCGGTAGTAGAGATCCTCCCGGAAGCGGCCCTGGGGCAGGAGCTGTTCCAGGTCGTGGTGGGTGGCCCCGATGAGGCCGAAGGCCACGGAGCGATCCCGGGTGTCGCCCAGGCGCCGGAAGGTCTGCTCCTCGATGGCCTTGAGGATCTTGGCCTGCACCTGGAGGTCCATCTCGGCGATCTCATCGAGGAAGAGGGTGCCCCGGTCCGCCAGCTCCATCATGCCGACCTTGGCCGTGCCGGCCCCGGTGAAGGAGCCTTTCTCGTGCCCGAAGAGCTCGCTCTCCAGCAGCTCCCGGTTCAGGCCGGCGCAGTTCAGCTCTACGAAGGCGTGGGCGCTGCGGCGGGACTGGGTATGGACCCACCGGGCCAGGGCGCTCTTGCCGGTGCCTGTCTCCCCATTAAGGAGGATGGGGACATCCACGCCCAGGACCTGCTTGACCCGAATCTCCAGGGACTTGATGGCGGCGCTCGCACCCGCAAAGGGGTTGAAGGCCTGCTGCCCGGCCAGGCGGTTCTCGGCCAGGCTGTTCTGGCGCAGGCGCGCCTGATCCATGAGGCGGCGGCAGAGGGCCAGCAGGGCCCCGGGCTCCACGGGCTTCACCAGGAAGTGATCGGCCCCCTCCTGGATGAGATCCACCGCCAGCGTCACCGACGACAGGCTGGTGATGACCACCACCGCCGGGCGGGGCTCCTCGGTGCGCAGCTCCCGGATCAGCTCCAGGGCATTGCCATCCGGCAGCTGGTAGTCCAGCAGGATGATGTCGGGCTGGAAGCGCTGCAGGATGCGCCGGGTCTCCGCCAGGGTGCCCGCCACCAGGGCCTTGCCGGGCTCATCCTCGAAGATGGCGGCCAACAGCTCCCGCTGGACAGGGTCGTCCTCCACGATCAGCAGGCGGTTGCCATCCATCAAAGACCTCGATCCTTCATCCTCACCCAATCAGACCAGGGACGCATCCTCTGATACGACCCCGGGCTCGAATGTTGCAGCAGCGGCGGTGAACCACAGGAAGCCCTGCTCCAGGTCTGGCAGGCCCGCCGCCAGGGCGGATACATCGCCCCGCTCCAGGAGGTCTTCCAGCTGCCGCGTCTGCTCCCAGAGGCTCAGGGCCCCTACCGTGGCACTGGAACCCACGAACAGGTGGAGCTGACGAGCGGTCTCCTTCAGGTTGCCGGCAGCCAAGGCCGCTCGAATCTCCTCCAGGACGCTGGGGGTGGAGGTCAGGAACACGCCCAGCACCCGGGCTGCGGCCTTGCGGTTGCCCACCAGGCGCCGAAGCAGCGCCTTCTGGTCGAAGACCTGGGTGTCGACCGGCTCCAGGAGACGGGTCGGCAGGTAGCGAGCCACCACGGCCCGGAGTGCCTGGGGGTCGATGGGCTTGGCGAGGTAGCCGTCCATGCCGGCCTCCAGGCAGCGCTGGCGGTCCTCCTCCATGGCGTGGGCCGTCATGGCCACCACGGGGACCCGGGGATTGAGCACACCGGACTCCGGCTTGCGCAGGGCCAGGGTGGCCTGGATACCATCCAGCTTGGGCATCTGGACATCCATGAGCACCAGGTCGTAGGCCTTCCTGGTCAGCGCCTGGAGGGCCTCAATGCCGTTGTTTGCCACATCTGCGGAGAGGCCCCACTCTTCCAGCTGGGCCAGGGTGACCTCCTGGTTTACCTCGTTGTCCTCGACGAGCAGGATGCTGGCAGGGCTCAGGGGCGACAGCGAACCTGCCGACTCAGGGCCCACTGAAGAGGGCTCAGGCTGGGCCAGCTGCAGGCGCAGGCGGGCCGTGAAGTAGAACACCGAGCCCTGACCCTCCATGGACCGGACGCCCACATCGCCTCCCAGCAGCGTGGCAATCTGGCGGGAGATGGCCAGACCCAGGCCCGTGCCGCCGTATTTCCGGGTGGTGGAGGCATCCACCTGGGAGAAGGGCTGGAAGAGGCTCCCGACCTTGTCGGCGGGGATGCCGATGCCCGTGTCCGTCACCTGGATCTGGAGGAGCACCTCCTCGCCCGTGTTCTCCAGGATTCCAACGTCCACCTTGACGGAGCCCTGGGCCGTGAACTTCACGGCATTGTTCACCAGATTCAGCACCACCTGCTTGAGGCGCACGGGGTCTCCCCGCAGGCCCACGGGCGTGCCGGGGGCCAGGGTGCAGGTGAACGCCAGGCCCTTCTCGTCTGCCGAGGGTGCCATGAGCTGACCCACCTCAGCCATGAGGGCGCCCAGGCAGAACTCTGTCTCCTCGAGCTGCAGTTTGCCCGCCTCCACCTTGGAGAGGTCCAGGATGTCCTTGATGATCTCCAGCAGGGACTCGCCGCTGCTGCGCGCCGTCTCGGCAAAGTGCTGCTGACGGGAGTCCAGGGGGGTCTTCATGAGCAGGCCGAGCATGCCGATGAGCCCATTGAGCGGGGTGCGCAGCTCATGGCTCATGTTGGCCAGGAACTCGGACTTGGCCTGGTTGGCCGTGCGGGCCTGGGTGGCCAGGCGATCGAAGCGCTCCTTCTCCCGCACCAGCAGGGCGTTGAGGCGCCGGGACTCTTCCAGGGTCTTTTCCAGCTGCGCCTGGCCGGCCCGGAGGATCTGGTCCTTCTCCACCAGCGCCGTGATGTCCGTCATGCTGCCCACCATGCGGGTGGGTCGCCCCTCCGCATTGCGGTCCACCACCGCGGCCCGCTCCAGCACCCAGACGAGGCTCCCATCGCTCCGGACCATCCGATGCTGAAACAGGTGGACATCCTCGCCTGCATTCATGAGCTCGCCAGCCTCCTGCACGCGGACCAGATCCTCCGGAGCCACCCAGCTGTAGAAGTCCTCGTAGGTGTGCTCCGTGACCGATTCGGGGAGCCCCAGGATGCGGCAGTAGGCAGCATTGTGGCGGGCTGTTCCCTCAACTTCCGACCACTCCCAGATGCCGTCCCCCGTGGCGTCCAGGGTGGTGGCCAGGCGCAGCTCCAGCTGCTGGTGTGCGGCGACGGCGGCCCGGCGGGCCGTGGTGTCCACGATGGTGACCACCATGCCCACCACCACCCCACCCTGGCGGTGCGGGTGGGCCCAGCACTCCGCGTGGAAGGTGCTGCCGTCGGCCCGGATGATCACCTCGTCTTCGGAAAAAGCGCCGGTCCGGTGCTGCAGGGCCTCATAGATGGTGCAGGCCCTGGCTTCCTGGCGCTCCTCCGGGCTGGCGCCACCCACCACCTGCCCGAAGACCTGCCCCTCCGACCCGGCCCCCAGCACCGGCAGGCAGGGCAGCTTGCAGGCGTGGCAGTCCCCCCGCAGGCCGATGCCCGTCAGGGACTCCATGTGCTGGCCGAGGACCTGGTCGGCGCGCTGGAAGCCCAGCAGGCGCACACAGGCCAGGTTGCAGAAGGTGCAGATGCCATGGAGGTCGATGGCGTAGACCGCCTCGCTGGTGGCATCCAGCAGCAGCTGAAACTGCTCTTCCCGGAGGGCCGCCGAAGCGTGAAGGAGGAGGCTCCGCCGCTCCAGGAGGACGAGTAGGCGGTGCCACACGAAGGTGGCCAGCGCGCCCAGGAGCAGCACGGCCAGGTAGGCCTCCCGGCCGTGGTTGTAGGAGAGGTAGGTGATGAGGAGCGTGACGATGGCGCCCAGCGCAAGGGCAACGAAGGTCAGCCGGGTGCGGGGGGGGGCGGGGTTGCTGTGCAGTTGTCGCATTTTTGACCATGAAAATTTCTAGACACTGCCGTGGAGTTACAAATTCTGGTGACGAGAATGACACAAGAAAAGCGACCACCGGGGGCATTCCGAGCCAAGGCGCAAGGTACCTATATCGAATTTACAGGTTTGAACACCTAATTACCCTAACCCCCGCAACACTTATTGGCTAGAATCAATTTTTTCTATATTTTTAACCATGCGAAAACAAGGATCTGCATCAGAGACCCAGTAGGATTTTCCCGGCTAGTTGTAGGCGACGGTCACCAGGAACGACCCGGCGTAGAGGCCCGGGGCCTGCCGGGGGGCCACGTTCAAGGTGGCGCCCAGGTGCACTTCCAGGCGGCCGGAGCCGTCCAGTCGGGTGCTGCCGGCATCGGCGGTGAAGCCCTCTGCGATCAGCTGGTCGCCGCCCGCTTGCAGCAGGACGCTGGCGGGCAGGCCGAGGGTGAAGCTGGTGTTGGGTTCCCCAGCCACGCGCAGGGTGGCGGCGGAGACGCCGCTGGACGCCGCCAGCACGGCCCCGCCCGAGGCACTGCGGGTCCCGTCCGGGGCCAGCACCACGCGGCCCGCAGCGGAGCTGGCGATGATTCCGCCAAAGGCCAGGTCCGTGCTCTTCTGCAGGGAGATGGGCTGGTAGATGAGGGCGGAAGCCGTCACCATCGCCCCGGCCCGCGGCGCCTCGGCCGCCACTCCAGGAGCGGCAAGGGCCAGCGCGGCCAGCATGAGGGTGGGGAATCGCACGGAAAGGGGCCTCGGCAAGGACTCAGGTTCTCTTCGGTGTCCCGGAGGGATGCCTGGAATCCAGGAGCCGGGAGCGTTGGGAACCATGTTGGCACAGGGAGGTGGCCCCATCTGGCCGGGCAGGGGAGTTGTGACATCCGTCAGAGGGACCCCACTCCGGGCCAGAGCAGGCATTTGACAGCCCATGTCCACCCAGACGCCGCACTCTGTTCATCCCGGAGGCTGCCATGACCCCTTCCTGCGCCCTGCCCCTCACCCACCACGCCCGCGCCCGCATGGTCGGCCGGCGCATCCCCCCCGGAGGCCGTGGCAGCGGTCCTGGCCCACGGCCGCTCGGTCTGGGCCCGGGGCGCCCAGATCTTTGCCTTAGGCCGCAAGGAGGTGGCCCGGGCCCTCCAGCGGGGCCTGGACCTCCGTCCCTTCGCGGGCCTGCAGGCGGTCTGCGCCCCCGACGGCGATGTCCTGACGGTCTACCGCAACCACGACTTCCGCAGCCTGCGCAGGTGGGCCTGAGGCCTAGAGCGCGGGGTCCTCGCCCAGCAACCGGAGCCCGATCTCGCCGTCCTCCAGGGAAAGTTCGGCCTGGCAGGGGTGGGCAGGCAGATGGTCGGCCAGGGCCGACAGGTCCGTGAGGCCGGAATAGAGCAGGTCCAGGAGGGCCCGGGGGTCGTGGTGGAAGGTGGCGACGCAGGGTCCGTCCGGGCCCGGGCCACCGGCTTCCAGCAGGGCCCCGGAGCGGCCGAAGTAGGTGACCAGATCCGCCGCGACGGCGCCCTCGGGACCGCCCTCGAAGCAGGCCTGGACGAAGGCCGCCTGCAGAGCCGTGATGTCGGGCTCCGGGTGGTCCTCCTGGAAGTCGGCAAAGCGGGCAAACAGCTCTGAGGGCGCCAGATCCAGGGCCTCGAGCACAAGCGCGAACCAGGGCACGGCCCGGCCCTGGTTGTAGAACCGGTCACAGGCGGCAGCCAGACGGTCCCCCGCCGCCATGTCCGCCACGCTGAAGGTGGGGGACTGGAGCACGGTGTAGGGGATCTCCTGCAGGTGCTGGAGGCCCAGCTCCGGCGCGGTGTCGTGGAGCCGTGTGCCCGGCAGCACGGACAGGGGGAAGATGTCCACGTGGTTGGGCGCCAGGCCGAAGGCGTAGTCCAGGCTGGCGCAGAAGCCCGCCAGGGTGTCGCCGGGCAGGCCGTAGATCAGGTCGAAGCCGTAGGTGGCACCCGCCTCGTGCAGCAACAGCACCTTGGCCTCGAAGTCCGCCGGGTCGATGTTGCGGCTGATGCGGCGCAGCACGGTGTCATCGGCGCTCTGCAGGCCGATCTGGAGGGTGCAGTGGATCCCGGCGAACAGCTCGGCCAGCTCCGCGTCGATGAACTCGCTGCGGATCTCGAAGAAGAAGTGCATGGCCGGGGTCCGCTCGGCGATGAGGCGGAGGATGCCCTTGGCCTGCTCGCGGTCGTAGTTGAAGGTGGGGTCCAGCACAAAGACCTGGTTGACGCCGCAGGCCTCGAAGCTCTCCAGCTCGGCGGTGATGCGCGCCAGGGGCACCCGCCGGGTGCCCGGCGTGCCCCGGGACTCGAAGCAGAAGTCGCAGCGGAAGGGGCAGCCCCGGGAGAGCTCCCAGAGCATGCCCGTGTAGGCCGTGGGGTCCAGCGTGCCGTCCAGGTAGGGGGACGGCAGGGTGCTCAGGTCCTGTACGATCCTGGGCTGAATGCGGGCCTGGACCTCGGCCAGGGGCAGGCCCCGCAGGAGGTCGCCCACCACCGTGACGATGGTCTCCTCGCCCTCGCCCGGCAGCACCAGGTCCAGCCAGCCCTCGGCCAGCATGCCCTCGGGATCGGCACTGACCTCGGCCCCCCCGGCAAAGAGGGTCAACGATGGCTGCCGGACCCGCAGCAGGCGGGCGATGGCCCGGCCCAGGGCCCGGTTCCACACGTAGAGTGACAAGCCGACGGCATCAGGCTTCGAGGCCAGGATCAGGTCCGCACAGGCCTCGGCGGACTGCTGCAGGAAGAGGTCCAGCACCCGGGTCTGGACGGCTTCCGGGTAGGCCCGCTTCAGGGCCGAGGCCAGCATGGCCGGCCCCAGGGGCACGGCCCGGGGGGAGGCTTCGAGGTGGATGGCGGCCAGGACAAGGTGCATGCAGGTTCCTGTCCGATCATACGCACGCCTGGCCGTCCAACCGACGACCCTCCGATTTCCTCTGCGTTCCTTCCTTTCCTTGCAATCCACCCCTAGCTTTGCCCCCGCTCCTGGCTCATGTTGGGTTGAGGTGTGGCTCTACCGAGCAGGGCCATGTCCCCTACCGCCGGGAGGTTCTCCCCGGGCCAACCCATGAACTCCACCCCCCAGGTGCCCCATGCCGGACCAGACCCTGACCATCCTCCTCGCCGGCGGCAGCGGCTCCCGTCTGCTGCCCCTCACCGAGGACCGCGCCAAGCCCGCCGTGCCCTTCGGGGGCAAGTACCGGGTCATCGACTTCACCCTGTCCAACTGCCTGCACTCGGGCCTCCGGCGCGTGCTGGTGCTGACCCAGTACAAGTCCCACTCCCTGCACAAGCACCTGCGGGATGGGTGGTCCATCTTCAACCCCGAGTGCGGCGAGTACATCACCGTGGTGCCACCGCAGATGCGCACCGGGGACTCCTGGTACGCCGGCACCGCCGACGCCATCGCCCAGAACCTCTTCCTGCTGGAGCGCAGCGCCTCGGGGCAGGTGCTCATCCTCGCCGCCGACCACATCTACCGCATGGACTACGCCGCCCTGGTGAAGGCCCACGAGGAGAAGGGCGCCGACCTCACGGTGGCCTGCATGAAGGTGCCCATGGCCGAGGCCAGCTCCTTCGGCATCATGGCCATCGACGGCGACGACCGCATTGTCGAGTTCCAGGAAAAGCCGGAGCACCCCAAGCCGCTGGCGGGCGATCCCGACCATGCCCTTGGTTCCATGGGCATCTACGTCTTCCCCAAGGATGTCCTCATGGCGGAGCTGCGGGCGGACCGGGATCGGGCGGACTCCAGCCACGACTTCGGCAAGGACATCATCCCCAGCATGATCAAGCGCTGCCGGGTCTTCGCTTACGGCTTCGGCGGCGAGCGGGGCCGGGTCACGCCGGACGGTTACTGGCGGGATGTGGGCACGCTGGACGCCTACTACGAGGCCAACATGGACCTCCTCCAGCCCGTACCGCCCCTGAATATCTACCAGGACGACTGGGCCATCCGCACCTACCACGGCCAGAACCCACCGGCCCGCATGGTGGCCGGCGGCAACGGCAAGGACGGCGCCATGAACAACGCCATCACGGGGGCCGGCACGGTGATCATTGGTGGCACGGTGCGCCACTCCATCCTGGCCGCGCGGGTGCACGTCCACGAGGACGCGGAGGTGGTGGACTCCATCATCCTGGACCATGTCACCGTGGGCCGCGGCGCCCGCCTGCGCCGGTGCATCGTGGACAAGCACGTGACCATCCCGCCGGGCGAGTCCATCGGGTATGACCTGACCCGGGACGCCGAGCGCTTCACCGTCTCGGAGAAGGGCGTCGTGGTGGTGCCCAAGGACTACCGCTTCACCTGAGTGACGACCCTCCCAGATTGGACTATGCTGGCTTTCGCCCTTTCTGGAGATACCCCATGGCCCTGCCCCGCCCCCTGCCCGCCGCCCTATTCCTGGCTGCTGCCTACCTGAGCGCTGCCCCTCGCCAAGAGGAGCCCGCCAAGGTGATGGTGGTCCGGGTCGAAGGCGCCCCGAAGAAGGCCCAGGATGTGCAGGTGAAGGTCATCGTCACAGGGGATGACAAGGAGCTGCCGGAGGCCGCCCGCAAGGCTCTGGCCGAGGCCAAGGGTGGCAAGCAGGTGAGGGTCATCCGCGTGGAAGCCACGGGCACCGACGATGCCGCCCTCCAGGCTGAGCTCGAGAAGGCTCTGGCGGCCGCGGGCGTGGACGACTGCGAGGTCATGGTGAAGGTGGCGCGCAAGGGCGCCGAGGGTTCCGAAGGTAAGCCCCTGCCCAGGCTCAAGCAGCTGAAGGTGCTCCGCTCCGGCAAGGGCGGCGAGACCATTGATCTGGTGGGGCCTGAAGGGGCTGGCGAGGGCAAGCACTTCGTCTTCGTGCAGAAGGGCGAGGGCGGCAAAGGCACCACAACTTTCTCCGGCAGCGGCCCCGATCAGCAGACCGAGCTGAAGGCCCTCAAAGCCGCCCTAGCCGAGCTCCAGGCCCGCATCCAGGAGCTGGAGAAGCAGGGTCCGGCGAAGAAATGAGCCCCGCTAAGCTACAGATCAATTACAGAAACCCCTCACCGTTGTTTTTTGACGGGACCAGCCATCACAGCGACTGCAGGAAGGCCTCGACGCGGTCCCAGTCCTGGGTCACGGGGAAGGGTGGCAGGGCCGCGCGGACCTGGGCTGCGTAGGACTTGCCCTTGGGGTCCTCGCTGGGCAGCATGAGGCGCGGGTCCAGCACCGCCACCACGCCCCGGTCCCCCCGGGTGCGGATGAGACGGCCGATGCCCTGCTTCAGCTTCAGAGTCATCTGCGGCAGCTGGATGCCGCGGAAGCCCAGTCCCTGGCGCTCGGCATCGGCCTCGCGGATGCGGGCCTGCAGCACCGGGTCATCCGGCGGCGCGAAGGGCAGCGCTGACACAATCACGAGGCTGAGCGCCTCGCCGGGCAGATCCACCCCCTGCCAGAAGCTGGCGAGGCCCAGCAGCACCGCATTCGGCGTGTTGCGGAAGCGCTCCAGCAGCTGGGTGCGGGACAGCCCGTCGCCCTGCACGAAGAAGGTCAGCCCCGGCAGGGCGGCCTCCAGACGGGGCCGGAAGGCCGCCAGCATCTTGCGGCTGGTGAACAGCACCAGGGCCCGGCCTCGGCTGGCCAGCAGCATGCGCTCCATGGCGGCCTGGGAGGCCTCCACCCAGCCGGGATCGCCCACCCCATTGCTGCCGGCTCGCCGCTCCGGCAGATCCGGCGGCACAAAGAGCAGGCCCTGGGTCTCGAAGTCGAAGGGGCTCTCCACGTGCTCAGAGCCCTCCACCTCGGTCCGGGTGAAGCCCAGGCGCAGGCCCAGGCCGTTGAAGCCGCGCCCATCCCGCAGGGTGGCGCTGGTCATCAGCACGCTCTCGAAGCCCCGCCGCACGTGCTGGTCGAAGAAGGGCCGCACGTCCACGGGGTTGGACTTGAAGTGCACCAGGTTGGCGCCCTCCCGGCTGAGGGTGGACACCCAGCCATCGGGCTGCGCAAAGATCTGCTCCATGCGACTGAAGGCCGTGTCCACCCGCTCCGCCAGGCGCAGCCAGCTGGGGTTCTCCGGATCCCCCACCGCCAGGCGACGGGTCTCCAGCAGCAGGGGCTTCCCCGCATCAATCCAGTCGCCCACAGCGTCCGCCAGCTCCCGCAGGTTCGGTCCCGGCCCCAGCAGGGCCGTCACCCCGCCCTCCAGAGGCACCCAGCCGAGCAGGTCTGCCCAGGACCGCTCCCAGGGCTGCAGCAGGCCTGCCAGGCCCGCCCCGGCCCCCTTGGCGGCCTCGCGCAGGTCCGCAAACAGCAGGTTCATGGCGCGGCTGGACCAGGCCTGGGCGCAGCTCTCCGTGAGCTGTTCCTCCAGGTCGTGGGCCTCGTCCAGGATGAGCACCGGCGCATCCGGCAGCACCTGGCCAAAGGCGGACTCCCGCAGCACGCGGTCGGCCATCAACAGGGCATGGTTCACGATGATGAGGTCGGCCTCCGCCACCTCCTGGCGCAGGCGGGTGAGGTGGCAGTCCTCGAAGCGGGGGCACTGGCGGCCCGTGCAGCGCTCGGCCCGGGCGTTGACCTTGTCCCACAGGGGTGACTCGCCCTCGCCGAAGCGGCCCAGGCCCTCGCGGTCCCCATCCGGCGTGGTGGGCGCCCAGCGCAGCAGGGCCTGATAGAGGGCGAGGTCGGCCTTGGTCAGCTCGTGGGTGCTATCAGCGGCCAGGGCATCCCAGGCGGTGCGGCAGAGGTAGTTGGCGCGACCCTTGGCGACGACAGCCTTCACGGGGCGGCCCAGGATGCCGGCGGCGCGGGGCACGTCGTCCTCCAGCAGTTGCCGCTGGAGCTGCTTGGTGCGGGTGGCCACCAGCACCGGGTGGAGCCCCGCTGCCAGCGCCGGCACCAGGTAGCCCAGGCTCTTGCCGGTGCCTGTGCCCGCCTCCACGGCCTGGATCACCGCCTCGGGCCGGGTGGCAGGGTCGCTGCCCTCCTTCCGCCAGCGCTCGAAGCGGGCCGCCCCATCCAGCAGGGTGTTGTGCACCAGCTCCGCCATGCGCCGCTGGCCCGGCCGCTCTTCGGCTCCGGGAAAGCAGGTGTAGAGCTTCCCGTCGGGCGGGGCAAAGAAGCGGTCCATGGGGTGGGACATGGGGTTCCAGAGGGGGTCAGCAGGCGAAAAACCAGCGAAGGCCAGCATGGCAGATCCGCCGGTGGCCGCCTGAGGGTCGGGTGTCTATTTGTGGTAGTCCTTCCCCCGCAGGATGGCGAAGGCGCGGAACAACTGCTCCAGGAACATCACCCGGCTCAGCTCATGGGGGAAGGTCATGGGCGACAGGCTCATCTGCTCGGGGATGGCCTTCTTCAGGGCGGGGTCGAAGCCGTGGCTGCTACCCAGGGCGAAGGCCAGGCTCTCCCCCCGCTCCATGCGCTCCCCCAGCCAGCGGGCAAAGGCCGGGCTGTCCCGCAGCTTCCCCTCCGGGGTCAGCAGGACGGGGCACTTCACCGCCGCCAGCCGGGGCTGCAGCCGGGCCGCCTCATCCTTCAGCTGGCGTGCCGGATCACCCTTGCCCTCGGGTAGCTCCACCAGGTCCATGCGGGCATAGGCCCTCAGCATGTCTAGATAATGCTTCTCTAGGCCCCGGCAGGGCTCCAGTCGCAGCTTGCCAAACGCAAGGAGGGTGATGGGATACATGATCCTATTGTGATCAATTTCCCTTGGCAGGGGGATGCGGAGGCTCCACCATCCTCTTGGTCCTGTTCATTCTGGAGGTTACATGCGCCGTTCCCTGCTCTTCCCCCTCGCCACCCTGCTGATGGTGCCCGCCTTCGTCTCCTGCGGCGGGGATGCCATCCCCACTGCCGCCCCCGAGCCCGCCAAGGAGCCCGCGGCCCTGCTCGACCACCTGAAGTACTTGGCCGTACGCAAGGACTTCAAGACCGCCGCCGTGATCACCCCCATCACCCCTAATGTGGTCTTCCCCGGCGCCATGAACCTGCACAACACCGCCAAGCAGCTGGGCATCACCCTGACCCCCGAGGAGGCCAAGGGCTTGGGCCTGGATGACGCCATGGCCGCCCGTATGGACAGCCTGCCGGGCAGCGAGATCGAGAACTACAAGGTCAAGGACGCCCGCCTGGCCTACAACGCCGGCATCTACCGCATCCTGAAGGGCATCACCGCCAAGTCCTGGGGCAAGATGACCCACATGGGCATCACCGACAACGCCGCCGCCGCCCAGTACGGGCTGATGGGCGTGAAGGACATGGCCATTGGCTTTGACGGCACCAAGGTCATGACCGTCAGCTGCGTCAAGATGCCCAGCGGTGCCTGGGGCATCACCTACATCCGCTACGACGTGGCCCTCAAGAACCTGAAGCAGGACTGAGCCCCGGGCCGGGGCCCGCCCCGCCACCGCCCAACCAGGAAGGCTGCCCATGCGGATCACCGCCAGCTATACCCTCACCCCGGCGGAGGCCCTGGATGGCACCCGGGCCTTTAAGCGCACCTGGTACAGCCTGTCCGTGGCTTCGGGGGGGCTGATGCTGCTCATGGGCTTCACCAGCCTGAACCTGGCCCCGGGTCCCATGGGGCTCTTCATGCTGTTCAACGGGGTGCTGTTCCTGGTGCTGCCCGAGGCCGTGCTGCGCTGGGGTCGCCACCGCCGGGGCACCACCGCCTACGCCCCCGTGGCCCTGGAGCTGGATGACGAGGGCCTGGTCCTGCGCACCCAGGACACCACCGGCGGCCTGCCCTGGCCCGCCTTCGCCGCCGTCCGCCGCCAGAGCGGCTTCTGGATGTTCCGCATCACCCACAGCCAGGCCATTCTGGTCCCCGAGCGGGCCCTGGCCGAAGCTGACGCCACCGAGCTGGAGGCCTTCCTGCGGGCGAAGAAGCTGCTGAAGGGCTGAGCTGGCATCCTGGGAGTCCCAAGGGGGACCGCCATGCCTTATGTGAACATCCGCATCACCCGCGAAGGCGCCACCGCCGAGCAGAAGGCCGCCCTCATCCAGGGCGCCACCCAGCTCCTGGTGGACGTGCTGGGCAAGAACCCCCAGACCACAGTGGTGGTCATCGACGAAGTGGACACCGACAACTGGGGCATCGGCGGCGAGTCCATCACCGAGCGGCGGAAACAAGGAAAGTGACCGTGCCATGAATGCGTGCTGAGCCTTGCAGCACCCAATCCCCCTCTTCCCCTTCATCCCTGTTCAAAAAACAGCAACAGGGATAAAAGCGGATGAAGGGGAGAAGGACTGGCCTTGTTTTGAATTTGGGTGGACCGGCGCCCAACCCATGCAACGTGAGCATTGGCCGTTCCTGTTAATTGGCGTGGTCCCATGTGCCAGGAGTTCCCAAAGCGCCGAGCCCTTGCGGACCCCCTCCCCAACGCCCATACTCAACCTCCGCTCGATCCGAGCCCTTGAGGGGGCAGGCAGAGCGGCTCAGTCCACATGGGGGTGACCGGTTTCGACAGGTCGTGATCCAGGTGCACGGTGCAGGCGGGGGTTGGACGGATGGCCCCCTTATCAATCCGCCCAAACCAAACTGCCAACGATAACTTCGAACTGGCTCTCGCTGCCTAGGGCAACCTAGGCTCCGAGCGAGTCCTCGGGATCTCTGGGTACCGAGCTCGTTAAACCCCTGAAAGGGTGGCTTCGGCCTGCCGGAC
>CAIMFT010000063.1 GCA_903840385.1 uncultured Holophagaceae bacterium
GGCTTGGGCGGCGTGGGCCGCGCACAGGGCCAGGTGGAGGCGGGCCGCTCGGGTCCGCAGCTCGGCATCGTTGGGTTCGGCCCTGAGGAGGGTGTCCATGACCTTGGCGGCGGTCTCCAGGTTGCCGCTCTGGAGGTGCTGCTGGAACTCGGTGCGGCTGGCTCCGCTGGCGCCAGCGGCCAGGCCGAGGCGAGCCTTCTCCAGTAGCTGGGAGGCGGCGGCGTCGCTGGGGTTGCGGGCGACCAGGGTCTCCGCACGGAGGAAGGCCCGCAGGGGGTCCATGACCAGGGCGACCTCCGCCTCCTGCTGGATGGCGGCGGCGCTCTCGGTCAGGTCCACAGACCGGGCCTGGCGGGCCACCGGGGCCAGGGCCGAGGCGAGGGCAGCCTGGACCTCCACCCGAAGGGCCCGCTCCTTCCGGTAGGAGTTCAGGAGGCCCAGGGCAATGACCAGGACAGCGGTGCCGCCGGCCAGCATGGCCAGGGTCCGTGGCTCTTTGAGCCAGGGCAGGCGCTCCGCCGCCTCGCGCAGAGGCCCGGGGAGGTTCAGGCCCTCCCGGGGTGGGGGAGGTGCCTTCAGGAGGGCCGCCGGAGCATGGACCGCCTGGGCCTCCCGGGACACCAGGGCCAGAGGGGTGGGCGGAGGGGCATAGGTGCTCACCTGGATCGGCGCCGGAGGCGGTGGCTGAGCGGGCCTGCGGCAGTGCTCCAGGCCTGCCAGGGCGCGCAGGTTGCCCGGAGCCAGACCCAGGGCTTGCTGGAAGCCGAAGGCGGCCTCCTCCAGGTGGCCCCCGGCCAGCAGGTGCTCGGCTTGGTTCAGCTTCTGCTCCAGGGCCAGGGTGGGCGTCTGCCTTGGCTCGGGGGGCGGCGGAACCCGCGCGACCGGGGGCGGGGAGGCGAGCCGCTCGGTACCCAGCAGGCCCAGCTCCCGCCGGGCGCCCTCCGCATAGGTGCGGGCCAGGGTCAGCTCGGGGTCCAGGGCCAGAGCCTGCTCCCACTTGTGCAGGGCATCCTCGGTCTGACCCATGTCATAGAGGGTGCAGCCATCGGTCAGCAGCTGGCCGGCTTCCGGCCCCTCGGCCACCGCTTGGTCAGGGGCCGGGGGTGGCATGGCGGGTGCGACTGCTTCCGTCTGCTGGAGGCGCTGCAGGTGCTCCTTGACCTCCAGCAGGTGCCGCCGGGCCTCTGCGTGGGAGGGCTGCTGCTTCTGGATCGCCTGCCAGATCTGCCCAGCCTTCACCACCTCGCCCTGGGCAAAGAGGTCATCCGCTTGCTGGAGATAGGAGGCATAGGGGTCGGGCTGCATGGCGGGGCCTCAGGTGAGGGGTAGCTCGTCCGTGTCCCGGACCAGAAGCATGAAGGTGCTGTTGCCGCAGGTGAACTCCTGGTGGTTATCCAGCCGCAGGGGGCTCGTGATGGGCTCGCCCCCCACCAGGGTGCCATTGGTGGACTGCTGGTCACTGAGCCAGACACTGCCGTCCTGGCGGACCTCCAGCAAGGCATGGCGCCGGGAGGTCTCGGGGTCGCCCGTGATCACATCACCGTCTTCTCGGCCAATCACGGTGATGGGCTTGTCCAGGACCTTCACCGTGGAGGCCTGGGGGCCGGTGAGGATGGCCAGGCTGTAGCGCAGGCCTGGGGGCAGCCCCGAGGCCAGGAGCCCCGCCGCCGCAAGCATGGCGTCCCGGTCCCGGCGCACCGTGGCCTGAGGCGGCGGCGGGGGTTCCGGGATGTCGAGGGGTCTGGAGAGGGTCTCCTCCAGTGGGGGCAGCAGGGGATTGACCACCTCGAACACGTGGCTGCACTTCGGACACCGGAAGCGCTTGCTCGGCGCGGCGCCGAACCGGGAGTCGTCGTACTGGAAGCGAGCCTGGCAGGCAGGGCACATCACGATCATCGAGCCCCCCGGGTTGGAGAAAACAGTCTACCCCTACTTCTTGCGCGTGGCGAAGAAGCTGAACTCATTCCGCAGCGCAATGCCCTCGGGCAGCTTGAACCCTGTCACGGCGGCCGGGAGCGGCTGGTTGATGCGCAGGGCACCCAACTCCAGCAGCCAGCTGTCCCCACTGCGCTCCACCCACAGGATCTGCCGGGGCAGCCAGGTCTCCCGGTCCACCCACAGGGCGACGGTCTGCATCCGCTTGCGGAGGGAGAGGGTGCGCGGGCTCAGGGTGAGGTGCCAGGTGCTGGGGACCTCCCGGGACTCGCCCAGGGCGATCTGGAAGTACTCATCGAGGTAGCTGAGCTTCTGGCCCAGCCCGAGGAACTTGCGGTCGGCGTTGAGGATCATGCCGATCTTCAGCAGCTCGCCGGCCTTGGCCTCCGGGCTGTAGGACACCAGGGCCTTGGGGGTGAGGTGGAGGATGAGGTCCTCCGGGGGCTGGAAGGCGAAGTGGGCAAAGTCGGAGCCCTGCAGGTAGAGGGTTCCCTTGGTCACCGAGGGGGTCTTGAGCAGGGTGCGCCGCAGGGTCAGGGTGAAGGGGCACTGGAGGGTCCGCACCTGCCCCTGGGCCTTGTCGAAGCGCTCGGCCACCTCTCGCAGGGGCGGCGGGGCCTGGGCCCGGAGGGCGGGGCCGCCAAGGAGGAGCAGGAGCAGGGCGAGGGTGCGGATCACAGGGCGTTGCCTCCCGGTGCGGCCAGGGCCAGGGGCTGGCGCTGATGGGCGACACTCAGCGCGGTGCCCGAGCCCTTTAGGACCTCCTCGGCGGCGAAGCGGGCCAGGTCCGGGTGGTTGTTGGACTCACTGAGGTGAGCCAGGACCACCTGCCGCAGGCGGGGCGAAAGGACCCGGGCCAACAGACCGGCCATGGCCTCGTTGCTGAGGTGCCCCACCCGGCTGAGGATGCGGGCCTTCAGTTGGGGCGGGTAGCTGCCCTCCCGGAGCATCTCCACATCGTGGTTGGCCTCCAGCACCAGCAGATCCAAGTCCTGCACATGGTCTGCCACCAGGGCCGTGGGGTGGCCCAGGTCCGTGACCACCGCACCGGCCCAGCCGGCGACCTCCACCCGGTAGGCCACGGGGTCGGCGGCGTCATGGGGCAGGGCGAAGGGCAGCACCCGCCAGCCCTCCCAGTTCGTGGCCTGGCCCGCCTTCAGCTCCACCCAGCGTGAGGCTTCGATCTTCTCGGTTTGGCGCGCCTCCACCGCCCGCCGAGTCTCGGCGGTGGCCAGGATCACCCAGGTGGTGCGGCGGAGGATCACGTCCACAGCCGAGACGTGGTCCGAGTGCTCGTGGGTCAGGGCCAGGGCCCGGACGCTGCCGAAGTCGCCGCCGAACTGCTCCAGCCGAGCCAGGATCTGCTTCAGGGAGATGCCGGCGTCGACGAGGAGGGTGCGGTCACCGTCCGACAGGGCGTGGCAGTTTCCTTTGGATCCCGATGCAAGAGCGGCATAGTGCATGGCCCAGGATACCGCCTACACTGGTTCCATGAGCCCGACCCTTCGCACCTCCACCCACGCCGACCTTGAAACCCACGTGGCCCATCGCATGGCCATGTTCAGCGACATGGAAATGGGAACGGAGGAGGGCATCAAACGCATGGCTGACGCCTTCCGGCCCATGCTCCGTGCGTGGCTGGTGACGGGCCAGTGCCGCGGGCTGATCCTCGAGGAAGACGGCCGCCCCGTGGCCAGTGCCCTCATGCTCCTCAAGGACACCCTGCCCACACCGGTCACGCCCATGAGCGTGCGGGGCTACCTGTTCAACCTGTACACACTGCCCACCCACCGCCGGAAGGGCCTGGCGGCGCGCCTCACGGACGCCGCTCTGGACATGGCCCGGGACCTGGGCATCGAGATCATGGAGCTGCACGCGAGCCTGGAGGCCGAGGGCCTCTACCAGCGCATGGGCTTCGTTCCCACCAGCGAGATGCGCCTGGTGATGAGTGCCGGCATCAGGACCCCGAAGCAGTGGAAGCACCGCCGCTAGGACCTGCGTCCGAGCTGGCTCCCCAGCCCTGCCAGCGCCACAGCAACACGATGGCCGCGCCGCACACCAGGGCGCAGGGCAGGCTGGCCTCCAGGCCGAAGGTGCCCCCGGAGAGCCAGACGGGCCGCGCGTGGAAGAGGGGCGTGAGCCACCCCTGGCTGGTGGTGCCGCTGACGCCGAAGCCCAGCAGGCTGCCCTGGGTCCAGTTCCACCCCAGGTGTACCCCCACGGGTAAGGCGAGGCTCCCGGTACGCCGCCAGCAGAACCCCAGCAGCAGCGCCGCCAAGGCGATGTTCAGGGTGCCCCAGGCCAGGCTCGCACCCGTCATGCCCGGGTTGCTCCAGTGGAGGAGCGCGAAGAGGAACGCGAACAGGATCTGAGCGCCGGTGAAGCCGAGGCCGTCCACGGCCCGCTGGAAGGGGTAGCCCCGAAAGAGCAGCTCCTCGTAGACAGCCACCGCCAGGAAGAACCAGGCGGCGGCCCCGAGGTCGCCGAGGCTCACCCCAGGCGTGCGCACCCAGTGCACGGCACCGGTCGCCGCCGCCAAGGTTGCGGCTGTTCCAATGAGGGCTGCTCCCCCAAGGGTGCCCAGCACCAGCTCCCCCAGGAAGCGGCGGTTGAGGCGCAGACCGAGGCTGGCCCAGGGGCGGTCTTCCAGGTGGAGGCCGAGCCAGGAGGCCGCCAGGACGCCGAGGACCGAGAGCCACCGGGTGGGCACATAGGGCCGCAGGGAGCGCGGCCAGAGGTGGGACAGCAACGAGACGGCCAGGCCGGCCAGAAACAGCAGGCCCAGAAAGCCGAGGACTCGCCACCCGTTGCGGAGGCGGCCGTCGGCGTCCAGGAGGGGCTGCATGGCCTCTGCTTAGAGAGGGATGTTCCCGTGCTTCTTGGGCGGCGTGCTGTCCCGCTTGGTCTCAAGGAAGGCCAGGGCCTTCACCAGCTTCATGCGGGTCTCGCGGGGGAGGATGACCTCATCGATGAAGCCGAACTCGGCCGCGATGTAGGGGTTGGCGAACTTCTCGTTGTACTCGGCCACCAGCTCCGCCTTCTTGGCGAGGGGGTCGGGGGCGCTGGCGATGGCCTTGCCGTGGAGGACGTTCATCGCCCCCTCGGCACCCATGACGGCGATCTCGGCGGTGGGGTAGGCGAAGTTGAAGTCCGTGCGGATGTGCTTGCTGGCCATGACGCAGTAGGCTCCGCCGTAGGCCTTGCGGGTGATGACCGTGATCTTGGGCACCGTGGCCTCGCAGAAGGCGAAGAGCAGCTTGGCGCCGTGGCGGATGATGCCACCGTGCTCCTGGGTGACGCCCGGCAGGAAGCCCGGCACGTCCTCGAAGGTAATGAGCGGGATGTTGAAGGCGTCACAGAAGCGCACGAAGCGGGCGCCCTTCTCACTGGAGGCGATGTCGAGCACACCGGCGTAAAAGGCGGGCTGGTTGGCCACGATGCCGATGCTGCGGCCCTCGATGCGGGCGAAGCCCACCACCAGGTTGGGGGCGAAGGCCTCGTGGACCTCGAAGAAGTGGGCGTCGTCCACCACGCCGCAGATGATGTCGCGGATGTCGTAGGGCTTGCTGGGATCGTCCGGGACCACCTTGTCGAGGTCGGGGTTCTCGAGAGGCATGGGGGTCTTGGAGGCGCGGCGCGGAGCCTCACCCAGGTTGTTGCTGGGCAGGAAGGAGAGCAGCTCCCGGGTGTGGGCCAGGGCCGCCAGGTCGCTCTGGCAGACGAAGTGGGCCACACCGCTCTTGGCGGAGTGCGTGTGGGCGCCGCCCAACTCCTCCTTGGTGACCTCCTCGTGGGTGACCGCCTTGATGACATCCGGGCCGGTCACGAACATGTAGCTGGTGCCCTTCACCATGGTGATGAAGTCCGTGATGGCGGGGCTGTAGACCGCACCACCGGCGCAGGGTCCCATGATGAGGCTGATCTGGGGGACCACGCCGCTGGCCAGGGTGTTCTTCAGGAAGATGTCGGCATAGCCGCCCAGGGAGACCACGCCCTCCTGAATGCGAGCCCCGCCGCTGTCGTTGAGGCCGATGACCGGGCAGCCCACCTTCATGGCCAGGTCCATGACCTTGCAGATCTTCTTGGCGTAGGCCTCGCTGAGGGAGCCGCCGAACACCGTGAAGTCCTGGGCGAAGATGGCCACAGGGCGGCCGTCCACGCGGCCGAAGCCCGTGATCACGCCGTCGCCGGGGATCTTCTCCACGCCCTCGGTGCGGTGCACCATCAGGGCGTCCATCTCCTCGAAGGAGCCTTCGTCCAGGAAGGCCGCCACGCGCTCCCGGGCCGTCAGCTTGCCCCCCTCGTGCTGCTTCTGGATGCGGACATCGCCGCCGCCAGCCAGGGCCTGGGCGTGCTTGGCGCGCAGGGTTTCGATCTTCTTCTCGAGGGACATGGGGGACTCCCGTGTGAGTGCAAAGCGAGACTGTGGGGCTGGGATCAGCCCTTAAGTTTAGCCCACCCAGCGCACCATGGGTGAGGCAGAGGTCACCAATTCCCCCCCAGGGCGGCGCCTAGCGGATGGGCCGGGGCTGGGTCATGGCCTCCAGGCTGAAGGCCTCGTCCAGCTCGGCGGGGGTCAGGTAGCCCTTGCGCAGGATCAGCTCCCGCACAGGGATCCCGGTCTCCAGGGCCTCCTTGGCCACTTCGGTGGCCTTCTTGTAGCCGATGGCGGGCATGACGGCGGTGACGATGCCGATGCTGTGCTCCACCAGCTCCAGGCAGCGCTCGCGGTTGGCGGTGATGCCGACGATGCACTTCGTATTGAGCACGTTCACTGCGGCCGTGAGGGTGCGGAGGCTGGTGGCCAGGCTGTAGGCCAGGATGGGCTCCATGACGTTGAGCTGCAGCTGGCCTGCCTCGGCGGCCAGGGTGATGGTCAGATCGTTGCCGATGACCTGGTAGGCCACCTG
The DNA here is from genome assembly GCA_903840385.1 of uncultured Holophagaceae bacterium. Taxonomy (GTDB): domain Bacteria; phylum Acidobacteriota; class Holophagae; order Holophagales; family Holophagaceae; genus Geothrix. The sequence continues at coordinate 6,846 of CAIMFT010000063.1, forward strand.
GTTCACCACCTCGGGGATCACCGGGTTCACCTTGCCGGGCATGATGCTGCTGCCGGGCTGCATGGGGGGCAGGTTGATCTCGCCGAAGCCGCAGCGGGGGCCGCTGCTGAGCAGGCGCAGGTCGTTGCAGAGCTTACTGAGCTTCACCGCGGCGCGCTTGACGACGCCGGAGAACATGACGAAGGCGCCGGTGTCCGGGGTGGCCTCCACCAGGTTCTCGGCCAGGACGATCTCCAGGCCGGTCACCTGGCGCAGCTCCTCCACCACCACCTGGGGGTAGCGGGGGTCGGCGCAGATGCCCGTGCCGATGGCCGTGCCACCCATGTTCACTTCCAGGAAGAGGCGGGCGGTCTCGCGCAGGCGCTGGATGTCCTCGCCGGTGGTGACGGCGTAGGCCTCGAACTCCTGGCCCAGGGTCATGGGCACGGCGTCCTGCAGCTGGGTGCGGCCCATCTTGATGACATCCGAAAACTCCCGGCCCTTGGCGTGGAGGGCGCCCTTCAGGCGGTCCATGGCGTCCAGCAGGTTCTGCAGCATGAAGATGGCACTCAGGCGCAGGACCGTGGGGTAGACGTCGTTGGTGCTCTGCCCCAGGTTCACGTGGTCGTTGGGGTGGCAGTGGGCGTACTCACCGCGCTTGTGGCCCAGCAGCTCCAGCGCCCGGTTGGCGATGACCTCGTTGGCGTTCATGTTGGTGGAGGTGCCGGCCCCGCCCTGGACCATGTCGGTGGGGAAGTGGCCGTGCCAGTGGCCGTCGATGATCTCCTGGGAGGCCTGGTCGATGGCCTCGGCGACGATCGGCTCCAGCAGGCCCAGGCGGGCATTGGCCCGCGCCGCCGCCTGCTTGACCATGGCCAGGGCCCGGATCATGGCCGGGAAGTGGCTGGTGGGCGTACCTGTGATGGGGAAGTTGTGCACGGCCCGGAGGGTCTGGACGCCGAAGAGGGCGTCCTCCGGGACCTCCAGGGTGCCCAGCAGGTCCGTCTCGCGCCGGGTGCGGAGGCTGGCGAAGGCCTGCTCCCGGCCGGTGCGGGGCGTGGCCGAGTAGAGCAGGCGCTGGTGCAGCACGCTGGCCACCTTGCTCAGCACGGAGATGGCGGCGTTCCCATCCTGGGCAAGGCTGCCCAGCACGGCCTCGCGGTCCAGCTGCAGCAGGACCGTCGCCGACAGCGTGGTGCCGGTGGCGGAGTGGTTGCTCACACCCAGAAAGGCCTGCTCGCCCGCCACATCACCCGGGCCCAGGATGACCACCGGCTCGGGCCCATCCCCATTGTCCCGGGTGACCTCCACGCGGCCCTCGGCCACCACCGTGGCCCCGGTGCGCACCTCGCCCTGGGTGAAGAGGCAGGTCCCCGCCGGGACTTCGCGGCGGGTGGCGGCCCGGGCGATGAGGCTGAGGTCAGCGTCGGAGAGTCCCGAAAAGATCTCGCAGCGGCGCAGAACGGTGGTGATGGCATCCATGGGCGTGGCCTCCGGCCCGGGCTGCAGGCCGCCCACATGGTAATGGCTCCCCGCCGCCGTCCGGCGCGGAATCAGGGCCAGCGGCCTCTGGCTTTACGGAGTGTCGGAAAAGGCGGGGTGAGAGCCGGGGCTCAGGGCGCCTTCGGGGGCTCCGCAGAGATGGCGTCCTCCCGCAGCCGCTCGCCGCCGGCCACATGGAAGTGCAGGTGGAAGACGCTCTGGTTGGCATCCTTGCCAGCGTTGGAAATGACCCGGAAGCCTTCCTCGAGGATGCCCTGGTCCTTGGCCACCTTCACGCAGGCGCTGAGCAGGGCGGCGCGGGCCTCGACGGAGAGCTCATCCAGCTCCTTGAGGCTCGCCACGTGCTGCTTGGGAATGACCAGGAGGTGCACCTTGGCCCGGGGCCGGATGTCCCAGAAGGCCAGGACGTGGTCGTTCTCGTAGACCTTCCGCGAGGGGGCCGTGCCCGCCACGATCTTGCAGAACACGCAGTCGGGGGCCTTGGCTGGGGCTGCCAGCAGGAGGCCCGGGACCAGGAGGAGGGCGAGGGCCCGGCGCAGCATGGGTCGACGCCTCAGCGTCCGCTCTTCTTCCAGTCCGCCAGGAAGCCCTCGATGCCCTTGTCCGTGAGGGGGTGCTTCAGCATCTGGTCGAAGACCTTGGTGGGGATGGTGGCCACGTGCGCACCGGCGAGCGCGGAGTCAGTGACGTGCCGGGGGCTGCGGATGCTGGCCGCCAGGCACTGGGTGGCGAAGCCGTAGTTCTCGTAGATGGCGCAGATCTCGCGGATCAGCTCCATGCCGTCCAGGTTGATGTCGTCCAGGCGGCCCACGAAGGGCGAGACATAGGTGGCGCCGGCCTTGGCGGCCATGAGGGCCTGGGTGGAGCTGAAGCAGAGGGTGACGTTGGTGTGGATGCCTTCGGCTGTGAGGGCCTTGCAGGCCTTCAGGCCCTCGGCGATGAGGGGCAGCTTCACCACCACGTTCTTGTGAATCTTGGCCAGGCGCCGGCCCTCCTCGATCATGCCCGGGGCCTCCAGGCCGATGACCTCGGCGCTGATGGGGCCGTCCACGATGGCGCAGATCTCAGCGATGATCTCCTCGAAGGGCTTGCCCGTCTCCTTGGCGATGAGGCTGGGGTTGGTGGTCACCCCATCCAGGACCCCCAAGGCGTTGATGCGCTTGATCTCGTCGATGTTGGCCGTGTCGATAAAAAAGCGCATGGAGGCTCCTCTTGGCCCCCAGGATAGCAGGGGGGCCGGGCCCGAATGGGGACGGGGAAGCCCCTGCCGCGATACGCTGTTTCCCGGAGCATTCCCATGGCGAATCGCGAGATCAGGGTCCTCGACAAAGGCTTTGTGCGCCTCATTGACCACATGGGGTCCGACCTCAGCGTGGTGAATGCGGCCCGGGTCTCCTTCGGCAAGACCAAAGAGACCTTCGAGGAATCCGACGCCAAGCTGGTGGACTACCTGGCGGAGCACGAGCACACCTCCCCCTTCCGCCACACGGCCCTGACCCTCCACGTGAAGGCGCCGATCTTCGTGTTTAGACAATGGATGAAACACAGGATCGCATCGGAATTCAATGAAATTTCAGGACGTTATGTTGAATTTCCCGAGGACGAATTCTTTGTGCCCGAGGCCTTCCGCCGGCAGGCGAAGGTGAACAAGCAGGGCAGCGAGGGGGCCATCGATGAGGCCAACCGGGAGCGGGCCATGGCCACCTACCTGGAGAGCTGCCGCGGTGCCGTGGCGCACTACAAGGAGCTGCTGTCGCTAGGCGTCTGCCGGGAGCAGGCCCGCTGCGTGCTGCCCCTGGGCCTCTACTCGGAGGTCTACTGGACCGTCAGCCTCCAGGCCGTGGCCCACTTCATCCGCCTCCGCTCCGACGGCCACGCCCAGTGGGAGATCCAGCAGTACGCCGCTGCCGTGCGGTCCGTGGTGGAGCCCCTCTACCCGGTGGGCCTCAAGGCCCTGCTGGCGACCGCTCGCTAGCGGAACAGCCAGCTGATCTTGGCCTGGATCACATCGTCCGAGGGCAGGTGGCGCAGCACGGCCAGGTCCGGGCCTGGCACCAGGGCGGCGTGGTCGTTGGCGAGGGCGCTGCTGTTGGCCCCATGGGTGTAGACGAAGAAGAAGGTGGAGCCCGGCTGGAACTCCCAGCGGGTGATGAGGTTCAGGTTCCAGGCCCGGTAGCTGAAGGCGGTCTGGGGGGAGGTCCCCATGGGCTGATCCAAGGGCAGGCTGTCCCCCAGGGTGTGGTCATCCACGTAGTGCTGCAGGTCCCGGGACTGCCAACTGGCAGCGAGCCACTGGCTGAAGAACTGCACCGTGAGGCGTGGCGTGAAGGCGTAGGCCACCCGCAGGGTCTGGTTGAGCTGGCTGAGGCGGCGCAGGCCCACGATGGGCGTGGCCAGGGGGGTCTCCAGCCAGCGGAGCCCGCCCTCCTCGCGGCTCAGGGAGGTGGACACCTGGAGCTCCAGGTTGGCGGCGGGCTTCACACTCTGGAACAGGGTGCCGTAGGTGGCGGGGCCGCCCTCGGCCCAGGCCCGGCTGGTGCTGAGGCGCAGGTACCAGGGCCGGTTGGCGGGGGTGTCAAAGCCCAGGTTGGCCGAGGGGATGGCGGGCCGCTGGAGGTACTTCTTCACGGGGTCGGTGTAGGTGCGCAGCTCTCGGTCATCTGCGGCGGGCAGATCCACATTGGCCCCGCCCCAGAGGGAGAAGAAGTTCACAAAATCCGTGCGGCCCCAGGAGCTGAAGCGGCGGAGGAAGGTGTGGCCCGCCTGGTCCTCGGCGCTGGTGTGGCTGAGGCCGGCGCTCCAGGCCAGGAGGGGTCCCCAGGAGCGGTCCCAGGCCTTGGTGAGGGCGGCGTAGGTGCGGCGCTCGTCGGCGCGGCCCAGGTAGCCCAGGTCGTTGGGGTTGTAGGCCCGGCCCGCCTGGATGGCCTGCACCTCCAGGGCCCAGCCGTCCTTCCACTCCTGGCGCAGGCGGAGGCGGCCCCGCCAGCCCTGGTCCTGGGCGGCCTGGGTGCCGGTTTGGCTGCGGCTGGCGGTGGCCTCAATGACCCTGCTCCGGTCCTCGCTCTTGAAGGCTGAGTCCAGGGCCTGGACCTGGGCCTCGCGCCCCAGGGGACCCGCCTGGTCCATGGCGGAGGCGAAGAGTCCCACATAGCTGCCGCGCTCGTCGACCACCTGCTGGACCCGGAGGATGCCGTAGGCCGTGTGGGGCCACAGCTCCCGGCGGATGTCCTGGCCGCTGGCGTCCAGCACCGTGGCCCGGGCCGGCTCCACCGAGGCGGCCAGCAGGCCCACCTGGGTGCCCGTGGGGTACTTGGCGGTGTACTTGGCCGCCGCCAGGATGTCCGTGGCGTTGGGCCGGTCCTTCAGGGTCTCCCCGGTGCCAAGAGCCGGGTCCGACAGCCCCTGGCCGATGCGGCGGGTGTAGAGCAGGTCCGGTCCCGCCACCCGGAAGATGTCCATGCCTTCCAGAAAGAAGGGGCGCTTCTCCGGGAAGAAGGTCTCCACCGTGCCCAGGTTCAGCACCGCCTGGTCCACCTCCACCTGCCCGAAGTCCGGTCGCACCGTGAGGTCGATCTGGGCGGCGGTGCTCAGGCCCCAGCGGGCATCCAGGCCCCCGCGACCCTCCCAGTGGCGGTCGTCGTAGCTGCGGGCGGTCTCGAACTTCCGGGCCGCCGAGAGGTAGGGCAGGACCTCCCGCCGGGGCTGGGGGCTGAGCCCCTCCAGGCCCTCCAGGGGCGGGAAGTGGCTGACGTAGCCTGTGCCACCCCGGGGGACCACCATCCAGCGGCTGGACTCCCGCACCACGCCCTGGTCCACCCGGCTGAAGTTGATGCCCCAGGTCTGGGGCTGGTCGCCCGGCTTGAACCGGAGCAGGGAGAGGGGAATCTTCAGCTCGGCGGTCCAGCCACCCTCGTCGGAGCTGACGGCACTCTCCCAGACGCCGTCCCAGTTCACGTCGTAGGCGCCGTCGTTGTAGATCACCTGGTCCTTCTGGACCCCGGCGGCGTTGACCTCGAAGACCAGGGCGGTGCGGTGGTCATGGTTGGAGTCGATGGCCACGCCGAACCAGTCCCCCAGGCTGTCCTGGTCCCGCCGGTGGAGGCGCTTCACCACATCCGCAGGCCCCTTGTCCAGGGCGGGGTCGTGGTGCATCCGGGCCCCCACATAGAGGAAGCGCTCATCGAAGAGCACCCGCACCTCGGTACGCTGGTGGGCTGGTCGGCTGCGGATGGGCCACTCCTGGGTGAACCCCGTGGCCATGGGAGCCCTGGCCCAGTCCCGCTCGTCCAGGCGACCGTCCACCTGGATGCCCCCAGCCACCCGCACCGCCCGGAGCCCCTCCACAGGGGCCCCCAGGGCCGGCAGGCCGGCGCACAGGGTGATGGCGGCAGCCAGACGCATGGGTCTCCTGGAGGTCGGGCGCCCGCCTGGCCGCCACAGCCATGGTGGCACAGGCCGTGGGTATCATGTCCTGGGTGGCCCGCTCCAGCGGGTCGGCCCTGCATCAAGGAGTCCCCATGCGCTTTTGGCTCGCCGTTCTGCTGTCCCTCCCCCTGCTGGCGGGAGGGGGCACCGTCACCTTCAAGCAGACGGCCTTCCTGACTGAGGTGGCCGCCACGGAGCCCGAGAAGGCCAAGGGCCTGATGTACCGCCAGAGCCTGGCCAGGGACCGCTGCATGTTCTTCGTCTACAGCGAGGACGGCTACCACGCCATCTGGATGAAGAACTGCCTCATCGCCCTGGATGTGGCCTGGGTGGATGTCGAGGGCCGGGTGCTGGAGACCGCCGAGTACGTGCCGCCCTGCAGCCCCATGCGGGGGGACGACTGTCCGACCTATGGGGGGTCTGTGCCGGCCCGCCACTTCGTCGAGTTCGCCGCCGGGACCTTCAAGCGCCTGGGCCTCAAGAAGGGTGACCGCCTGGGCTGGGAGCTCACGCTGGACGATGGCCGGGTGGTGCGCGGCGGCCCAGCCGCAGCCCGGTCCCCCAAGAAGTAGTCCGGCCTACCCTGCAGACCGGGTGGGCTCCTTGCCCTTGCGGGCGGGGCGGGTGAGGGTGCGCAGGTGCTCCGGGGAAGGTGGCAGCTCCGTCAGGTCCAGGGGGCTGATCCGGTCTGCCAGCAGCGTCCAGGCCCGCGCCTGGCGGGGGAGCCGCTCGGCCTGGATGACCTCGAAGCCCTGGGCATAGCTCACGAAGGGCGGCATGACGAGGGCAAAGCCCGTGTAGAGGAAGGCCGGCAGGCGCAGCCAGTCGGGCTCGCCCTGGGTGCCCGGACCGGGCACGGCGAAGAGGGGGTGGACACCGCCGTTGATCCAGAAGCCGTGGGAGGGCTCGTGGCGGGGATAGACGAAGATCCGGCGGCGGTGCATCAGCGTGAAAGGACCCACCCGGTGCTGGTCCACAGGGGTGATGCCCGTGCCGTCCAGGGCTGGCCCCACGCTGCGGTCCGGGTGGCCCACGACCTGGACCACCTTGCGGCCCCCGCGGCTCAGCTTCCGGAAGACCGTCCGCAGCTCGTCCGCCTCGTCACCTTCCACGGTGCCCTGGCTGGGCTTCAAGTCCCCCAGCAGGGCGATCTGGGTGGGGGCAAAGTCGTCGATGAGGCTGAAGACCCGCTCCCAGATCTCCAGGTGCGGCGTGGCGGGCATGGGGTCAGGCCGACGGCGGCGCGCCGCCCCCAGCCCCAGGAAGAGATCCGCCAACACCAAGGTCCCGTGCCGAGGCAGCCAGACGGCCCGCCGGCTGTCCAGTACCACGTCCTCGCTGAGTTGCACCTGCACGGCGACCTCCAGCCTCCATTGGACCACAGGGGGCCGCAGACCTCTCGGCAGAGGCACTTGGAAAATCAAAGGGCATTGCACCTGGAAGTCCAAGGGGAGTAAGGTCGCCTCAACACAAAACCCCAACTCAGGCATCCCAAGTCTCGTCAGGAGGCGTTCGTGAACATTGCCCGCCCTTCGTTCCTCAAAGCCCTTTTGGCCGCCCTGGCGCTCCTGGCGGTGGGCCTCCCGGCCCAGGCGGCACCCCCCAAGGCCCGAGTCAGTGTCGGAGCCACCCTCCCCCTGACGGGCAGCGAGGCCCGCATTGGCGGCTTCGTCAAGGAGGGCTATGAGCTGGCCTTTGAGGAGGTGAACAAGGCCGGCGGCCTCCAGGTGGGCAACCAGAAGCTGCCCGTGGCCCTGACCCTGCTGGATGACGCCACCAACCAGGCCACGGCGGTGAGCCTGGCCGACAAGCTGATCAACTCCGACAAGGTGGACTTCCTCCTGGGCACCTACAGCAGCCACCTCATCGAGGCCCAGAGCACCGTGGCCGAGCAGTACAAGGTGCCCTACCTGCAGGGCGGCGGCGGAGCCACCAAGATCTTCAAGCGGGGCTTCAAGTACCTGTTCGGGACCATCTCCCCCGTGGAGCTGCTGGGCACCACCCTCATGACCTGGATCGACCAGCAGCAGAAGGCGGGCAAGCTCCCGAAGCCCGCCAAGATCGCCCTGCTCTGGGAGAACACGGCTCACGGCAAGGACTTCCGCAAGGGCGTGTCGGACTTCGTCGCCCAGAACAAGGGGGCCTACATCATCTCGGTGGACGAGTCCTTTGCCCTGGACGGCAAGGACTTCAGCGCCCTGCTCGGCAAGGTGAAGGCGGCCAAGGTGGACCTCTTCCTCGCCGACGCCCACCTTCCGGACTACATCACGATGCACCGCCAGTACGTGGCCAGCGGCCTCTGCCACAAGGTGGTGAGCTATGGGGCCCGGGGCAGCGAGAAGGGCGCCATCGATGCCCTGGGTGTGGAGAACGTGAAGTACATCCTGTCCGGGGTGTGGTGGAGCTCCCAGCTGGCGGCCAAGCCCGGCCCCTCCCGGGACTTCGTCACCGCCTTCAAGGCCCGCTACGGCGGCCGGGATCCCGAGTGGTTCCAAGCCCTGGCCTACCTCTCGGCCAAGACCCTCTTCGCCGCCATCCAGCAGGCGGGCACCGTGGACCGCGAGGCCGTGCGCCAGAAGCTGGCCACCATGAAGGTGAAGTCCCTGCTCCCGGGCGGCCCCCTGGAGTTCCCGGCGGCGCTGGGCCAGCAGGCCCAGAACCCCTTCGTGGTGCAGCAGAACACGCCGGACGGCAAGTCCCCCATCATCTTCCCGCAGGATGTGGCCACGGGCACGGGCGTCGCGGCGAATCCCAAGTGTCCTAACTAGGTATGGAGCGCTTCATCGATCTGGCTCTGTCCGCCGTGCTCCTGGCGGGCCTCTACGCCACGATGGCCTACGGCCTGGGGATCATCTACGGCGTGCTCCGGGTGGTGAACCTTGCCCATGGCGGGGTGATCATGATGGGCGCCTACATGGGCTGGGTGCTCCACCGGAAGCTGGGGGTGGATCCCTACCTTTCGATTCCCATCGTGGTGGCGGCGTCCTATCTGCTGGGTGTCGCCATGTACCGGGTGCTGGTCCGGCACCTCCCTCGGGGGGCGGCCGGGGGCCCCGCCTCGCTGCTGCTGCTCTTCGGGTTCTGGCTGGTGCTGCGCAATGGGGCCTACCTGCTCTTCACGGGTGATGACCAGTCCATCACCACCGCCTGGTCCACCAGCTCCGTGGTGGTCCTGGGCTCCCAGCTGTCCGTGAGCCGCTTGGCCGTGCTGGCCATCGGCTCCGTGATCCCGGTGGGGCTGCACCTGTTCCTGCACCGCACCCACCTGGGCCGGGCCATCCGGGCTGTGGCCCAGAACCCCGACAGCTGCACCCTGGTGGGCGTTGATGTGGAGCGGATCTACGGCATCACCTTCGGCATCGGCACGGCCCTGGCGGGGGTGGCGGGCCTGCTCTCGGCAACACTCTTCGCCTTCAACCCCGGCTCGGGCTCCAGCGAGCTGCTCAAGTCCTTCGTGGTGGTGGTGCTGGGGGGCATGGGCAGCGTGCCGGGGACGGGCCTGGCGGCCCTGATCCTGGCGGTGGTGGAGGTCTTCGCCATCCTGGTCCTGCCCTCCTACCTCACCTCGGCGGTGGGGTTCGTCATGCTCGTGCTGGTGCTGGTCATCCGGCCGGGGGGCCTCTTCGGCCACCGGGTGCTGGGTTGAGAAGTCGGATCCGGGGCCTTGCCCCCACGCCGATCCTGGCCGGCTTCCTCCTGACTGGTGCGGCGCTGGCGGTGCTGCCGCTGGTGCTGGAGCTGTCCATCTACACCCACAACCTCATGACCCTCACCTTCCTGAGTGTGGCGGGGGCCCTGGCCTGGAACTGGATGGGCGGCTTCCTGGGCCAGGTGAGCTTCGGCCACGCCGCCACCTTCGGCGTCGGGGGCTTTGTCGCTGCTCGCATCGTCCTGTGGGCCCCGGTGCCGGCCCCCCTGGCCTGGCTGGTCGGGGGCCTGGTGGCGGGCGTCTTCGCCCTGGGGGCCCACCCCGCCCTGCGGCTGCGGGGCCCCTACTTCTCCATCGCCACCATCGGCCTCGGGGAGGCCACCCGCCTGCTGTTTACCTACTGGGAGGACTTCACCGGCGGCTCGTCGGGCCTCTCTCTGCCCATCGAGACTGCCCTGAAGCATCGCCTCTACTGGTGGGGCCTGGGCCTGGTGGTGCTGGTGACTGCCGCCTCCTGGCTCATCCGCCGGTCCGGCCTGGGCCTGCAGCTGCTGGCCATCAAGGCCGATGTGGATGCCGCTGCAGACCTGGGGGTCTCGGCCACCTTCTACCAGGACCTGATGATTGCCCTGTCGGGTGCCGTGGTCGGCGTCACGGGGGGCATGTGGGCCTCCTACTTCAGCTTCATCGAGCCCAACGACATGTTCGGCTTCGACCGCTCCATCGGCTTCGTGCTGATGGCCGTCATCGGCGGGGTGGGCACGGTGCTGGGGCCCCTCCTGGGGGCGGTGGTCTTCGTGCTGCTCCGGCAGTACCTCTTGGCCTCCTACCCGCAGCTCTACCTGGGGGTCTACGGCCTGCTGCTGATCTTCATCATCCTCTTCGAGCCCTTGGGGCTCACAGGCCTGCTCCGCCGCCTGTGGCAACGGCTCTCTGCCCTGCGCGGCAAGGTCTGACCATGCCGCTCCTCGCCACCCGTGCCCTCACCAAGACCTTCGGCGGCCTCCGCGCGGTGGATGCCCTGGACCTCCACCTGGAGGAGGGCGAGATCCTCGGCGTCATCGGCCCCAACGGCGCCGGCAAGACCACCCTGTTCAGCCTCATCGCAGGCTCGATCCCTCCCACTGCTGGCGCGGTGCTCCTGGATGGGGTCTCGATGCTTGGCCGGCCGGCCTTCAAGATGGTCCGGGCCGGCGTGGTGCGCACCCACCAGATCGTCAAGCCCTTCCCCAACCTGTCGGTGGTGGAGAACGTGGTGGTGGGCGCCCTCCATGCTGGGGGCCGTGCCACGGGTTCTGTCCGGGACCGGGCCGTGGAGGTGCTGGCCTTCGTGGGCCTGGAGGACCGGACCCACGCCTTCCCGGGCACCCTCACCCTGGCGGGCCGCAAGCGCCTGGAGCTGGCCCGGGCCCTGGCCACCGCACCCCGGGTGCTGATGCTCGACGAGGTGATCGCCGGCCTCAACCCGGCGGAGGCCCAGGCCTTGGCCACCCTCATCCGCCGGATCCGCGATGAGCGGCAGGTGTCGGTGATCATGATCGAGCACGTGATGCCCGCTGTGATGAGCCTCTCCGACCGGGTGGTGGTGCTGGATCGGGGCCGGAAGATCGCGGAGGGGACACCGGCCGAGGTGGTCAACGACTCGGTGGTGGTGGACGCCTACCTGGGCGAGAACCACGAGGGAGGCACGGCATGAGCGATCCGCTGCTCCAGGTCGAGGCCATCGATGTCGCCTACGGGGATATCCAGGTGCTCTACGGGCTTTCCTTCGAGGTGCATGCCGGGGAGATCGTCACCCTCCTGGGCTCCAACGGCGCCGGCAAGACCACCACCCTGCGGGCCATCACGGGCCTGCGGCCGCCCCAGGCCGGGCAGGTCCGCTTCCGGGGCGAGTCCCTCGCCGCCGTGCCTGCCGCCGGCCGGGCGGGGCTGGGCATCGCCCTGGTGCCCGAGGGCCGGGAGCTCTGGCCCCAGCTCACGGTGAAGGAAAACCTGGAGCTGGGTGCCTACGGTCCCCAGGCCCGGCCCCACGCCAAGCAGAACCTCGAGAAGGTCTTCACGATGTTCCCCCGGCTGGAGGAGCGGCAGCAGCAGCTGGCCGGCAGCCTCTCGGGCGGCGAGCAGCAGATGTGCGCCATCGGTCGCGCCCTGATGTCCGAGCCGGTCCTGCTCATGCTGGACGAGCCCAGCCTGGGCCTGGCCCCCATCCTGGTGGACCAGGTGATGAGGACCATCTCCGACCTGCACGCCACGGGCATGACCATCCTGCTGGTGGAGCAGAACCTCCACCGGGCCCTGGAGGTCTCCCAGCGGGGCATCGTCATCGAAACCGGGCGGCTCCGGCTGCACGGCTCCAGCGCCGAGCTGGCGGCGAGTCCTGAGATTCGTGCCGCCTACCTGGGGCTGTGAGGTGCTGCCATGAACGTCGCCCAGGTCCTCTCTACCCAGGCCCGGAAGCAGGGCACCAGGGCGGCCATCATCTTCGAGGGCCAGGTGTGCACCTACGCCGACTTCGATGCCGCTGTAGAGCGTCGGGCTTCGGCCCTGCATGGCCTCGGGATTGGCCGGGGCGACCGGGTGGCCTATCAGGTGCCCAAAAGCCTGGAGGCCCTGTTCCTCCACTTCGCCATCCAGTCCCTCGGTGCCATCACCCTGCCGCTCAACCCGGACTACCGGCCCGAGGAGCTGGAGTACTTCCTGCGGGACTCCGGCAGCTGCCTCTTCATCGCCGACCGTAGGCTCTTCGCCCCGGTGCGGGCCCAGGTTCTTGAAATACCGGGCCTCCAAACCCTGCTCACCGGGGAGGGCGCCGATCCCGACGCTGGCTCGTGGGCCGAAGCACTGGCCGCGGCGGTCCTCCCCTTCGAGCGGACCTACGCCGCCGCAGGCGATGACACAGCCATGTTCTGCTACACCTCGGGCACCACGGGCCGCTCCAAGGGGGCCATGATCACCCACCGGAACCTGCTGGCCAACGCCGAGGCGCTGCACCAGATGTGGGCCTGGACCGAGAGCGATCGACTGCTACACGTCCTGCCCCTGTTCCATGTGCATGGGCTGAACGTGGCGGCCCTGGGCTGCCTCTACGCCGGGGCCACGATGATCATGCACGAGAAGTTCGACCCCAAGCGGGCCTGGACCGCCCTGGGGGCCGAGCGCTGCACCCTGATGATGGGCGTGCCCACCGTCTACCAGCGGCTCATGAACGAGTGGGAGACCCTGGCGGACCGGCCGGATCTCGCTGCCATGAGGCTCTTCATCTCCGGGTCCGCCCCCCTGTCCGACACCCAGTTCCGCCGCTTCGAACAGCTGACGGGCTGGCGGATCCTCGAGCGCTACGGCATGACCGAGACGGGCATGATCGCCAGCAACCGCCTGGAGCCCGGGGGACGCAAGGAGAAGAGCGTGGGCTACCCCCTGCCCGGGGTCGCCATCCGCACCGTGGGTTCCGACGGCGAGGCGGTCCCGGCGGGCGAGGTCGGCGAGGTCTGGGTGCGGGGCGACAACGTCTTCAGCGGCTACTGGGGCCTGGAGGAGAAGACCCGGGAGTCCTTCGTGGCAGGCTGGTTCCGCACCGGCGACCTGGGCTGGTGCGACCCGGCGGATGGCGACCGCCTCTACCTGGTGGGTCGGGCCAAGGAGCTCATCATCTCCGGCGGGTTCAATGTCTATCCCAAGGAAGTGGAGAACGTGCTCGAGGCCCTGCCGGAGGTGCGGGAGGTGGCGGTGATCGGCCTCCCGGATGACGACTTTGGCGAGCGGGTGGTGGCTGTGGTGGTCGCGAAAGAGGGCGCCGGGACCGTCTCCGACGAGGCCCTGATGCGCCAGTGCCGGGACCGGCTCGCCGGCTACAAATGCCCCCGGCAGGTGCACTTCGTGGACGAGCTGCCGCGCAACGCCATGGGGAAGCTGCAGAAGAACCTGCTGGTGGAGCGGTATCGTTAGGAGCTGGAGCCTTCCGTGCCTTTCCCGACGACCCGCCGGACCCCCCGATGATGCCGACCAACCTGCTGGCGGGCCTGGTGACAGGGCTGGGCGGGGGTGTGCTTGCCGGCCTCTTTGGCGTGGGCGGCGGCATCGTGATGGTGCCCCTCCTGGGCCTGATCCTGAACCTGGACCAGCACCGCGCCCAGGGGGCCGCCCTGGCGGCCATGCTGCTGCCCACGGGCCTGCCGGCGGTCTTTGAGTACCACCGGCGGGGCATCCGCACGAGCCTGCCCCTGGTGGGCCTGCTGATCCTCGGCTTCCTGGTGGGCATCTACGGCGGCTCCCGGGTGGCCTCGCTGATCCCCTCCCAGGAGCTGCGCTGGGGGTTTGCGCTCTTCCTGGTGTTCCTCTCCCTGAAGACCTGGTTCCGCACCGAGCGCCCGGCGGTGGATCGCACCCTGGAGCCCATCACCTTCAGTGGGGGACAGATCCCCCTGGCGCTCCTCATCGGCTGCCTGGCGGGCATCCTGGCGGGCCTCACGGGCCTGGGGGGTGCGGTGATCGTGATCCCCATGCTGGCCAGCCGGTTCCGCATGACCCAGCACGAGGCCCAGCTCACCAGCCTGGCCATGCTGGTGCCGCCCATCGGCCTGCCCGGGGTCTACGTCTACGCCCAGACTCCCGGCGGCCTGCCGTGGCTGATCATCGGCTACGTGGCCGTGGGGTTCGCTGTGGGCGCCCTGGTCGGGGCCCGGGTGGCGACGCGCATGGCCAGCGCCCACCTCAAGCGGGTCTATGCCGGGGTGGTGATGCTCATGGCCATCCTGGTAGCAACCCGGGGCCGCTGAATCAGAGGAAGCCCAGGCGGGGGTAGGAGGCACCGAGGAGGGTGTCGGTGGCGGCGGTCGTCTGCCCCAGCCAGCGCTCGAGCACCGTCGCGTAGAGGCCCCTGAAGTCGTTGGTGTACTTCATGTTGCCATTGGCATCCAGGCTGGTCAGGTCGGGATAGCCACCGTAGAGGCCGCCCTTCACGGCCTTGCCGACACAGAAGGAGAGGCCGGCGGTGCCGTGGTCCGTGCCGCCATTGTTCTCTTGCACGCGCCGGCCGAACTCGCTGTAGGCCAGGATCAGGACGCGGTCCTGGGCAAGGCCGGCGCTGGTGGTGATGCTGGCCAGGTCGTCGTAGAACGCCTTGATGGCGCCGCCCAGGGCCCGCTGGAGGTTGGGATGGTCCACGGCCTGGTTGCTGTGGGTGTCCCAGCCCCCCAGGCGGGCGAAGTAGACCTGCCCGGGCAGGCCGGCTGAGATCATCTGCGCAATGAGCTTGAGCTGGGAGCTGAGGCTGCTGGAGAGCGCCGTGTTGTTGAGCTTGAGGACCGGGTAGGTCGCATCACCGGGATAGGGGACCGTGGGGGTTCTGGTTGTGAGCGAGCCCCCGGTGCCGAAGGCGGGATTGTTCTGGGCATCGTGGAAGAGCCTGCCAGCCTGGGCCCCGGCCAGGTAGCCGACATCCGTGCTGCCGGCAGAGAGGGCAGAGGCCCAGCCGGTCTCCAGGAGGGCGGCATCCGGCACCGCGCTGGTGCTGAGCAGGTAGGCAGGGAACACATAGCCCCCGGCGCTGGTGATGGCCACGAAGGTCCGGCCCGAGCCCTTCAGCATCACCGGCAGGTCCGCTGTGACCGTGATGCCCCGCAGGACGTCCCCAGTGGGGCTGAAGGCCGTGTCGGCGAAGCGGCCCAGCCATCCGGTGCCAGCCGGCACGGCGGCACCCTGCCCCCACAGGTCGATGGTGGTGAAGTGGGACAGGTTCGGGTTGGGCATGCCGATGCCTGGAATCCAGGCCACCCGGCCCTGGGCGTGCAGCGCATCCATGCCGATGAGGTCCTTGTTCAGGGCCATGCCGCTGCCCAGGTCCGTGAGGAGAGCGGGGTCGGTGATGCCCAGCGTGGCCCGCTTGGTCTGGTAGACCCCAAGGTTGGCGCCGGCATTGGGCGGCGTCACATTCAGCCAGTCGTAGCCACCATCGATGTTCACGATGACGAGGATGGGGGCGGCTGGGGTGGGTGAGGGGGCGGGCAGGCCTCCGCCACCGGATGTCCCGCCCCCGCCCCCACAGGCGCTCAGCCCCGCCAGGGCGGCGCCGGTGGCGCCCAGGGTCTGAATGAACTCGCGGCGAGTGGTCATAGGTGCTTCCCTTCAGTACAGCTGGCCAGAGGGCGAGCAGAGGATAAGGAAGGCGAGCTCCCGGGCCTTGGTCTGGGCAGCGGTGTCCCAGGTGAAGGCGGCTGGCCAGAGAGCGGCCAGCCATGCGGAAGAGACCGTGGCGGGGATGGGCGCGGGCTGGAGGAGCACCACGAGGCGGTCGTAGACGGCCTGGGGGGATGTTGGGGCGGTGGGGAACCAGTCCACCGTGATGGCTGCGGGGAAGAGGGGGTAGACAACGCTGTTGTAGGTGCGGGTCTCGTTCAAGGTCAGGGCAGCGGCGAGCTTCGCCCGGTAGCGCATGGTGTTGCTGTTCAGCCAGGCGGTGTGCTCCTTCCAGCCATTGGGCCCGCTGGGGTCCAGCACCTTCATGCCAGCTTCGTCGAAGGTGGTGGCACTGTTGGTCACCAGGCGCCAGGCCGGATAGCCCCTGGGGGTCTGTGCACTCGCAGCGCTCAAGGAGGGGCAGAGCATCCGGGCGGCTCGGACCGTCCAGGACACCGGACCCTCGATGAGGGCATGGCGGTTGGCGGCGCTGAAGAAGTACTGGGACTTGAGGAGGGTCTTCAGGGCAGCCCGCAGGTCGAAGCCCGCAGCCTGGATCAGGGCGGCGACATCGGCGAGGTCCTGGGCGGAGAAGCCGGTGGTCACGAAGTGGGTGAGCAGCCGCCGGGCGAGGAACTGGGCGCAGTTGCTGCCCCGCAGGGAGACGATGCTGCGGATGGCATTCTCGCCCTTGGCCCAGCCATTGGCGGTGGTGGTGACATCGAGGGTCTGCCCGAAGAGGCTGATGGTGCCTGTGGCATGCATGCTGGAGCTGGCCGTTGCGACCCCACTCCACCAGAGGCGGGTGTCCGGGGCGATGGCGGTTCCGTCGTAGACCTTGAAGCGGGCGTCGGCAGGAAACTTCAGGTTCGGGTTCGCCGGGTTCTTGATGTAGTCCGCCTCGGCATAGGTGAAGCTCCAGCCGCTCAGCGCCTTGGCCAGCTGGGTGATGTCGGTCTGGTTGTAGCCATTGTCGGCACCCAGGCTGTAGAGCTCCATGACCTCCCGGGCGTAGTTCTCATTGGGGACATTGGTGCCGGAGGCATTGTTGAGGACCGAGTCCAGCCAGAGGAGCATGGCCGGGTCCTTGCTGATGGCCACCAGGAGGTCGTCGAACTTCGCCAGTCCCTGGCTTCGGAGGAGCTGGAACTGCTTCAGCATCAGCGCGGCGTTGTTGACCTTGTGCCAGCCGGTGGCGAAGAGGTTGTGCCAGAAGAGCGCCATGCGCTCCTCGAAGGCGTGGGGGTTGTGCTGCATCCGCCAGGCCAGCAGGGCCTGGGCGGTGTTGAGGTTGTTTCGCCAGGCCTCGGCCCCCTGCACCAGGAAGGGGTGGGGGGCTGGTACCGCCGGCACATCCACACTGCCCGCCACTGTGGTGCTGGCGCTCACCAGCGGCTCCGCCACCACGTCCGCTGTGGCCAGCGCCGCTGTGAAGGCCGTGGTGTCGTAGGCCGGCCCGGTGCCATCAATCCAGGCATCAATGGCGGCGCCTGGAAGCTGAGCCTGAAGGGCGGCGGCCTCGGCGGGGGTGAGGCCGAAGCCAGCCCGGCGTCCGAAGTGCTGGGCGTCGGCGAGGGTCCAGGTGCTGATGGCGGTGAGGTCGGCCACAGAGACTCCTAGTTGGCGGGGGCGCCGGCATTGATCCAGGCGGTGAGGGTGTCCACGGTGGCCTGGCAGAGGTTGGGCGCAGCCTGGGGCATCCGGGTGCCGTACCCCGACCCGCCGGGCTGGTCCTTGGTGACCTTCTCCAGGAGCCAGGAGTGGGCGGGATCGCCCGGCTTCACCAGGAGCCAGCCCTGGCCGGCGGGAGCGCTGGCGGGTACCCCATTGACGAGGCGGGCGTGGATCTCCGCCGCGGTTCCCGAATAGATCACGTGGCCGGTCGGGGCGCCGCCCCCATGACAGGAGGTGGCGGCGCTGCCACAGCTGCTCTGCAGGGCCGGGAGGAGGTCAGCCGCAAAGGAGGGGCTGGCCTTGGCGATGGGGATGGGGCAGGTGGTGGGGGTGGGGGCCGGCGGTGCTGGTGATGCACCCGAGCCACCCCCGCCACAGCCAAAGGGCAGCACCAGAAGCAGGACTGGGAGGAGCAGGCGCATGGGACTCCGGAGGGGTAGAACCAGGATGGATGCGGCCCGGAATAGGTCAAGGTCATAACAGGGAAAATTCCGGCCCCCAAAGGCACCGGTCCGGCCAGGAAGCCCTTGCGCTATCCTCGTCCTGGAGGTTGCCGTGCCCCTGGATGCCCCGACCCCCCTCTTTGTGGGGGAGCGCCTGCGAGATCTGATCCTGTGCTACGCCGGGCCCTGGGCGTTTGTGCCCTACATCCGCAGCCGGGAGGACAGCGAGCTGCTCTGGCATGCGCGGCAGGGCGTGATCCTGGCGTTTGCCGAGTGCGTGGTGGCTCTGGCCCTGGTCTTCATCGGCATCTTCCCCCTCTTTGGCTGGATCTTCGTCCGCTTCTTCCTGCCGGTGTGGCTGCTCTGGTGCCTGAGCATGGCCGTCACCAGCGTCCTGCAGGCCAGCAAAGGCAAGCGCCACAAGATCCCGGTGCTCCATCAGTTCATCGATTACCTCTGATCCCTAGCGGGTCGCGGAGCAGGCGACTGAACGTCGCCTGCGGAGCGGGGACCCGCTGGGATCAGAATCATCTGCCGAGCGGGTCACCCCTGGGTCGGTCCCACGTTCAGGAGCAACATCGCATCCCCATAGCTGAAGAAGCGGTAGCGCTCGCGCACGGCCTCGGCGTAGGCGGCCTTGGCCAGGTCCAGGCCCAGCAGGGCTGAGACCAGCACGAACAGGGTGCTCTCGGGCAGGTGGAAGTTGGTGAGCAGGTGGTCGGCGGTGCGCAGGCGGTGGCCCGGCTGGATGAAGATGCGGGTGCTGCCCAGCCGGGCCAGAGCCTGCCCGTCCCAGGCACCCTCGAGGGTGCGCAGTGAAGTGGTGCCCACACAGAGCACCGGGCGCGAGCGGTCCCGCAGCACCGGCTCCAGGGCGGCGGCGGTGGCCTCGGGGACCTCGAAGCGCTCTTCGTGCATGGCGTGCTCGGCGAGGGTCTCGGCCGTCATAGGGCGGAAGGTTCCGAGGCCCACATGCAGACGCACCGGGTGCCACCCGCAGCCCCGGGCCTGGAGGTCGGCGATGAGCTCTGGGGTGAAGTGCAGGCCGGCGGTGGGGGCGGCGACGGCCTCGCCTTCCCGGGCCGCAAAGACTGTCTGGTAGCGAGTCTCGTCCTCGGCCTCCGCCAGGTGGTCGATGTAGGGCGGCAGGGGCAGGCGGCCGATGCGGTCGATCTCGTCCCAGTCGAGGCCGTGGTCGGAGCTGACCCGGACGGCCCGAAGGCCTTCGGGCAGGGTCTCCAGGATCTCGATCCGGGCCAGGGTCGCCCCGGACTGGGGCTCCACCACCGTGGCGGCAGCGCCGGGCTTGAGGCGGGCGCCCGGCTTCACCATCGCCTCGAAGACACCGCCCCCGAGGTTGCGCAGCAGGAGCGCCTCGCCGGCGCCGCCCCCGGCCCGGCGCAGGAAGAGCCGGGCATGGCGCACCCGCACATCGTTGGGCACACAGAGGCTCTGGGGTGGCACCAGCTCCGGGAGGTCCCGGATGGTGCGGTGGGACCAGCTGCCGGTGCGGGCGTCCACCACCAGCAGGCGGGCGCCATCCCGCGCCGGGGCGGGGTGCTGGGCGATGAGTTCCTGGGGCAGGTCGAACCCGAATGCGGTGCGCTGCATGGGTGTCGGTCAGGCTTCGGAAAACTGCAGGCGGTGCAGGCGGGCGTACTCGCCATCGGCCGCCAGCAGCTCATCGTGGGTCCCCACCTCCACAATGCGGCCCTGCTTCATGGCGCAGATGCGCGTGGCGCGCTGGACGGTGCTCAGGCGGTGGGCGATGACCAGGGTGGTGCGGTTCTGCATGAGGGTCTCGAGGGCGTCCTGAACCGCGCGCTCGCTCTCGGTGTCCAGGGCGCTGGTGGCCTCGTCCAGGATGAGGATGGGCGGGTCCTGCAGGAGGGCCCGGGCGATGGCCAGGCGCTGGCGCTGGCCGCCACTGAGGCTCGAACCAGTCTCCGCCAGGGGCGTGTCGTAGCCCTTGGGCAGGGCGGTGATGAAGGCGTGGGCATGGGCCTTCTGGGCGGCCTCGATGACCCTCTCGCGGCTGGCAGCCAGGCCGTAGGCGATGTTGTCGTGCACTGTGTCCATGAAGAGCAGGGTCTCCTGGGTGACGATGCCGATGGTCTTGCGCAGGGCGCCCAGGTCGAAGTCCCGCAGGTCCGTGCCATCGATGGTGATGCGGCCCCCGGTGGGGTCGTAGAAGCGGGGGACCAGGTTCACCAGGGTGGTCTTGCCGCCGCCACTGCCACCCACCAGGGCGACGGTCTCGCCGGAGCGCACCTCCAGGTCGACGCTGCGGAGTACCGGGTGCTTGGCGTCGTAGGCAAACGAGACGCCTTCGAAGCGCAGGCTGGCCGGGCGGGCTGGCACCAACTGCGGGTTGGGGCTCACCGGCAGCTCGGACTGGCGGTCCAGCATGGCGTAGACACGGTCCAGGCTGGCGGAGGCCACCTGCACCTCGTTGTTCAGCTTGGTGAGGCGGCGGAGCGGGTCGTAGAGGGCGTAGATGCCCAGGATATAGGTGAGGAAGTTCTCGGTGGTCAGGGTCCCGGCCTTGAAGCGGCCCGAGGCATAGGCTGCCAGCCCGGCCAGCAGGAGCCCACCCACCAGCTCCATGATCGGGGTGGACAGGGCCGAGGCCCGGGCGCTCTTCATGCCCAGCTGATAGAGCTCGCGGTTCCGCTCCTGGAAGCGCCCCACCTCGTAGGACTCCCGGGCGAAGGCCTGCACCACCCGGATGTTGCTGAAGACTTCCTTGAGGCGCTGGAGCAGGCGGCTGGAGGCCTCCTGGTTCCGGTGGTTGACCCGCCGGATCCGCTGGCTCAGGCGCTTGATGGGGAACACCACCAGGGGCCCCGCCAGGAACAGCGTGAGGCTCAGCTGCCAGTCCATGAACAGGACCGTGATGAGCATGGTGATGGCCACGCAGATCTCGCGCACCGCCTCGGCCAGCTGGTTGCTGGCGATGCCCTGCACGGCGCCCACATCGCTGATGCTGCGGGTGAGCAGCTCGCCCACCGGGTGCTTCTGGAAGAAGGCGGGCTCCTGGGCCAGGAAGTGGGCGAAGAGGCGCTCCCGCAGGGCCTGGGTGGCCCGGATGCCGCTCTTCACCATGAGCAGGGTGCCGGAGTAGGTGAGCAGGCCCTTGAGGGCGAAGATGCAGACCAGGACGAGGGGCACCAGCAGGCCATTGCGCAGGGCCGAGGCCTCGGGCAGGCGCGAGAGGGTCCAGGCCCGCAGGGTCTCCAGCTGACCGAAGAGGCCGGGCTGGACCACGTGCAGGGAGCGGGCCTTCCCATCGTCGAAGACGAACTTGATGGAGGCGATGAGGGCGCCCTGGCAGAGGCCAGCCAGGAGCAACAGGACTGAGGCCCCCGCGATGAGGGGCACGTGGGTACGCAGGTGGTCGTTGAAGAAGCGCAGGAGTCGGGACATGGACGAAGTCCAGCTTAACGGCTATTCGACCGTCACCGTCACCGTGCTCTTGCCGTCCGCCAGGCTGAAGAGCTCGGTGCCCTTGGGCGCGCTCAGGGCCTGCTCCATGAGGTGGTCGAGGTCCACACCGCGCTTCCCGGCCTGCTTCAGCTGTTCGTCCGAGAGGTAGCCCCCCACGGACCGCGCAAAGCCCAGGGCCAGGCGGATGGTCAGGGCCTCGGTCTTGCCCTGCTCCCGGATGCGGACCACCAGGAATCGCCCCTGGGCCGGGCCCGGGGCCTGGGGCTGGGCGCCCAGGGCGAGGATGGCGACGCGGCAGGCCTCGGCAGAGGTGCCCCCGGCCTGCAGGC
This sequence comes from uncultured Holophagaceae bacterium, assembly GCA_903840385.1. Taxonomy (GTDB): domain Bacteria; phylum Acidobacteriota; class Holophagae; order Holophagales; family Holophagaceae; genus Geothrix. The sequence goes on from CAIMFT010000063.1 coordinate 28,469, forward strand.
CCGCCTGGAGCACGGGCAGGGCCCGGCTGTCCCGGCGGCGGGAGAGCTGCAGGGCCGCAGCGATGCGGACCTCCTCGCGCTCATCTTCCAGGGCACCCAGGAGACCCGCAGCAGCGGCGGGGCTGTCCCACTGGCGGATGCCCCAGCAGCGGACGCGGTTGCGGCGGGCCTCCTTGCCCAGCAGGCGCTGGTCGGGGTGGCGATTCAGAAAGTCCGTGTAGGCCTCGGCGGCCTCGTCCCAGCGCTGGTCCTGCTCCAGGCAGGAGGCCAGCCAGTAGCGGGCGTCGGCGGCCCGGGGGGAGCTGGGCGCGGTGCGCAGCAGGGCCCGGTAGGCCTCGGCGGCCTCCAGCCAGCGCTGGGCGTAGCGCAGGTCTCGGGCCGCCGTGAAGAGCCCCTCCGGCGAAGCCTCCGGTGCTGCGGGGGCCGGCATCCACAGGGCGGGCACCACCAGGGCGAGGGCCGGGATCATGCGCCAGCCTTGGTGAGGAGGCGCTCCATCCGGTCGGTCTGGCCCTCCAGGTTGTGGGTGGCAGCCCACTGGCGCAGCTCACGAGCCCGCTGGACATCGAGGCAGTCGCTCTCGAAGGCGAGCTCCGACAGCCAGCCGTGCAGCGAGGCGCGGATGGCTTCGGCCTCCTGGACCGGGGCGCCCTGGGCGGCCAGCTGGTGGCTCACCTCCAGCAGGGCCACGGCCATCTCGTGCTCCTGGCGGCGGTCTTCCTCACCCTTGCGGCACAGGTCCGGGTTCTGCTGGAAGTCCTTCAGGAGGGTCGTGCTCTGGCGGAAGAAGGCGATCCAGGCGCGGTCCTGGTTTCGCTTCTGGGCCAGGGTCTCCATGCGGGCCGTGTCCTGGGCCAGGGCCCGCATGGACTGCTGGCGCTGGATGGCGATGCCGGCGGGGACCAGGGCGACGAGAAGGACGGCGGCGGCGGCCAGGGCCCAGGTGCCGGTCCAGCGGGCGCGGGCCGGGGGGGCCAAGGCGGGGGCCAGGCCCGGGCCGTGGCTCTCCAGGGCCAGGTGGAGCTCCAGCAGGGCCGCCAGCTCGGCCTGGGCCGCGGGATCGTCCGGCCAGAGCTCAGGGCTCTCCAGCAGGTCAAACAGCCGGGCGTCGTCCTGGGGGGCGGCGGCGGGGCGCTGGGGGTCGAGGGGCGTGGTCATGGGAGGGATCCAAGGGTCTTGCGGAGCTTCTGGAGGCTTTGAAAGAGGGTGGCCTTGACGGTTCCTTCGGCGCAGCCCAGGTCCAGGGCGATCCGCTTGACCGGATGTTCGTGGACGTAATAGGCCAGGACCATGGAGCGCTGCCGGGGGGTCAGACCCTCCAGGGCCCCATGCAGGGCCTGGATCCGGCGGCTTTGGTCCACGGACTCCCAGGGTGAAGGCTGATGAGGGTCCGGCGCGTCAAAGGTCTCGGAAGGACTGACCTCCCTGCCTCTTCTACGCAGATGGTCGGTTGCCGCATTAGCCGCCAGCGTAAAAAGCCAGGCAGCCACCGGCCGACCCTCTTCAAAGCGATGACAGTGCTGGAGGCACTTAAGAAAAACTTCTTGGGCCAGCTCCTGCACGACCCCCGCCTCACCCTGGAGGCGGCGGTGCAGGAAGGCGAAGAGGGGGCGCTCGAAGCGGGCCATGAGGTGGGCCAGGGCCTCCTCCTGACCCGCCTTCAGCTGGGTCATCCAGTACTCAGGGGTGCGCTCCTCCGCCGGGGGCAGGCCCCCGGCTGCAGTCAGGGCGAGGGACGCACTCATGCCTTCGGGCCGCTCGGCTGCCGGAGCAGCGAGATGCCGGGCTGGCCCAGCTTCTCCATGACCAGCTTGAGCTGCTCGGGGGTGAGGGCACAGCGCAGGCCCACCCGCCGCTTCTCCTGCATCAGCTCTGGGGCCGCACCGGGGGCGGACTGCACCGCATTGGCGGCGGCCACCAGGCGCTGCAGCCAGGGCGCCACCTGGGAGATGCCCTCGGGCTTGCCGGCCATGGCCAGCTCAAACCGCACGGGATCGTCCTTGCCGGCCCCGGGGGTGACACTCCAGAACATGGCCTTGACCCCCTGGGGGAGCTCCTTGGCCAGGGAGGCATCCAGGCCCTTGCGCAGCCCTCCCAGCAGGGCCTCGGGCTGCAGGTAGCCCTGGATGGGGGCGCGCTTGCTGATCCACTCGGCGGCCAGGGCCATGTCCTCCTGGGCGGCCAGGGAGGGCTGGCTGGCCAGGCGGTGGAGGGACTCCAGGGAGCCGATCCAGACCTGCCCCTTCTCATCGCTGGCGGCGCGGATGTGGGCCTTGATGCCGCCGGCTTCGACATCCAGGATCACGTGCAGCGGCCAGTCCCGGCCCTGGAGGCGGAGGCTCCCCTCCTGGGGAAAGGCCTCGGCCAGGGCTGAGACCAGGGCGGCGGGGTCCTTGAAGTCCTGGAGCTGGACCAGGCCCATGCCCAGGCCCTTCTGCACCGAAAGCTCGCCACCGGTGGGGGCGCCCATGATGTGCAGGGTCACCCGGCCGGTCTCGGTGCGGGGGTTGATGTGGGCCTTCTGCAGGAACAGGTCCAGGGCCCGGTCCACCGCAGGGTCCCGGGCCAGCAGGGCGCGGATCTCGCCGTGGGCCAGGATCCAGCCGGCCTCGCCGGAGACGGCACCCAGGCTCTCGCCGGGGGCGGCCTGGACCCAGGCCGGAACCCGGGCCTTGGGGCGGCAGGCGGTGGTGAAGGGCAGGCAGACCAGGGCCACCACGGCGGGCAGGAGGATGGCGGTGGCTGGGATTCGCATGAAGGCTCCAAGGGGGCTACGGAACCCCGAGCCGGGTGTTTATCCCAAGGTTACGATCAATTGGGGCTGCCGGGGCCCAGGGTGCGGAGGATGGCTGGCAGATGGGGGCTGCGCAGCAGCTGGCGGCGCTCCGCGCCAGGCAGGCGCTCCCAGAGGCGGGTGGCGGTCTCCCGGGGGGTCTTGGGGTTCAGCAGCAGCTCCGCCGAGATGGGGGGATGGTGCGTCCGGGCGGGATGGCGGGCGATCTCCCTCAGCACCGGCTGGGGGGTCAGCTTGTTCCGGGCCAGGCGCAGGAGGATGCCGGGATCCAGGAGGGGGTCGGCCACCAGGGCCAGCAGGGTCTCGCTGTCCTGGAGGACCTCCTGGGGCAGGTGTCGCAGCAGCTCTCCGCCGGAGGCCTGGAGGGCGGTGATGCGGTCCGGGATGCGCAGGGCCAGGTACCGCCGCCGCAGGTGGTCCAGGGCCCGGCGCCGGACCTCCAGGTGGGGGATGCCGGGGTCCCGCAGGATCTCCACGAAGGGCTTGAGGCCGGGCAGGCGGTCCACCAGGCGCAGGGCCGAGGCCTCGGACAGGGCCGGGTGGTGGGTCAGGGCCTCGGCCACCAGGGGGTCCAGCGGCCAGATGCCGTGGGTCGCCAGGGCCTCGACGCGGTCCGCATCCAGGGTGGGCAGCGCCGCCGCCAGCAGGCCCGGGCTCAGGGCCGGGTTCTCCAGGGCGATGCGGAAGGCCCCGGGGGTGGGGTCCCGCAGGATCTGGCCGATGCGCTCCTCCTGGGTGGACCGGGCGGCCTGAGCGACCCGTGCCTCCAGGGAGGACCAGCGTCCCCCTTCAGCCCGCTCCGGGGGGTCGGTGGTCGGCTCGGCCTCCCGGCGGGGGAGGCGGTCGTAGAAGTGCTTCACCACCCGCAGCAGGTGGGGGGCGTGGCGCCGCACCCAGTGGGTGATGAAGTGGTACTCATCCTCGTCCAGCTGGGTGAAGAGGCAGACAATCCGCTGCAGGGTGCCCGGGTCCCGCAGGTCCAGGGCCAGGGTCGCCACCAGCAGGCGGGTCCGCCCGATGCGGCGCGCCAGGCCTTCCGGGGAGGCGGGCGCGGCCAGCAGGCTCTCCCGGACCTCGGTGCGGAAGTACCACTTGGCCTCCGCATAGACCTCGCCGAAGAAGCCCGGAGTCGTGCAGGGGAGCAGGGCCCGGCAGAGCAACTCCTCGGACACGAGGGGGTTCTGGAGGGCCGTGCGCCGGACCTCGGGGTCCGGATCCACCAGGGCGCTGAGCAGCTCCTCGGGCTGGAGGGTGTGGCGGGCCCGGGCCAGGCGGCTGCCTTGGTCCAGGGGGGAGGGCTCCGGCGCACGGACCGGGTCCGCTGGGAGCTGGGTCAGGGCCTCCCAGTCCGGGTGGTCCGGCGGCAGGGGGGGCAGCTCCTGGGTGGTGCCCGTGGAGGCCACCGGGCGGGCCAGCTGCTTGGCCAGGCGCTTGGCCACCGGGCGGAGGTCCGGGCCCAGCTGGGCGTGGAGGGCTCTGACGGCCGCTTCCCGCTCGGGCTTTTCTGGTGCGGGGGCCTGGTCCAGCTCCCGCATCTGGTCGAAGAGGGACACCACCAGCTCCAGGTCCCGCCGGATGACCTCTGGGGTGGCTTCGTTGCCGGCCAGGGCCAGGAGGATGGGCCAGTGGCAGAGCCAGTGCGGCGTGCGGGCCATGAGGGTGAGGAGCCTGGGCGAGGCCAGGGCCCCGGCCAGACCCTCCAGCAGCCGCAGCTGGGACTCGGAGGGCAGCTGGGGGCGCACCAGGGCCAGGTGGCGGAAGTGCAGCTGGTCCGGTTCCGGGAGCGAGGCCAGGAACGAGGCGTCCCGTGAGGCCAGCAGGCCCCCGGGATCAGGCGCAGGCGGCCTGGAGGATGGCAAGGAGCCTCGGATCTCCCTCGAAGAGCAGGGCGTCGACCAGGGCGCCCTTCACTTCGCGGTGGCTGTGGATGGCCTCGAGGTGGGCCGGGCGGGTGATGCTGCCACCCATGATGAGGGGGAGGCCTGTGGTGGTGGCCACCGCACAGGCGGTGGTGAAGTCCGGGGCGGCCTCGGCGGACTCGGGAATATCCACGAACAGCAGGCGCAGGAACCCATACTCCTTGGCGCGCTGGGCCAACTCCAGGGCGGAGAGGGGCGAGGCTTCGGCCCAGCCAGAGTGGCGGGTCATGCCGCTGCGGGCATCGATGGCGGCGATGAGGAAGGTCTGGAAGCGGGCCATGAGCTGCTCGGCGGCCATGGGGGACTTATGGAGGATGGTCCCCGCCACCAGCCAGTTGGCCCCCTGGTCGATGAAGAACTGGGCCTGATCGGAGCTGCGGATGCCTCCGGCCACCTGGACGCAGACCTTGCGCTCCCGCGACCGGACTCCCTTGAGAATCTGGGAGATGAGGTCCCGGTTGTTGCCCTTGCCCAGGGCGGCGTCCACGTCCACCAGCGCCAGGCGGGTGGCTCCGCCATCCACCATGCGCATGGCCAGCTCCAGGGGCTCCTCTGGCGAGATGGCCATCTGTCCGGCAGTGGAGACCACGCGGCCGCACTGGAGGTTGAGGGTCGGATAGATCTTCAAGCGTGAGCTCCAGGCAATGGCCATGGTGCAGTGTAACCCAAGGGTCACGGCTCGGTGACAGGGCAGAGGGTTTTCAGGAGGCGCTGGGCAGCCTCCCCCTCGGCCTGCTTGCGGCTGCTGCCCTCGGCCTCCGCTGCTGCGGCGGCCACGGCCACCCGCACGGTGAAGCGCGGGGCGTGGCCGGGCCCACGCTGGTCCAGCGAGGTGTAGACCGGGGCGGGCAGGCCCAGGCGGGCCGCTGTTTCCTGCAGGTGGGTCTTGGGGTCCAGGCGGGTGAGGGTCTCGGGCCGGGCGGCCAGGATGGCGGGCAGGAAGCGCGCCTCGATCAGGGTGCGCAGGACGCCCGTCGCATCCGCTCCGGCGCGCTGGGCGTCCAGGAAGACCGCTGCCAGAAGGGCCTCCAGGGCATCGGCCAGGGGCTTCTGGCCCATGGGCTGCGCCTTCCGGGGGCGCAGGGCGCTGAGGGCTCCGGCGAGGCCCAGATCCACGGCCCAGGCGTACAGGGTCTGGGTGCGGACCAGCTGGCCCCGGAGCTTGCTCATGGACCCCTCCTGCCAGTCCGGCCGGGTCTCGAAGAGGAGCTGCGACACCGTGAAGTTGAGCAGGGCGTCCCCCAGGAACTCCAGCCGCTGGTTGTCCGAGGCGGCCCCGGCGGAGGCATGGGTCAGGGCCTCGTCCAGCAGGGTGCGGTTGCAGAAGTCATAGCCCAGGCGGGTCTCCAGCGCCAGGCGCTCCCGGACCTGCGGGGCGGACGGCCCCTTGGGGCGGGCCTTGGCCCGGGTGCGCCGGGCCGGCCGGGGTTGAAATGGGGGAAGCTTGGTCATGAAGGCCCATCCGGAGCGCGGGAACGGTCAGGGGAACAGGATAGGTCCTGTGCCAGGACTGACCAAGCGGCCTGGAAAAATAAGACCTTTCCTACACTCTTCTGGGGCTGGCATCTCGGCCCGGACTGTGCAAACTAAGACACCCCCTTCGGAGCCGCATTGCCTGCCGTCCGATTCCACCCCTGCCTGCCGGCCCTCATGGGTTCCCTCCACCAGCGGAAGGGAACTGGGGAGCTGCTGCTCGAACAGAACGATGGGAACCGCCGCCTCTACTGGTCGAAGGGGGAGCTGGCCTACATCCGCAGCGATGCCGTGGGCGAGCAGTTCGGCAACTTCCTCATCCGCAGGGGCGTGCTGGACATGGCCACGCTCCGGTCGCTCCTGGAGGAAGACCAGGGTGCCCGCCTGGGGGACCGCGTGGTGCAGCTGGGCCTGATCACAGAGGAAGCCCGGGATGCCCACCTCCACGAGCTGCTGAGTTCGGTGCTCCTCCACGCACTGGAGCACCCCATCCTGCGAGGCACCTGGATTCCGGGTGATCCCGACGTGGCCAGCCTGGACTCCCTCCAGTTCCGCCTGAACCACCGCACCCTGATCTGGGGCGCCGTCCGGGATGCCAACATCGACCGGGAGCTGCAGGACATGTACCGGCGCGATCCCGAGTGGCGCTGGCGGGCGCCGTCGGGCGTGCTGGACAGCATCAGCGACCTGCCGCTCACCCCCACCCTCGCTTATGCCATCTCCCTGCTGGGGACGGAGCCCATCAGCTGCGCCACCTTCGCCGCCCTGTCGGGCCTGCCGGCCGAGGAGATCAACCGCCTGGTGGCCGCCCTCTGGGCCCTGGGGGGCTTGGTCCAGGTGCAGGGCCGTGAGCCCTCCGTGCAGGAGGAGGCGGTGCCACCGCCGGTGGAGCCTGTCAGTGGGCCACACGAGACCTACACCCCTGTGCCACCCCCACCCCCGGAGCCACCGCGCCCCCCAGCGCCACCCTCCCGGCCGCAGCCCCCGGCCCGGCTGGAACCTGAGCCGGTCTGGCACATCGAGATTTCAGACGAGGAACCCCTGGCCTCTCCCTCTCCGGACCTGACCCCGCTCCCCACCCCCACAGGCCTGCCCCTGGTCATGTCCACCGAGGAGGAGGGCCTCTCGGTGACCGAGCGGGCCCGGCGCCTGCTGGTCAAGGCCAAGAGCTACCTCATGCAGGACCGCACCAGCGAGGCCATCCGGGCCCTGGAGCAGGCCATCAAGCTGGATGGCGACTCCCCCTGGGCTTATGAGGTGTGGCTGCTGCTGGGCCGCCTGCGCCTGAGCAACCCCGCCTGGTCCACCCGTGCCGTCGAGGCCCTGCAGATGGCCTCCCGCCTCAACCCGCGCTCCGCCGACCCCTGGGCCCTCATGGGTGACCTGTACCACCGCAAGGGCTACCACGCCAACGCCCAGGGCTGCTTCCGCCGCGCCCTCGAGCTCGACCCCAGCGTCGCCGTCCCCGCCGGCTGGGTCCAGCAGCCCCTCCCCGGCACCCCCAACACCTCCGAAGACACCCCCGGCCTCATGGGCCGGATCAAGGGGCTGTTTGGGCGGGAGAAGGGCTAGCGCAGAATGGCCTTTGCAGCTTCAAAGTCCTCAGGGGTTCCCAGGCCAACCATCTGGTCCACGGGGTAGGCCAACACCTTCAAGCCATCCTCGATGAGCTCATTGAACACAGGGCAGACATAAAACTCACCATTGACCCGCTTGTTCGCCTCGATCAAACGGTTCCCGTACTTGATGAAGTCTGTCCCACGCTTGAAATAATAAATACCGACCACAGCGTGGGGCGTGAATGCATCCTTGGCGCGGACCTCGGTGATGCGACGGGCATCATCCATCGCCACAAAGGACCATTTGTTCTCGCGTTTCGTGTCTGTGAAGATGGGCATTGCCCCCTCGGCATCCGCTTCCCGCATCGCTTCAAGGAACGCATCGAGACTCCACGCCACCCACTGATCGGAGTTTGCGATAATAAGCGTGTCGGTCTGGTCGATATGATGAGCGGCAATCAATGCTGTGTTGACGGCTCCATCGGTAAGCTCGTTGATAACGATGAGTTGATAGTCGATTTGTGCATTTTGTAATAATGCATCGATCTCCGCTCTGTAATTTTCAATATGTTTTTTCTGGAATATGAAATAAAACCGCGCGTCATAACGGCGAAAATTATCAATCACATGACCTAGGATGGGTTTGCTATTGACCAATAGCAATTGTTTGATCGTGTCGTAACCTTGATCGAAAAACCGCTTGCTCTCACCAGCACACGGAATGATGACTTGCATGGGTTATGCTCCTAAATGGTGCTGGATCGCCTGGTACATCACTTGGTGATAATGTTTTAAATCGACCCCGATCAAGGCCGGGTGAATGACATGTGCCCGTCGTATCATCAGTGGTGTCTTGTTGTTGAATTTTGAATACCAATTAATTTCCGTCTCATCGATCAAGCCGCGCGGGATGTTTCCTTGATCAACCAACCCTTGAATGTGAAACCACACGTCACTGCGCATAACATAGAATTGCGCCTGATAGAATCCGGGATACGGCGTTACGACATAGTCCTGTGGTGCAAAGATGCGTTTGATATGATCAATAATGTATGTGTTGAGTTTTGTAATGGCGGGATTTGAGTGGCGGATAGGGTGCTCGCCACCATTGAAATATTGGGCGTCTAGCATGTACTGACGCAAAGCACCGGCATCCCACGCACCCATATTTAAAAAGAAACGTTTAAGCGGAACCAAGTCGTCGGTCCCGTTGCTGTTTGGATACTGGTTGTAATCGAAGGCTGTGAAGTCCTGATATATCCCCTGGCGAACCGAAGCGTCCTCTACAAAGTCCTCGATAAATAGGTCCGTTGTAAGGGAGTTGATGCTACTGACAGGGAAGAGCCAGAGGTTGCCAGGGTCCTCTAGGAGGTCTGCTTTCTCGATGAAGCAATCGAGGATGTGGTGGCCATAGAACAAGTCATCGTCACACTTGATGAAGTACTCATATTTACCAATGATGGCGGCCAATTTTTTCTTATATCCATGCCAACTGGTGTCATTGACATTGAGGGTGCGGATGGCCATCCCCTTGTAGGGCGAATTCCGAAGGTGGGCCAGGATTCGCCACTCAATCTCGGCCGTCGAGGCGGCCACCCAAATATCCAGTCGGTCTTTGTGCTTGCATTGACTGATGGCGTGGAGCGTGGCATTGAGCCCCACTAACCGCTCGGTGGTATTCACCATCCATATGAAGGCTATCTTTGGGTGCACCATTGTCTCCCTGCTTGTGATCCCTAGTAGATGGACCTATTTGCTAATCGGCGTCACTTCCTAAAACCAGGTGTCCTCCGGTGTCAGAATCTGCTTGAGCCCATCGACCGGTCGCATGTCCCTATGGATGGCTAGCATGTTGATGGAGCAGATCCTTGAGAAGTGATCTACCCGATTGCCTTTGAAGTTGTTCCGGTTGAACAACTGGGGCGTGTGCCACCAGAGTCGATAGCCAAGGTCGAACAGCCGCTGAATAAGCTCTGCCGAATGCTCAAACCGGCTGTTTTCGATGTACATAATGGGGTGGCACCGGGCGATGGTACCGGCGGCTCCCGCAAGCACCTTCGACTCGTAACCCGTCACGCTCAGTTTGATGAAGTCCACCCGATCTAGGTTGAAGGTGTCGAGCCTGTCCATGGGCACCGCCTCGCCCTCTTCGACGGTATCCACGCCGATGCCGTCGAAGTCGATGGCCTGGGAATAATCCAGGACGGGGATCAGGCATTCGCCCTCGGTGTCCCCCAGGGCCATGGCGTAGGTAAAAACGTTGGTGATGCTGTTGAGCACAAGGTTGGCGCCGAGGATCTGGTGGAGGACTGTCTGAGGCTCGAATGCAACCACGATGCCATCCGGGCCCACCAAGTGGGCGAGAGGTATCGTGTGGACTCCAATGTTGGCCCCGATGTCGAGCACAACAGCCTCTTTCTGGATGAATTGAGCCATGAAGTCCATCTCGCTCTGGCAGTACTGTCCGTACTCCTTGAGAGAGAGGCCTATCTTCGGGTCCTTGGGGGGATAGAGCATTCGCCCGTGGTTGCAATCAGCTAGGGCAGTGAAGGCCGGGAAGGCCGGTTGGGGTGGTTCTACCTCACCCGCCCCTTGTTTTTTCCTGAGAACGATCTCTATGGAGCATTCTGCGGGGGCACTCTCCAGGGCCGTCTGGTCGATGTCTCCCAGGTCATAGCGAAAGCCGGCCTCGATGCGTTCGATCTTGATGATCTCCACTCTGTTCCAAAACGGCATGAGCAGGTCGAAGACATTGACTGACTTGGGCAGCAGGGGTGCCCCACGGTAGATGGTGAAGGACCACTTGTGGTCGCTGTTGAAGCGGCTGGGCCAGTGAAGGTGCTCGTAGAGTTCCTCGTCCGGGATCACGATGACCAAGTGGCCCCCGCCGCGCACAACCCGGATCCAGTTCATCAGAGCAACGGTGGGGTCCACCATGTGCTCCAGGCTGTGGGAACTGTACAGGTAGTCATAGGTCTCATCAGGCACGCTGGCCAGGTATTGGGCATCTCCATCTGGCAGGTCCCAGTTCCTGCAACTGTCGAAGCCCAGCAAAGCGGCATACCGGGCAAGGGGATCCCCCCCGCCGCCGACATCAAGGCCAGCGCCAACAAAATAGGGCTGACCCTCGAGGACGCGCCGTTTCATGCTGCGGGAGGTTCCGCCTTGTTTCATGGTTGTATTCCTCGTCCAGGTTCTTTTGGGCACATGTTTCGCGGGGGCTTCATAACCATGTCTTATCGTGTGCCCTGGGTCGGGCATGTGTTTTGGCACAGGCCCCCTGGTGGCTCCTCCAAAAAAAATAAATAAAGGTTTCTGGCAGGGGATCCGAAAGAGGAAAGGTCGGGGGTTCCCCCCACACAACCAGGCAGCACGGATGCTGCCAACCTACATCACGGAGGATGTTATGGTTACCATTCTTTCCAACATCAACGCCCTGGCCGCCAGCCGCCAGTTGGGCATCACGAAGATCGGTCTGAACACGACCATCACGCGGCTCACCACCGGTCGGCGGGTCAATACCGCCTCGGACGATGCCGACAGCCTCACCAAGGGCAATACTGCCCAGGCGGCGGCCCGTAAGGCTGGGGCTGAGGTCTATGCGGCGCAGGCCGCTTACTTCACCGCCCTGAATACCGACGGTGCGAACCAGGAAGCAACGCAGGCAGCCTACAAGATGGCCGAGATGGAAGGTGGCGGCAACGATACCTCCGCTGAATACACTGCGCTGGGCGTCATTGCGGGTGGCGCGACTTCGACCCTGGCCCTGGCCGTCATCGAAACCGATCAGGCCACCAACGCCAAAACCATGACCGACAACTTGTCCAAAGCCAACAAGAGCGGCATCGAGGCAGAAACCCAGCAGGGCATCGCTGATGCTTACCTGGGTGCTGACATGGGCGCCGAGATGGCGAACCTCAGCAAGTTCCAGATCATGATGCAGGCGGGCACCAGTGCGCTGAACAACGCGAACCAGTCCACCCAGACGATCCTCGGCCTCTTCCGGTAAGTAGGTAGTCTCTGACTTCTGGAGGGGGCGGATCCCATCTGCCCCCTCCAGCCGTTTGAAACCGGAGAGGAGGTCCATCATGGCCAGTCAAATCACAGCTATCCCCGGCACGCCCGTCCTGGCGACGGGACCAGCGCCAGTAGCCCCAGCGCGTACCGTGGCGACCAGGGCGTCCGCAACTAAAGCCAGTGCTTCCGGTAGCCCGGAGGCCGCTGTGGCCCACGTAAACCAGCACCTAGAGCAGGGCCAGACGGACCTAAAACTGCAGGTGGACGCCGGCTCTGGCCGCACCGTCTTCCGGGTGGTCCAGCAAGGCACTGGCGAGGTGGTGTTGCAAGTGCCTTCCGAGGAAGTCCTGGGGATGTCACGCCGGGTACGGGAAATCGAAGGCCAGACGGGTGGCCTGGTGGACAAGAAAGGCTAGGCCATCCGGTAAGCAGGCGTCTCGAGGTGAGTCATGGCTACGACATCGGGCACTTCGATCAGTGGTGTCGCTACGGGTGTGGACACCACATCCCTGATCAATGCCATCATTGCGCAGAAGGGTACAAACCTGACGCGGTTGCAGGCCCGCAGGGACCTCAATGACAAGAAAACCGCCGCCCTGACGGCTCTGAGGACCAGCCTGACTGCCCTAAATGTTAGCCTGGCGGTCATTCAGGACAAGTTCAACAGCCGCACGGTGAGCAGCACCGACGTCAACAACACCAACGTCACGGCCACGGCCTCCGGTGCCCTGGCGGACACCTACGACATTTCGGTCAAGACGGTGGCCACCAAAGGGCGGATCTCAGCGACCTTGGACTCAAAGGGCTGGACCACCAACCTGGCTGTGGCCAGTCCCACGGACTCAGTCAACTCAGGGATCTTCACCGCTGGAACCCCAGCCAGCTTCGCCATCCAGGGAACCGACGGCGTGATCAAGACGATCACCCTGGACGCCAGCTCCAACACCTTGAATGGCCTGCGCGATAAGATCAACGCTTCCGGGGCTGGGGTCACGGCCTCGGTTGTGAACATGGGCAAGGGCGACAAGCCCTATCAGCTGGTACTCACTGCCAAGGCAACCGGAACCGGCGTCACCCAGGGGGTGGTCACGCTGGTTGATATCACCGACCCTGTGCCAACGGACCCGGCCACCGGCCTTCCAATTGCCACAAACAGCCTGGGAATTGCGGCGGGTACCGTAGATCTGGTGGCCAAGGCCCTTACGGGAGGGCTCAGGTCCTCGGTGGCGGGAACAGCCACAGACGCGGACTTTACCCTCAATGGCATTGAGCTCACTCGCTCGACCAACGTGGTCAAGGATGCGGCAGAGGGTATGACCTTCACCCTCAAGCAGGGGGGGCAGACGGGTACAACGACCCTGACGGTGGGCCTGGATAAGGCCGGCGCCACGGCCGCCATGGCGGACTTCATCAGCAAGTACAACCAGCTGCTGAAGGACTATAAGGCGGCGTCCACCTCCACCAAGAATGCGGATGGTTCCGTCAACCAAGCCGCCCTGGCGGGTGACGCCGCCACGATCGCGTTGATGAGCACCCTCAAGTCCAGCCTGGCGGGTGCGTCTGCCGGCTTGCCCGGCACCGCCACCTACCAATCCCTGGCCGGCGTGGGCATCACCAACATGGCAGATGGCAGTCTGTACCTAAACACCAACGCGTTTCAGACAGCAATGGCCAATGACCTTGGGTCTGTTCAAAAATTATTCAGCTTTTCGGGAGTCTCCACTAACCAGGGTGTCACCTTCAAAAGCGCGGGGCCCAAAACGGCCACGGGCACCGTGGATGTCACTATCACCAAGGATGAATCCGGGACCCTTTGGGGAACCCTGATGCGGAACAACGTGGCCAGTGCGCCCATCCAGGTCACCAATGGGGTCCTGATTGGTACTGGGGACCTGGAAGGGTTGAACCTGACTGTGACTGATACTGGCAGTGGGACCTTGACCCTTAGCCGCGGTGCGGGCCAAGCGGGGTCGGACTTGCTCACCAAGTTCACCGGTCTGGGCGGGGGCATCACCACTGGGTTGAACACTGTTTTTGCTCAGAACAAGAACCTGGCCACTCAGATCATCCAGGCCCAGACAATGCTGGACCGGGAAAAGGAAGTCTTGAAACAAAAGTTCGCCAAGATGGAAGCTGCCGTGGGTGCCATGAAAGCATCTGCCGGTTCGCTAACCGGGGCGTAAGTATTCTTGGATTCATGGGCAGGTGGAACTTGCCGAAACAATAGGGGGGGGGTTACCCATGAACGCCTATGCCCGATCAGCTGACACTTACCTCCGCCAGCGCATCCTGGGGGCCGGTCCGGAACAACAGGCGGCCCTGATCATGGAGGCAGGCCAACTGCATTTAGGGAAAGCCATCCAGGCCTTGCGTAGTAATGACCTGCCCGCAGCTACCCGTAGCTTTCTTCGGGTCTCAGAGGTTCTCTTGGAGGCGAACATTCGGCTGAACCATGAGGCTGGAGGTGAGGTCGTCGAGAACCTAAACAAATTGTATGAGTGGTGGACCAAGGAAATCATGGTCGCCAGCGCGACCAAGGATACGGTCCGGCTAGCAGCAGTGGTGCACGGCATGGGTGAGATCCGCCAGGCCTGGGAACAGCTGCACGAGCAGACCGTGTTGTCTGCCAAGGTGTCCACCCTTCAGTTCAGGGAACAGGTCGTATGAGTGATGCCCAACTCGGCACAACCATCCTGCAGATGGAAGCTTGGCTGGCAGATGCGACCTGGGAGCCCGACCCCGATGCACTGATGCGCTGGGATGCAGAATTTAAGGAAGCCCTGGCCTGTGCGGAAAAGGGACCGGGGTGGGTAGGGTTGATCGCCCGGGCGCATTCGGCAGGCCGGGAGTTGGAAAACAGGATTGCCGCAGTGTCCGCAGAGCGGGACCAAGTGAGGGCAGCGCTTGAGGGCCATGCACGGGGGAATCGGGCCCTCAAAGGCTATGGGGCCATTTCCCGCTAAAACAGGAGGCTGGCTTAGGGCCCTTGTGTCAGGTCTGCGACCACCTTCCGGATCACCGATTTCCAATCCCCGTAGGACGGTTGCCGATAGAGGTGCAGGGAGGGGTACCAGGGGCTGTCCTCTCGGCCCAGAAGCCAGCGAAAATCTGGCTGGAAGGTGAGGAGCAGCAGGGTCGGAATCCCCAAGGCCCCGGCGAGATGGGCCACGGAGGTATCCACCGTGATCACCAAGTCCATGCCGCTCAGCGCGTAGGCAGTATCCGAAAAATCCAGCAACAGAGGGGCTAACGACACCAACTCGGGCAGGGGAGGCAGCTCCCGCGCGCCCAACTGAAAACTGAACCATGTCACCCCCGATAGGGCCGCCAGCGGCCCCAAGGCGCTTGGGGGCAAGGAGCGTTCGAGATCCCGTTTGTGTCCCGGGCTGCCCGCCCATACCAAGCCAATTCGGGTACTTTCCTTGGCCGAAGCCAGGGCTTCCTGGATCGCCTGACGATGGGGGACCACTGCTGGTACATCCAGGTAGGGGATCTCAGCCGGAATGGATGCCAACTCCGTCCGAAGAAGAAAGGGGAGGGAAAGCAGGGAGGCCTGGAGGTCGTGCTGGGGCAGGGAGGCACCCCTGGGGATCACCTCGTCCGCACCGCCGCAAGTAGCAGCCACCGCCAACAAGGAGGGTTGGACCTCCAGAAGTACCCGCCCTCCCAGGGCCTTCACCAATGGGAGGTACCGGACAAACATCAAGGTATCTCCGAATCCCTGCTCACACCAAAGCAGCAGGGTTTTCCGCGCAAAGGCTTCACCGCGCCAAGCCGGTTGAGCAAAGGCCCGCTGGGGCTTGATCTCATTGGGGACCCGCAACCGTGCTTCGTATCCTTCCCACCCGCGGGCCATGTCGCCGAAAAGCAAATCGACAAAGCTCTGCTCGTATTCGGCAAGAGCCGAGGTGGGATTCAGCCCATGGAACCGTTCGCTCTCCATCCGGTACTCAGCCCAGCGTCCAAGTGCAGTGTAGATGCCCCCCACGCAGGAGTGAACGAGGTAACTGTCGGGCTCATCACGGATGACCCTGGCTATTTCCTGGTCGGCTAGGTCCACCTCCAGCCTCCGGGTCAGGCACACAATCAGTAGTAACCGAGCATTGATGTCACGCGGGTGCTCAAGCAGCAGCTTCCGGAAGGCCCCTTCCGCCTCGATTAGGTGGCCCTGGGCCATCTGGATGGAGCCGAGGGTGGCCTGCGCCATGAGGTTGCGTGGATTGGTTAGCAGTGACCGCTCAGAGGCTTCCTTGGCCTCTTTGAACCTCTGAACCTCGAGCAGTGCCAATCCGAAAATCGCCCAAAGCTCTGCGTGCCGGAGTTCCAACCTAGCTGGGTTCCCAACGGCGACGCCAGTTCGGTCGTGTTCACCAGCGACCTTCCAGACACCGTCCAGGTCCCCCCTTCTCAGGAGGCACTCCATCAAGCCCAACCGCCCATCGAGTCGGTGAGGCTCTGACTCTAGAACGGCTCCAAAAGGGTGTTCTGCCTCCCGCAGACGGCCTTGACGCATGAGGGCGAAGCCGAGGTGGAGGCTGGCCGATGAATGCCCAGGACTCAAGCGGAGCGTGGTCTCGCAAGCGGCCCGCGCATCCTCGAAGCGACCAAGCGCCAACAGGTGGCCAGCGTAGTCCGACCAGGCATCGGCGTGTTGGGGCTCTTTATCCAGGAACATCTGGTAGGCCTTCGCAGCCCCAGGGTGGTCGCCAGAACGGTCTAAGCCCCGCGCCCTTCTGAGCAACCGCATGTGGTCTGGATTCATCGCCAGGTCCTCAGGAGCTACTAGAGAGGTCTGCAAGCACCTCCCGGATGACGGAATCCCAGTCCCCATAACTCGGTTGCCGGTAGAGGCGGAGGCTCGGATACCAGGGACTATCCTCTCGCTCCAGCATCCATCGGTAATCAGGCTGATATGTGAGCAGTAGAAGCGTGGGAACACCCAGGGCACCCGCAAGGTGGGCCACGGCCGTGTCCACCGTGATCAAGAGATCCAGCCCGCTCAGGGCATAGGCTGTGTCTGAGAAGTTCGCTAGAAAAGGAGCCATGGACGTCAGGCCTGGCAGGGGCGGGACCTCCTCTCTCCTGAGCTGAAGGCTGTACCAGGACACCCCTTGCAGGTCACCCAGCGGTGCCAGGGATGCTGCGGACAGCGACCGCTCCGCGTCTCTGGAATGGAGAGGGCTGCCAGCCCACACCAAACCGATGCGGACGTTTTCACCGGCCAGGGACAGGGTCGCCAGCAGTTCCTGCCTGTGAGGCACCTCCGCGGGGACCTGCAGGTAGGGGATCTCGGCAGGGATGGTGGCCAGCTCCGTCCGGAATATCCACGGCAGGGACTGGAGGGACACCTGAAGGTCAAATGCCTGCAAGCCGGTGTTCTGGGGGATCACCACATCGGCGCCTTCACAGGTGGCCGCCAGCTCCGTCAATGCCGACTGGGCCTCCACGATGACCTGGCCCCCCAGGGCTTTCACCATGGGGAGGTAGCGAAGAAACATCAGGGTGTCGCCAAAGCCTTGCTCGGCCCAGAGCAGGAGCGTCTTTCCCCGGAAGGGCTCACCAGTCCAGGTAGGTTGCGAAAAAGACCGATAAGCGGGCCTAAGGTCCTTGGGGATCCTGAACCTAGCCTCGTGCCGTTCCCAGCCCTGGCGGAAGTCGCCAAAGAGAAGGTCCACGAAGCTCTGTTCGTAGTCGGGATGGGGTGAGGCTGGATCCAGCGCACGAAACCGGGCGATTTCCGCGGCGAATTCAGGCCAGCGCCCATGGGCGTAGTGAGTCCCCTTCACTCCCCTGTGAACAGTGAGGTT
The DNA here is from genome assembly GCA_903840385.1 of uncultured Holophagaceae bacterium. GTDB lineage: Bacteria > Acidobacteriota > Holophagae > Holophagales > Holophagaceae > Geothrix. Next base: position 46,038 of record CAIMFT010000063.1, read on the forward strand.
TGTAGGCGCCTCCTGGATAGCCTTAGCGGCTTCCTGGTCGGCCAAACGGAAATTCCCACGCCTGGCCAGGCAGTCAATCAGTTGCAGGCGCAACCTCATGTTGTGCGCATGTTCCTCGACCAACTTTCGAAGCATTCCCTCAGCTTCTTCTGCGCGCTCCTGGGCCATTCGGATGCTCGCGAGGCTGGAGTGCGCACTCAGGTTTCGGCTGTTGTACCGGAGGGCGGTGGCACAGGCCGCTTCCGCCGCAGTGGTGTTTTGCTCTTCGAGCAGTCCCATGCTGAGGATGGCCCAGAGTTCTGCATGGTAGGCCAGCAGGGCCGGAGATCTGCCAGGCATGCTGGAAAGGGGCCCCGCTGAATCTAGCGCCCGCTGGGCACCCTTCAGGTCCCGTTTCTGCAATAAACACTCAGCCAGGAACAGATGCGCATCCAGGCGCTTTCCATCCGACCTCAGGGCGGATCGGAAATGGCTTTCGGCCTCCTCTGTCTGATCACATCGCATCAGGGCCCTCCCCAGGTTGACCCGGGCGGCGAGGTGGTTTGGTTCGTTCAAGAGCGCAGCACGGGCGGCTCTTTGGGCCTCTTGGAGGTCCCCGAGGTTCAGCATCTTTCCGGCGAGGCTGGACCATGCGTCCGCATGCCTGGGCTCGCGGGCCAGGAACGCACGATAGGCCACAGCGGCTTCCTGAGGCTTCTGGGCCCGGTCCAGGGCCTGGGCCTTCTTCAACAGCTTTATGTGGTCTGGATGCATGGGTGGTTCTTGCCCCCTGCTGTCTCTTCGATCCACTGGGGGGCGCTCTTGAATTGGGGTCCCCGAAGGGCCCGCGTGAATTTGCAGGGTCGAAATTACATCAGCCCGTGGCTTCTGCCGAAAGGAGAGCTGACGGGGTTGACCTTCTTTACTCTCTGCCCCTCCTGCCACCTCTTGATCACGGACCTGCCCATGTCTCCCGAGCTGGCCACCTCGCTTCCCACTCAACCTGAAGCCCCTGCCATCCCCGAGCACATGGTGGTGCTGCTGCTGGAGGCGGGGCAGCGGTTTGTGGTGAAGCTGCAGGAAGTGGTCGCTCTGGATGACCCGCGGCCCCGGGCGCACTTCAGCAGGAAGGTCCTCGCCATCCTCGAAGAGCTGGACCGCCGCCTGAACCACGAGCAGGGCGGGGAGCTGGTGGACAACCTCACTTGGATGCACGCCTGGTGGCGCAAGGAGGTGCTGCAGGCCAGTGAGACGGGCGACCTGGAGAGACTGGGCCGGGTGCATGCGCAGATGGGCGAGATCCGCTACGCGTGGGAGCAGGTGCTGTTCCGCGGCACCGGCATGACGAGCAATCCCTCGTACTAGGCCGTGCCGTAGAGGCGGTCCCCGGCGTCGCCGAGGCCGGGCAGGATGTAGCCCTTCTCGTTGAGCTGCCGGTCCACCGCACCCACCACGATCGTCAGGTCTGGATGGTCGGCCTGCAGGCGGGCGATGCCCTCGGGCGCGGCGAGGAGAGACACCAGCGTGAGGTTCACAGCTCCCGCGGCCTTGAGTTGCCGCACGGCCTCGGAGGCACTGCCGCCGGTGGCCAGCATGGGATCGAGGATGAACACTGGGCGCGCCTCGAGGAGGGGCGGGAAGTTGCGGTAGTAGGGCACGGGTACCAGCGAGTCATGGTCGCGGTAGAGACCGAGGTGGCCGACCTTGGCCGTGGGCATCAGCTGCAGGAAGGCGGGCAGGAAGCCGAGGCCTGCGCGGAGGACGGGCACCAGCACCGGATCGAGCGCACCGAGGCGCCGCGTCTCGGTGCGCTCGAGAGGCGTTTCCACCACGGCGGACACAGTGGGAAGGCTGCGCGTGGCCTCTGCGGCGAGCAGCAGTCCAGTCTCTTCGATGAGGGCTCGAAAGAGGCTGCCAGCGGTTTTGCGGTCGCGGATGAGGGAGAGCTTGTGGTGGACCAGCGGGTGGTCGAGCACGTGGACGGACATGGGAACGCCTCCTGTCTGATGCTGCAAGTGTGGCGCACTGCGCAGGGTCAGAGGAGGGAAATGAATGGGGTGCTGGTGGAGAGGTAGCGTCAAAAAAAATGACGATTTTTTGAATTTCTCTGTTGACCTCATCCCGATCGCTGGTTTTATGTTGAATCAGAGGAATATTGGCCAACCATCTTCCCCATAGGGCCTGCAGCGAGGTATCTGAGATTTGGAGCGTGGTAAATGCTAAAGAAAGTCGCCATATTCAAGGCCCTCGATGTGGAAATCAAGAAGCAGAGGGGACCCGTGGCGGTTAAGGACGGCTACAAGGGCCATCACTCCCTCAAAGAAGAGCTCAGCCAGCCTGGAATCACCATCTTGGGCGAAGTGGCCGGGGGTGACCCTGGCCGTGGTCAGGTGCGGGAATCCTACAAGGCCTCCACCCACGCCAAGAGTCTGGCGGAAAACGGTGCCAAGGCGCTCTCCATCGCCACGGACAAGTTCCTCTACTACGGCGAGGACAAGCACCTCTCCGAGGTGCGCGCTCAGGTGAAGGTGCCCCTCATCCGTCGGGACTTCATCTTCGAGGAGTACCAGGTCGAGGAGAGCAAGATCCTCGGTGCCGATGCCATCTACCTCATGCCGGCCATGCTCCCCCAGGAGCGGCTGCAGACCCTGCTGAAGTTCGCCATGAGCAAGGGTCTCGACGTGGTGGTGGAAGTGACCTCCGAGCTGGAGCTGGCCCGGGCCGTGGAGGCCGGGGCTGACATCGTGTGTGCCGTGGGCCGCAACCTCGACACCTGGGAAGCCTCCTGGGACCTGGCGCTCGCCCTCGTGAAGAAGGTGCCCAAGAGCTGTCTCCGCATGATCGAGGGCGGCGTCCTGCGCCTCGAGCAGATCAAGCAGGCCGAGGCCCTCGGGGTCCACGGTCTCCTCATCGGGGACGCCCTCCTCGACGACTACTATCCCGGCAAGCGCCTGGCCCAGATCCTGGCCGGCGTCGAGCCCCCAAAGAAAGCCGTGAAGCCCAAGGGCAAGACCGGCTCTGCCGCAGCAGCGGCGTTAGCCCCCACGGCCGCTCCTGCGGCCAAGGAATCCATCCCCACCCCGCGGGAAGTGCCTGCCCCCACCGGCGCCAAAAGCGCCAAGGGCAAGGTCGCCACCCCCGCTCTTCCTTCCACCCCCGCCCTTAAGGGCAAAAAGGAGCCAAAAATGGCTGATCTGACCCCTCCGGCCGCCGCGCCGACCCCCGCCGCCCCGAAGAAGGCCGCCGCCAAGAAGGCCGCCCCCAAGAAGGCTGCTGTGAAGAAGGCCGCTGCCCCCAAGAAGGCCGCCGCCAAGAAGCCCGCCGCCAAGAAGGCCGCTGCCCCCAAGAAGGCCGCCGCCAAGAAGCCCGCCGCCAAGAAGGCCGCTGCCCCCAAGAAGGCCGCCGCCAAGAAGCCCGCCGCCAAGAAGGCCGCCCCCAAGAAGGCCGCCGTGAAGAAGGCCGCTGCCCCCAAGAAGGCCGTTGCCAAGAAGGCCGCCCCCAAGAAGGCTGCCGTGAAGAAGGCTGTTGCCCCGAAGAAGGCCGTTGCCAAGAAGGCCGCCGCCCCCAAGAAGGCTGTTGCCAAGAAGGCCGCCCCCAAGAAGGCCGCCGCTCCCAAGAAGGCCGCCGCCAAGAAGCCGGCTGCCAAGAAGGCCGCTGCCAAGAAGTAGGCGAAAGCCTCACCTGCAACCCGGTTAAGATCAGAGGGGCGCGCTGGCGCGCCCCTCTGCCGGGGTGGTCCCATGATCCTCATTGACCGCGTTTCAGCCCTCGAAGTCCTCGACAGCCGTGGGAACCCCACGGTGCTGGCGAGGGTGCAACTTTCGGACGGGACAACCGGCCAGGCCATCGTGCCCTCGGGCGCTTCCACGGGTAGCCGGGAAGCCCTGGAGCGCCGCGATGGCGACAAGAAGCGCTACCTGGGCAAGGGTGTCCTGGGTGCGGTGGACGCCATCAATGTGGAGCTGGCTGCCGCCCTGCAGGGCATGGATCCTTTCCAGCAGGCTGAGCTCGACGAGCTGATGTGCGACCTGGATGGCACCGACAACAAGGGCCGCCTGGGCGCCAACGCCATCCTGGGCGTGTCCATGGCGCTGGCGGAGGCCTCGGCCCGGGCCACCCGCATGCCCCTCTACCGCTACCTGGGCGGCGCCTCGGCCCGCCTGCTGCCCGTGCCCATGATGAACATCCTCAATGGCGGGGCCCACGCCGACAACAACGTCGACATCCAGGAGTTCATGGTGCTGCCTGTGGGGGCCCCGAGCTTCCGGGAGGCCCTCCGCTGGGGTGCCGAGGTCTACCACGCCCTGAAGGGGGTCCTGAAGGCCCGCAAGCTGGCTACTGGGGTGGGGGACGAGGGCGGCTTTGCACCCAACCTTGCCTCCAACGAGGAAGCCCTCGAGCTGATTGGGGAGGCCGTCAAGAAGGCTGGCTACAAGCTGGGCGAGGACATGTTCCTGGGCCTGGACTGCGCGGCCAGCGAGTTCCACAGCGGCAGGACCTACACCCTGGACGGTGGCAAGAAGACCCCGGCCCAGCTGGTGGAGTACTACGCCGGCCTCACCGCCCGGCATCCGATCATCTCCATCGAGGACGGCTTTGACGAGAGCGACTGGAAGGGCTGGAAGGCCCAGACCGTGGCCATGGGCGCCAAGACCCAGCTGGTGGGTGACGACCTCTTCGTGACCAACCCCGCCATCCTGGCCAAGGGCATCCAGGAGGGCGTGGCCAACGCCATTCTCATCAAGCTGAACCAGATCGGCACCGTCACCGAGACCCTCCGGGCCGTGGACATGGCCCACAAAGCCGGCTACCGGGCCATCATCAGCCACCGCAGCGGAGAGACCGAGGACAGCTTCATTGCGGACCTGGCTGTGGCCACCGGTGCCGGCCAGATAAAGACCGGGGCCCCCTGCCGCACGGACCGGGTCGCCAAGTACAACCGCCTGCTCCAGATCGAGTGGGAGCTGGGCGCCGCTGCCCGGTATGCCGGCCGCGAAGCCTTCGGCGCCCTGGCATGAACCCCAACTGGCTCCTAAAGTCTTCCACCCTCTGGGGGGCTCTGGGCGTCTCGGGAGTGCTGTCCATGCTGGCCCTGCTCTTCTCGCAGAGCGGGCTGCCGGACCTCCGGAAGCGGGAGGCTGAGCTGACTGCGGCCAAGGCCCGGCTGGTGCAGCTCAACCACCGCAACCGCGAGCTGCTCGATGAGGTCCAGCGCCTGGCGGCGAAGGACCCCGAGCTGATGGAAGCCCTGGCCCGCAGGCAGGGCTATGCGCGAAAGGGCGAGACCGTTTACACCTTCCGCAACCGCGAGCGCTAGGTTGAGGCTCCACGTGGCAGCGGCCTCCGGGAACCGCTTCGGATACGTCTGGGCGAATGAGCTTAATTCTTGCGATGTATCGGCTTGTGCCAAAAGCATCTGCCAGCAGGAATGGAATCCCGGATTAGATGGCCTTTTTTTGATGCAAAGGCCCGACGATGGCCCATGGCGTCTGGATCACTGGGACTCTGATGGATCCAAGTCCTTTTGTTCCAATGGAAGCAGGGCCGCGCTGGCGGTCCCGGGGGCGCCTGAAGGGACCCTGGTGGAGGCCACTTCCAACGGCGAGCGGATCCTCCTGAAGCGAACGGATTCGGGCGCTGCGATCCGCATGCCGGAGGGCGAAGGCTGCGGCCTGCATGCCGTGCCCATGCCTGTACCAGCGCCTGCGGGCTTCGGCTGGATCGGCAATCCGCAACTGATCCTGCGCGTGCCCTCCGTGGCGGCGGTGGACCTTGCGGCGCTCGCGCCGCCGCTGCGCCACCACGTCTCGCTGCCTGGCGGGACCAACGTGAGCGTGGTGGAAGTGCTCGCCCCCGGCGAGGCCCGCATCCGCTCCTGGGAGCGCGGCGTGGAAGGCGAGACGCTCTGCTGCGGGACCGGCTGTGCCGTCGCCGCGGCCTGGCTGGCGGCGGAGGGTGGTCCCTCGGAGTGGACGCTGCACCCGACGGGCGGTGAGGCCGTGACCCTCTCCATCGGCGCCCTCGAGGGGGGCCGCTGGCGGGATCTCTGGCTCTGCGGGCCGGTCCATCTGCTGGGCACCCGCCATCGGGATGTCCCGCCCTCACAAGGGATCCATTCCTGACCACCTGGCCCCTTCGCCGTGGAACCGCACCTGATAGACTGGAGTGTTCCACACCCGAGAGGAAACCGAAATGCTAGGTCTGGCCAACGCCTGCGCAACACGGAAGGACGCCTGATGCGCGCCCGGGTAGTGGTGTTGGCAAACCAGAAGGGCGGGGTCGGCAAGACGACCACGGCCATCAACCTGGCGGCCTCGCTGGCCATGATGGAGAAGATGGTGCTGCTGGTGGACTTCGATCCCCAGGGGCACAGCACCACCGGCCTCGGCTTCCCCAAGCCCGATCACCGCGCCGGTGCCTACGCCTTGATGAAGGGCGCCCCCGCCGAGGCCCTGGTGCTCACCACCGAGGTGCCGATGCTGCAGGTGATCCCCGCCGGCAAGGACCTCGCCCAGCTGGAGTTCGAGCTCTACGAGATGCCTCAGCTCCAGGTGCTGCGCCAGGCCCTGGCTCCGCTTGTGGACCGCTACGACTACATCATCATCGACCCGCCCCCCAGCCTGGGCATGATCACGCTGAACGCCCTCACCGCCGCCGACGAGGTCATCGTCCCCATGCCCTGCGAGTTCTTTGCGCTGGACGGACTGGCTGAGCTGACCGAGACGCTGCGCCGCATCCAGACCGGCGCCAACCCGCGCCTGCAGCTGGGCGGCATCCTGCTCACCATGGCCGACGAGCGCACCAACCTGGGCCAGGCCGTGGCCAACGAGGTGCGCCAGGCCTTCCCGGGCAAGGTGTTCCAGACCACCATCCCGAGGAACATCCGCCTCGCCGAGGCGCCGAGTCACGGCAAGCCCGTGGCCTTCTATGACATCCGCTCCCGGGGTGCCCAGGCGTACCTGAGCCTCGCCAAGGAGTGGGTCAGCATGGAAGATACTGCGAGGAGGGAAGCCTGATGACCCAGCCGAAGCGTCCGGCCCTCGGCCGCGGCCTGACCTCGCTCATGAGCCAGATGGCGCCGGAGAATGCGACGCCGCGGGAGCTGCCCCTGGGCAACCTGGTGCCCAACCGCGCCCAGCCTCGCACCTACTTCGACGAGACCGCCCTGCAGGAGCTGGCCGACAGCCTGAAGCAGCATGGGATGGTGCAGCCCATCGTGGTGCGCAAGGTCGGGCAGCAGTACGAGATCATCGCTGGTGAGCGGCGCTGGCGGGCGGCCCGCAAGGCCGGCCTGGCCATGGTCCCGGTGGTCATCAAGGAGGTCCCGGACGATCGCCTCCTGGAGTTCGCCCTGGTGGAGAACATCCAGCGCGAGGAGCTGAACCCCATCGAGGAGGCCTCGGCCTACTGGCAGCTGGGCGAGCACCTGCGGCTCACCCAGGAGCAGGTGGCAGACCGCGTGGGCAAGTCCCGCCCCCAGGTTGCCAACACCCTGCGTCTGCTCCGCCTGCCCGCCACCCTCCGCGCCGAGGTGGCCTGCGGTCACCTGAGCGTCGGCCATGCGAAGGTGCTGCTCGGCGTGACCGAGCCCCGGCGCCAGGAAGAGCTGGCCCTTGAGGTGGTGGCCCAGCAACTGAGCGTCCGTGCCCTCGAGGCCCGCGTCCAGCGTCTGCAGAAGAAGGACCGGCCCCACAGCCGGAAGAAGCACCCCCAGGACATCTTCATCAAGGCCGCCGCCGAGGAGCTGACCCAGTCCTGGGGCACCCGGGTGGAGATCAAGGCCCGCGGCAAGGCCGGTGCCCTCGTCCTGCACTACGGCAGCGAGGCCGAGCTGGATCGTCTGTTCGAAGCCCTCAAGCACGGTCCGTCCAAGCGCCGCTAGGCCCCAGCCACCGGAAGGAGCCCACCATGTCGTCCTGGTTCGTGAAGAAGCGCCAACAGAAGACCGCGGTCGAGGAGAAGACTGTCCGGGTGCCGGAGGGTCTCTGGATCAAGTGCGACGCCTGCAAGGAGCTGATCTACCGCAAGGAGCTGGTGAACACGCACAACGTCTGCCCCAAGTGCGGCTACCACTTCCGGATCGGTGTCCCTGAGCGGCTGGAAAACCTGCTGGATCCGGGCTGGACAGGTCTCTTCAGTCACCTCCAGAGCGCGGACCCCCTAGGCTTCGTCGCCCAGAAGAGCTACAAGGAGCAGCTGAGCCGCCTGGCGGCAGCGGGCCAGACCGAGGACGCCGTGGTGGTGGTGGAGGGCACCATCTCCGGGCATCCCGTGGTGGTCTCCATCATGAACTTCGACTTCCTGGCCGCCAGCATGGGCAGCGTGGTGGGGGAGAAGCTGCGCCTGGGCGTGGAGCGCGCCCTCGAGAAGAGCTGCCCCTACATCATCGTCAGCTGCAGCGGCGGTGCCCGCATGCAGGAAGGCACCCTCTCCCTGATGCAGATGGCCAAGGTGAGTGCCGCCCTCGCCAAGCTCGACAAGGCTGGCCTGCCCTACCTCAGCATCCTCACGGACCCCACCACCGGCGGCGTCAGTGCCAGCTACGCCATGCTGGGCGACCTCAACATCGCCGAGCCCAAGGCCCTCATCGGCTTCGCGGGTCCCCGCGTCATCGAGCAGACCATCAAGCAGAGCCTGCCCGAAGGCTTCCAGCGCTCCGAGTTCCTCCAGGCCCACGGCATGGTGGACAAGGTGGTGAACCGCGACAACCTCAAGGACTTCATCGCCGCCACCCTGGCGTGGATGACGAACCCCGCCGGAGCGTGATGAGCGGCGGCGGCACCGGCAACCTGGCGCGGCTCCACGGGCGGGGAAACTTCGGCATCAAGTGCGGCCTGGAGAACATCCGGACCCTGCTCATGGGCCTGGGTCGACCGGATGACGGCTACCCCGTGGTGCTCATCGCCGGGACCAACGGCAAGGGCAGCACCGGGGCCTTCCTCGCCCACATGCTGCAGGCTGCGGGCCTGGTGGTGGGGTGGACCACCTCGCCCCACCTGACAGACGTCCGGGAGCGCATCTGGATCGACGGCCAGCCCATCGGCGAGGGTGCCTTGGAGCTGCTGCTGGGCGAGGCCTTTGAGGCCGAGGCCCGGGCGGGCATCCAGGCCACCTACTTCGAGCTGATGATCACCGCGGCCCTGCTGGCCTTCCGCATGACGGGCGTGGAGGTGGCTCTGCTGGAGGTGGGCATGGGGGGTCGCTGGGATGCCACCAATGCCACGGACCCGCTGCTCACCGTGCTCACCACCGTGGGCCTGGACCATCAGCAGTACCTGGGTGACACCCGGGAGGCCATCGCCCGGGAGAAGCTCTGCACCGCCCGGGCGGGCCGCCCGCTGGTGCTGGGGCCTGCCCTGGATCCTGCCTGGGTCCGCTCCCTGCTGCCCTGCGAGGCGGTCCTGCGGCCGGCCTCCCGCCTGGGTCCGGCGGAGGTGCGCTGGGACCACTCCGGCCTCGGTGGCCGGCGGGTGGGACTGCCGGGTCTGCATCAGCTGGACAACCTCGCCACCGCATTCGAGGCAGCCCACTGCCTGCGAGAGCTGGGCTTCCCGCTGCCCTTGGATCGCCTCTGGGAGGGCGTGGTGGCCACCCACTGGCCCGGCCGCCTCTGGCAGGTTCCGGGTCTGGAAGCCGTGTGGATGGACGGCGCCCACAACCCCGAGGGCGCCCGAGCCTTGGCGGAGCACGCCCTGGCTTGCAGGGTTCGGCCACACCTCTTCTTTGGGGCCATGGGCGACAAGGACCTGGCGGGCGTGGCCAGCGAGCTAAAGCGGATGGAGCCCCTCTCGGTCACCTTCGTGTGGGGCGACGCCGAGCGCTATGCCACGGCCGAGCGGCTGGGGGCGGCCTGGGGCCTCCCTGCCCAGGTCCTGGACCTGCGGGAAGCCGCCGCCCTCCTGCGCCAGCCCGGGCAGGGTCCCCGCCTGGTGACAGGGTCCCTGTACCTGCTGGGGGACCTCCTGGGGACCCTGGGCATTCGGCCGTTCTAAGGGGCCGCCCAGGCAGGTGCCGATGGGATACCCATGCGGATCTCGTTGCTCCTCCTTGGCCTCGGCCTGGCCAGCGCCCTTGGTGCCCAGGAGGCTCTCCGGGTGGTTGCCGTGGTGCGCCAGGGGCTGCCGCCCTACGAGGCCGCTGACCGCATCTATGTCCTGGAGGGTGCCCCGGCACCCCAGGTGGGGGACCGCCTGACGGTGCGCCGGCCCGGTGTCCGGGGGATCCTCGCCCGCCTGCGGGTGACGGCACTGCACGATGGGCGTACGGAGGCCCGCCTGGTGCCGCCCCTGGAGCACAGCCCCATGAAGGGTGACCTCGCCACCACCGAGGTCGCCTCGCCGCTGCTGGCCCTGGCAGCACCGGCGTTCCAGCCCCTGCCGGCGCTGACCGCACCCCGGCCTCTGCCCCAGGCTCCGCCCCGGGAGGGCCTGCTGTTCTTCCTGCCGCAGCGTTCGGACCTCAGCCTGGCAGGCATGAAGAAGGTGGAAGCCTGGGCCGAGGCCTGGGGCACCGGTGGCCACTATGTCATCCACATGCCGACGGCGAAGGCCCTGCGGGCGGAGCTCCAGAAGGACCGCATCGAGGCCCTGCGTGCGGCCCTGCGCTCCGTGGGCATCGCCGAGGCCACGGTGGATACCACGCCCCGGACCACCGAGGGCCGGAACGACCCCGCCTGGATCCGCCGGCTGGACTGAAGGGGCCACGTTTTTCCCGGGCAAGGTCTGGACTCCTGCCCCACACTGATACCCCGATATGTTCATGCCCTTTCTCCCCGCACTCCTTTTGACCCAGACCCCGCCTGCGGTGGTCCGGCCTGCGGCAGAGGCGGTACCCCCCGCTCGCATCGAGCTGACGACGCCCTTCCCGGTGCGCCTCGGCAGCGTGGGTCCCCGGGAGGTCAAGGAGGCGGTGTTCGGCCTCCGCAGCACCCATGACCGACCCTTCCACTTCCGGCTTCTGGACCTCTCCCTCGGAGCGAGCCTCGACCCGGCGCAGCTGGCGGCCCCCCTGGCCCCGGGTGAGGTGCGCCTCCTGAAGGTGCGCCTGGACCCCAGTGGCCTGCTGGGCCTTGTGAAGGGTGCCGTGCGCCTGGGCACCGATGATCCGACCCAGCCCAGCTACATCCTCCGCTGGGAGCTGGAGGTCCGCCCCGAGGTGGCGGTGGACAGCCTGCGGAAGAGCCTGGGCGACGTGGCCCCCCACGAGCGTCCCGAGGCCCGCTTCCGGTTCACCCGCGAGGGCGGCGAGCCGCTGAAGCTGGTGGTGGTGGGGACCCTGCCCGGCCACCTGGAGGGAGGCCTGGTGCACGAGGGCACCGCTGCGGACCTCCGCCTGGCCCTGCGGCCGGAGCGCCTGGAGCCGGGTGTCACCGCCGGTCTGGAGGTGGTGAAGGTCGCCACCAATGGGCCGCAGCAGCCGCTGTTCACCCTCTACCTGGACTGGCGCATCGCCACGGCGGTGCTCCCCTCTCCGTCCCGGCTGGTCTACACCGATCCCAAGACCACGCTCCTGGCCCTGGAGCTGAAGGCCAGGGATGGCCAGCCCTTCCGCATCACCGGGGTCCGGGTGGTCGGCCCAGGCTATGAGGTCATCGATGTGCCGGGGCCAGCAGCCGCCGAGCAGGTGCTCCGCATCCGGCGCACAGGCACCGAGCCTGGAGCCGTGCTGGAAGTGGCGTGCTCCAATATGGAAGGCCCGCTCAAGGTGCCTCTGAAGTACCTGGACCCCGGGGTCCGCCCCGCCGCCAGCGCCCTCCCCGCACCGACCCCGATCGCTCCGCATGCCCACTAGACCGCTTCTCCCGGAGGTTCCCATGGTCCTGATTGCCATTCTGCTGCTTGCTGCCGCTGCCATCGCCTGGCGCTGGAAGACCCGCGTCCCCTTCCCGCTGTCCGCCCGCCTGGCGGGCCTGCAGTGGGTGGGTCTGGGCCTGGGAACGGTCATCTTCCTCGGCTCCATGGCCGTTGTGGTGCCCCCGGGCCAGGCCGGTGTTGTGGTGCTCTTCGGCACGGTGCGCGACCAAGTGCTGCCGGCCGGACTGCACTTCATCAACCCCTTCTGCCAGGTGGTCCAGCTGGAAGTCCGAACCCGGAACTACACCATGTCGGGCATCGCCGACGAGGGCCAGAAGCGGGGCGACGACTCCATCCCGGTCATCACCTCGGACGGCCTCACCGTGAAGCTGGATGCCACCGTCTTCTACCACCTGGACCAGGACCGCTGCGCCAAGATCTACGAGAAGATCGGCACCGACGTGGAAGGCCAGATCCTGCGCAGCCAGATCCGTACCTCCCTGCGGGATGCCGCTGCGGGCCTGTCCGCCACGGAGCTCTACACCACCCACCGCATGGGCTTCGTGGACAATGTCTCCAAGACCCTCACCACGGCCTTCAAGGAGCGCGGCATCGTGATGGAGCAGGTGCTCCTGCGCAACGTGCTGCTGCCCGACCAGATCACCAAGGCCATCAACGACAAGATCGCCGCCGACCAGGATGCCCAGAAGATGGCCTTCGTGCTCCAGAAGGAGAAGCAGGAAGCCGAGCGCAAGCGCATCGAGGCCGAGGGCCAGGCCAAGGCCCAGCAGATCGTCAGCCAGAGCCTCACGCCCCAGATCATCGAGTACCAGCGCATCCAGGCCCTGCGCGACATCGGGGCCAAGGGCAACCTGATCATCACGCCCATGGGCGGGGCGACCCCCATGATCCAGGTACCGGCCCGGAAGTAATCAGAGCTTGGGGAGCGGCTTTCGGCCCTTCCTCAGGTTCAGCGTGATCTGGATGGTCTTGCCGTCCCGGAGCACGTCGAAGACCACCAGCTCCTCCGGGGGCTCCAGCTCCAGCATGGCCATGAGCTGGCCATTGCTCTCGATGGGAACCCCCTGGTAGGCCACCAGCACATCCCCCAGGCCCAGGAGGGCCCCCTGGGGGTCGACCTTCAGGGGGAGGAGGCCCGCCCGGCCAGCGGGTGTATCGGGTTCCACCATGGAGACCACCAGGCCCCGCTGGATGCCGAAGCTTTGCAGGGCCACCGCCGCGTTGAGGGTCTCGAAGCCCATGCGGGGCAGCTCGAGCCGGCCCCGGGCGATGAGCTGGGGTACCACCCTGTTGAGGGTGTCTACGGGAATGGCGAACCCCACGCCCACGGAGCCTTCTCCGCGGGTGGCCACGATGGCCGTGTTCATGCCGATGAGGCGTCCACCGCTGTCCAGCAGGGGGCCCCCGGAGTTGCCGGGGTTCACCGCAGCGTCCGTCTGGATGGCGTTGGGGATCTGGTTGCCATAGCCCGTATCGATCTTCCGCTGCAGGGCCGAGATCACGCCGCGGCTGAGGGAGTGGTCCAGGCCGAAGGGGTTGCCGATGGCCAGCACCGTCTGGCCCTCGTGCAGCTTGTTGCTGTTGCCCAGGGGCATCGGCCGCATGGCCTCCAGGGGGGCGAAGGCCTGGATCACGGCGATGTCGAAGGCGAAGCTGTAGCCGATGACGCGGCCCTTGTAGGTCTTGCCGTCCGCCAGGGTGATCTCAACCTCTTCCACGTCGGCCACGCGCTTGCCGCCGTCTTCCAGGGTGATGATGTGGTGGTTGGTGACGATGTGACCCCACTCGTCCCACACGAACCCGGTGCCGGAGCCCGCCGGGAGCTTGAGGGGCTCCAGGGTCTTGGTGTCCTGGGCCGGGCTCACGGCGGAGAGGAAGACCACGCTGGACTTGGCCTCCTTGAAGCGGCGGATGGTGTTGCGCTCCTCGGGGCTGAGGGGGGCTGCCGGGGCCACGGGGCGGGGCTTGGCGTTCTTGCGGAAGCGCGCGATGGTGGCATCTTCCGTGGGTGGCGCAGGCTTGACCGCGGTCTGGGCGGCCAGGGGCAGGACCAGCAGGGCGGCAAGGGCGACACGGATCATGGGGGCTCCCGCCTTGATTATGGGCCGGCGGGCCCCGGCCGGCGACCCGGGGTTCCACCGATATGCAAGGTGGACCTGGAAGAGGTGATGCCATCCCTGGCCCCGCACCCTATCCTGGAGGGCCATGGCCTTCCCCCTTCTTACATCCAGACGCACGCCCCTTGTGCTGGGGGCGGCCCTTGTCTTGCTCCTGATTGGTGCCCTGGCCTGGGGCCTGGGGCGGTTCCGTGGCCCCCTGCGCATCCTGCTGGTGACCCAGGCCCTCCCGCTGGGCCAGACCGGCCTGGAGCCCTACGAGGAGCGGGCCATCGGAACCCTGGCCCAGGATGCGCTCGAGGTGGCCGGCGGGCAGGCCGTGACCCTGGTGAGCCGCCTGCCCCAGGGCCTCGGCTCTCTGCAAGGCCAGTCCAATGTGCTGGTGGTCCTCCTGGAGCCCCGCCGCAGTGGCGAGAGCCTCAGCCTGAGCTACCGCTTTGTCCGGGGTGGTGGGATCGGCAAGGATGGCTCGCTGGCCTGGACACTTCGCCCCATGGAGCCCACCGTTCCCGCTCAGGCCTTCGAGGCCTTCCTGCGGAGCTTCCCCGAGGCCAGTCGAGGGAGCGCCTCCAGCCTGGTTCCGAAAGCCCCAGGGACCTTCTGGCAGGTGATTCGTGCGGGCGCCTGGCGCCTGCAGAACCTCCACCTGGAAGAGGCCCTGGCCCTAGCTGAGCGCACCGTGCGGGAGGAGCCCGACTGTGCCAGCGCCTGGATCCTGTTAGGCAACCTCCGCTACCGCTGGATGCTCAACAGTCCGGCGGCGTTCCGGCAGGAGCAGGCGGAGACCGAGGTGCACCTCCAGCGGGGCCTGGCCCTGCTTCCCAACCATCCGCGCGGGGCCTTCCTGCTGTCCCTGCTCAAGGCCGACAACGGCAACCAGCGCGAGGCCCTGGACATCCTGATCCAGGCGCGGCGACGCCAGCCCAACAATCCCACGCTGCTGACCGGCGTCGCCTATGCAGCCCGCGGGGCGGGCCTGCTGCCCCTGGCCCGCAAGGCCATGGACATCCGGGACCGACTGGCCTTCTCGGAGTTCCAGCCCCAGGCCCTGGACATCACCTGCCTGTACACCGGGGAGCTCCCGCGCTTCGCTGCCAGCCTCCAGGATCAGCCCGGGCACCTGCGGAACACCTCTGGCGTGACACCGTTCTACCGGGGCTACCTGGCTCTGGTGCAAGGGAACACGGCCGTGGCCCGCGAGGAGTTCCACCGGGCGACAACCTCCGCCAACGGCTACCCCAACATCACCCGCCTGAGCCGGATCTTTGAGCTGATCCTCGAGGGGCAGCGCGACGAAGCCTGGCAGCAGTTGCGGGAGTACGACCAGGAGCGCATCGGGATGCGCGAGCCCGATGGCGAGTTCACCATCCGCCTGGCGGAGGCCTACGCCATGCTCGGTGACCGTGCCAGTGCCATGGAGATGGCAGCCCGTGCCTTCTCCCGGGGCTTCGGCTGCACGGCCTGGTATGAGCGCAGTCCCATGCTGGAGCCCCTGCGCGGCCTGCCCAAGTGGAAGGCCCTGATCCAGCACCTGAAGGAGCGCCAGTCGCTCATGGAGGACCGCTTCCCGCTGAGCCTGCTCGACGAGAGGTAAGTCCTGAATAACCCTGCTTCTGAACAGACCAATCGGTCGGTAGAATAGGGTCTGCCCAAAGGGGGTCTTTGCCATGACCACTGCGCCCGCACCCGCCACGCTCCAGCAGGAAGGAACCGCACCCCGCCACAAGGTGCGCTTCGTCACGGCCGCCAGCCTCTTCGATGGGCACGACGCCAGCATCAACATCATGCGGCGCATCCTGCAGTCCACGGGCTGCGAGGTCATCCACCTGGGCCACAACCGGGCCGTGCAGGACATCGTGGAGACCGCCCTCCAGGAGGATGCCCAGGGCATCGCTGTCTCCAGCTACCAGGGTGGCCACGTGGAGTACTTCAAGTACATGGTGGACCTGCTGCGGGAGCGCGGCGCTGGCCATGTGCAGATCTTCGGCGGCGGCGGCGGCGTGATCTCCCCCGAGGAGATCGCCGAGCTCGAGGCCTACGGCGTAGCGCGCATCTACAGCCCCGAAGACGGCCGCCAGATGGGCCTCCAGGGCATGATCGACGACATGGTCCAGCGCTGCGACAGGGACCCCCGCAGCACGCCCGCCGCCCACGACCTGGCCCGCCGCATCACCGAGATCGAGCTGGCCGATGGCCAGCAGGCTGCGACCAGGCAACCCGCCGCCAACGGCGTAGCCCAGGCCGTGCTCGGCATCACCGGGACCGGTGGCGCCGGCAAGTCCTCCCTCATCGATGAGCTGCTGCGTCGCTTCCTGGTGGACTTCCCGGACAAGCGGGTGGCCGTGCTCAGCGTGGATCCCACCAAGCGCAAGACCGGCGGCGCCCTGCTGGGGGACCGCATCCGCATGAACTCCCTGTACCACCCGGAGCTCCGGGACCGCGTCTTCATGCGCAGCCTGGCCACCCGGAGCGCCGCGCACCGTGCCACCAGCGAGGCCCTGTCTGCCAGCATCGGTGCCGCCCGCGATGCGGGCTATGACCTGGTGATCGTGGAGACCGCCGGCATCGGCCAGAGCGACAGCGAGATCGCGGACCTGGTGGATCTCTCCATGTACGTGATGACGCCGGAGTACGGTGCCGCCAGCCAGCTTGAGAAGATCGACATGCTCGACTTCGCCGACCTGGTGGTGCTGAACAAGGCCGACAAGCGCGGTGCCGAGGATGCCCTGCGGGATGTGCGCAAGCAGGTCCAGCGGGCCCGCAAGGCTTTCGATGTCCCCCTCGAGGAGATGCCGGTCTTCGCCACCTGCGCCAGCCAGTTCAACGACCCTGCCACCGACTGGCTCTTCGTGAACCTGGTGCGCCTGCTGTCGGACCGCACCGGCGCCGGCTGGGTGACCCAGCTGGCCGCCGCACCGACACCCCCGAAGCAGGCCGCCATCATCCCCCCCGCCCGGGTCCGCTACCTGGCGGAGATCGCCGACACCGTGCAGAGCTACAAGGCCTGGGCCGGTCGCCAGGCCGACACCGCCGAGGCGGCCCACGCCCTCTGGACCAGCCTGCAGGTGCTGGGCGACAAGGTGCCGCCCGCCGGGACCTTCTATGACGTCGCCCACCTCACCGAGCGCGGCGAGGGCGACCAGGGCCTGGCCCTGCTGGTGCTGCGCCAGCGCTACCAGGAGCACCTGGGCGAGCTGCACGCCGAGAGCCGCCGCCTGATCCACGACTGGGCCGGGGTGAAGCGCTGCTACACCGAGCCCGAGAACATCTACGTGGTCCGGGGCAAGGAGATCCGCACCGCCAACTACACCGTGTCCCTCAGTGGGTCGATGATCCCCAAGGTGGCCCTGCCCTCCTTCCGGGGCTGGTCCGACCTGCTGCGCTGGCAGCTGCTGGAGAATCTGCCGGGCCGCTTCCCCTACACCGGCGGCGTCTTCGAGTACAAGCGCGCCGGTGAGGACCCCACCCGCATGTTTGCCGGCGAGGGTACCCCTGAGCGCACCAACAAGCGCTTCCACTTCGTCAGCAAGGGCCAGCCCGCCGTGCGCCTCAGCACGGCCTTCGACAGTGTGACCCTCTATGGCGAGGACCCCCATGTCCGCCCCGACATCTTCGGGAAGATCGGCAACAGCGGCGTGTCCGTGTGCACCGTGGACGATGCCAAGAAGCTCTACTCCGGCTTCGACCTGCTCTGTCCCACCACCAGCGTGAGCATGACCATCAACGGCCCTGCGCCCACCATGCTGGCCTTCTTCCTCAACGCCGCCATGGACCAGAAGGCCGAGCAGTGGCTCAAGGAGCACGGCCAGCTTGAGGCTGCCGTGGCCCGGGTGGATGCGGACTGCGCGGCCCTGGGCGTGCCCCGGCCCCGCTACGAGGGCGGCCTGCCCGAGGGCAATGATGGCCTGGGGCTGGCCCTGCTGGGGGCCTCTGCCGCCGAGGTGCTGCCCCCGGACGTCTATGCCAAGGTGCGGGCCGAGGCCCTGCAGACCGTGCGCGGCACCGTCCAGGCCGACATCCTCAAGGAAGACCAGGCCCAGAACACCTGCATCTTCAGCGCCGAATTCAGCCTCAAGGTCATGGGCGACATCCAGCAGACCTTCATCCAGGAGAAGGTCCGCAACTTCTACTCGGTGAGCATCAGCGGGTACCACATTGCCGAGGCTGGGGCGAACCCCATCAGCCAGCTGGCCTTCACCCTGGCCAACGGCTTCACCTTCGTGGAGTACTACCTCTCCCGGGGCATGCACATCGACGACTTTGCGCCGAACCTGTCGTTCTTCTTCAGCAACGGCCTCGACGCGGAGTACAGCGTCATCGGCCGGGTGGCGCGGCGCATCTGGGCCGTGGCCATGAAGGAGCGCTATGGGGCCAATGACCGCAGCCAGAAGCTCAAGTACCACATCCAGACCTCGGGGCGCTCCCTGCACGCCCAGGAGATCGACTTCAATGACATCCGCACCACGCTCCAGGCCCTCTACGCCATCTACGACAACTGCAACAGCCTGCACACCAACGCCTACGATGAGGCCATCACCACCCCCACCGAGGCCAGCGTGCGTCGGGCCATCGCCATCCAGCTCATCATCAACCGGGAGCTGGGCGGGGCCAAGAACGAGAACCCCCTGCAGGGTGCCTACCTGATTGAGCAGATGACAGAGCTGGTGGAGGAGGCCGTGCTGGCCGAGTTCCGCCGCATCGCGGACCGGGGCGGCGTGCTGGGTGCCATGGAGACCATGTACCAGCGCGGCAAGATCCAGGAAGAGTCCATGCACTACGAGCACCTCAAGCACAGCGGGGAGCTGCCCATCGTGGGCGTGAACACCTTCCTGAATCCCGATCCCCCACCCGCCGGGAAGCCTGAGCTGATCCGCAGCACCGAGGCGGAGAAGCAGCAGCAGATCGACAACCTGGCCGCCTTCCATGCCCGCAATGCCCACCGCTCCCCGGCCGCCCTGGCGCGCCTGAAGGAAGTGGCACAGGGAGGTGGCAACCTCTTCGAGGAGCTGCTGGACGCCGCCAAGGTCTGCAGCCTCGGCCAGATCAGCCAGGCCCTCTACGAAGTCGGCGGGCAGTACAGAAGGAACATGTAAGCGACCGTCGGGTGGCGAAGTGGAGGACTTAATGTCCTCCACGAAGCCGGGACCCGACGAGGAGCTTATGCCACGCACGCCGCTCGATGGAGCCCTCGGCCTTCGTCGGCGTATCATGGTCCTTCCATGTTTCGCCCCGCCCTGACCCTTGCCCTCGCCGCCCTGGCCCTCTCGGCCGGGTCGCCGAGGTCTGCCGCGAAGGCAGGCACCACCTACCTCTACACCTACTACGACAAGCAGGGCGGCCTCGTCATCAACAACCTCCCGCCCAGCTACATGAAGGGGCAGGGCCTGACCCTCAAGAGCGTGGGCGTAGGCAAGGTGCGGCTGGCGGTGACTGTCACCGAGATGGCCCGCGCCCTGAAGAGCCCTGAGCTCATTGCGATGGTGGACGAGATCACCCAGACAGAGGGCGTGGACACCCACCTGGCGCGGGCGGTGATCCAGGCGGAGAGCGCCTTCAACTACCGGGCCCGCTCCCGAGCCGGGGCCCTGGGCCTCATGCAGCTCATGCCCTCCACCGCCGAGCGCTTCGGTGTTCTGGATCCCTTCGACCCCCGGCAGAACATCACGGGCGGCGTGAAGTACCTGAAGTGGCTCCACACCTACTACGAGGGCGACCTCACCAAGGTGGTGGCAGCCTACAACGCTGGCGAGGGCGCAGTGAACCGCTACAAGGGCATTCCCCCCTTCCGAGAGACCCGGGCCTACGTGCCCCGGGTCCTGGACCTCTACCGGCGCCGTGCTGTGCAGCCAGACCCCAAGCTGGCGGGCAGCATGGCCGCCCTCCAGAAGGGGCGGGGCGGCTTCAAGGTGGACGAGCAGCGCACGGTCCAGGAGCCCTCCCCCCAGGAGCAGGCCGTCAATCGCATCTACCAGTGGACCGACGCCAACGGACGCATCCAGATCAGCGACCAGCCCCCACCCAAAGGCACCCCCGGCGTGAAGCCCTTCGGGGCTCCCTGAGTCCCTAGCCCCGCTTCAGCTCCGTGAGGTAGGCCTCCAGGGCGGCGAGGGACTCCTGGAAGCAGGTCTCCAGGCGGGCGGGCAGGTCGGCAGCGGGGACTGCGCTGAGGCCGAGGGCCTCCAGGTCGGCCGCCAGGAACCGCAGGGCTCGGGCGCCCAGGGCACCGGCGCCGCCCTTGAGGGCATGGGCCGCCCGGGACAGAGCCTCGGCATCTGCGCTGGCGCTGGCCGCCAGGATGTCCTGGATGCGGTGGGGCGTGTCCTCCCGGAAGATGTCGACCATCTCTGCCAGCAGCCCATAGCCGCCGTCATCCAGCTCCACCAGATTGTGCAGGGTGACGCTGTCGAGCAGATCGGAGGCTGTCATGACTGGCTCCCTGGCCCCATGCTGGGGTATGCAATCCCATTCGTCCAACGGGATGCACGAGGCTGGCACCCATGAACCCGGAAACACCGATGGCCCCCGCGGAAGCGGCCCTCTCCATACTCTTCAGAAAGCTCCATCCCCACCTCGAGGATGCCGCCCACGCCCTGGCCTCCGGGGCGGTGCGCCGGGACCTGGAGCGCCTGCACCTGAAGCTCCTCACCGCCCGCCTGAAGACCGTGGAGGTGCTCGAGGCGGAAGCCGCCGCCCTGCCTGAGGGGGCGCCTCTGGCGGAGGTGCTGGAGACCCTGGCGGCCAACCTGACGCCGGTGGGTGAGAGCTACCAGCAGAGCCTGATCCTCACCCAGCTCTGCCTGGAGGAGGCGCCGGCGGACCTGCTGCCCCATCTCGCCGGGGGCCTGGTGGGGGAGTCCCCATGGGGACCGCGGATGTCTAGATTTTTGGCCCAGCTGGAAAACCCGCTTTTGCAGGCCCGGAACCGCTGGGAAGGGGTGGAAGAAGACATCGGCGAAACCGAAGAGGGCTGAGCATTCTGGCGCCTGCCGAAGGTCCATTGCGCCACCCCGAGTGAAGGTTTCGGCCCCGGGATTTTCTGATGCCCCTGAGGTCAATTAGGATTATATTGCCCGGATCCTACTAGAATCACCTTACCTTTCAGCATCCCCCGGAGCTCTGCCCCGCCAGGATCCCTTCCCTCCCCTCGAGGAGCCTCCATGCGCGCCTTCCTGTTTGCCGCCATCGCCAGCACCCTGCTCCTTGGGCAGGGGGTGGTCCAGTACGCGCCCAAGGTGGATCCTGCCCTGCCGTCCTATGCCTCCACCCGCTCCCTCGATGCCACCATCGAGTGCGTCGGCTCTGACTCCCTGACCGATGTGTGGGAGGAGTGGAAGCTGGGCTTCCTGGCCGTCCAGCCCAAGGCCCGCTTCAAGGTCACGCAGACGCTGTCAACCATCTCTGTGAAGGCCCTGATGGATGGCGTGGTCGAGCTGATTCACCTCCCCCGAGAGCTCACGCCGACCGAGCACCAGGCCTTCGAGAAGAAGTTCGGGTACCCCCCCACCAAGCTGGTGGTCTGCTTCGATGCGTTCATCGTGTTTGTGAACAAGGGCAACCCCATCCGGGATATCGGCATGGATCAGCTGGATGCGGTGTACTCCACCACCCACAACGCCGGCTTCCGCAAGGGCCAGCCGGTGGAGAGCTGGGGCGACCTGGGGGTGCGGGGCGACTACGCCGCCCGGCCCATCCATCCCTACATGCGCGCCGAGGGTACCGCCGCCCGGGGCACCATCCGGGACCTCGTGCTGCTCAAGGGGACCTTCTCCCCCGCGGTGCGGGACACCCTGGACTGGCCCGGCATTGCCGAGGGCGTGATGACGGATGCCTCCGGCATCGGGATCGCCACCCTCTCCAACTGGCTCATCCACAACAAGGTCCTGGCGGTGACGCCGCTGCAGACCAAGGAGGCTGTGCCGCCCACCCAGGAGAATGTTGTCTCTGGCCGCTACCCCCTGGCCCGGACCTACTACTTCTACCTCAACCGGGCGCCTGGAACGGCCCTGTCGGTGCCCCTCTACGAGTTCCTGACCTTCGTGTTCTCCCACCAGGGGCAGACGGCCGTCACCCAGGCCTCCATCTTCCCCCTGCCGGCCGACATCGCCCAGCTGTACCGCAAGCGCCTGCGGAGCAACTGAGCCCCGCTGGAACTAGACTTCCGCGATGAGCTCGATCTCGACGGGGGGCCCCACTCCGCGAGCCGAAGGCGAGTGGGAGCACACGGCGATGCCGTGTGCGTTCGTGGGCTGCCAGGGCCGCGTGAGTCGAGGCAAAGCCGAGCGCCCAGCGGCCAATGGAGAGGCGGAGGTCTAGACCTCCGCGATGAGCTCGATCTCGACGTTGGCACCACGCGGCAGGGCCGCCACCTGGACGGTGCTGCGGGCGGGCTTGGCGTCGCCCAGGACGCGGGCGTAGACGGCATTGAAGGCGGCGAAGTCACCCAGGTTGGTGAGGAACACGGTGGTCTTCACCACCCGGTCCCAGCTGGTGCCGGCGGCGGCGAGCACCGCCGAGAGGTTCTTCAGCACCTGCTCGGTCTGGGCCTCGATGCTGCCGGTGACCATCTCCATGGTCTCGGGCACCAGGGGGATCTGGCCAGCGGTGAAGAGGTGGTTGCCGGAGATCTGGGCCTGGGTGTAGGGGCCGATGGCGGCGGGGGCGTCGGGCGTAGAAATGGTGCGCATGGGGACTCCTGGGGAGGGGGCTAGGTGTTGGCTTTCTTGCCCCAGCGCCGCTTCTTGTGGCGCCAGTTGCGGCCGGGCCGGGGGGCGGGCTGGAGGGGGGTGTCGAAGGGCGAGGCGGGCTGTTCGGTCTCGTCGCCTTCGCCGTCGTCGAGGCGGCCGGGGCCGTCCTCGATCTGCTGCTGGGCCCACTGGGCGGTGCGGTGCATGAGCGCAGCCAGACAGAGGCTGGTCTCGATGCGGGCATGGGGCAGGGGACCCAGCTGGGTGAACACGGAGGGGTCCGGTGGGATCACCCGGGGGATGCCGATCTCGGGCAGGGGCATGGGCAGGGCGTCATAGGCCTCCTCCGGGAGGCTGCGCCAGCGCTCCACCGGGGCCTGCTCGCAGCGGAGGAGGTCCGCCACGGTGAGCCGCTTCTTGGGGGGTCGGCCGCGCTTCTTGGGGGCGGCCACGGCAGCGGCGTCGAGGGCGGACTGCAGGGACTTCAGGACCTCTTCCCGGCTCTTGCCACGCAGGTCGAAGAGCAGCCAGGGGTCGCGGTCCAGGGCCTCGGCCATGACGTAGCATACGGCCGCCACATGCTTGCAGGGGTTGGCCCAGTCCGGGCAGTCGCAGTGCGTCTGCAGCTCTTTGGGCACCCGGGGATAGAGGCTGGCACCGGCTTCCCGGAAGGTCTCGTCGAGCCCCTGCGGCATCTCGCCTGCCAACAGGGAGGCCACAAAGCGGCTCTCCAGGGCGATGCGGTCCAGGGCCTTGTCCCACTGGGCAGAGGTGAGGGCTGGCAGCCCCAGGGTCACGTTATAGGTCTTGCGGCCATGGACGCGGGCCTGGATCTCGCCCGGCTGCACGCCGAAGTGCGAGACATGGCCGTCCTCGGCGTACTTCTTCCCACGGGGGAGGCGGTTCTCGTAGTCGTCCCCCAGCTTCTCCAGGCCCTGGATCCAGAGCCGGCCCCACCAGGTGGCGCCGAAGCGATCGGCGTGGCTCATCATGGGCCCACCTCCTTCGGGGTGCGACGGAGGGCGCCCACGGGGGCCTCCTCGGGGGCGCCTTCATCGGGGTCCAGCAGCTCGGCGTCCGGGTCCAGCGCCACCAGGCGGCGCAGGGCATCGTCGTTGAGCTCGGTCAGCCAGCCTTCGCCGGAACCCACCACGCGATCGGCCAGGTCCCGCTTGGACTCCAGCAGGGCGTCGATCTTCTCTTCCAGGGTGCCGATGGTGACGAGCTTGTGGACCTGCACGTTCTTGGTCTGGCCGATGCGGTAGGTGCGGTCCGTGGCCTGGTCTTCCACGGCCGGGTTCCACCAGCGGTCGAAGTGGAAGACGTGGGTGGCGGCCGTGAGGTTCAGACCCACACCGCCTGCCTTGAGGCTGAGCAGCAGCACGGGCGAAGCATCCGGGTCCTCCTGGAAGGTGCGCACCATCTCGTCCCGGCCTTCCCGGCTGGTACCGCCGTGGAGGAAGGGCGGCTCGAAGCCCAGGGTGTCCTGGAGGTGGATCTGCAGACGGTCGCCCATCTCCTTGAACTGGGTGAAGACCAGGGCGCGCTCGCCGGCCTCGACCACTTCCTCGAGCATCTCCGTGAGCCGGTCCAGCTTGCCGCTGCGGCCACGGTAGGGCCCCTGGGCCTTGAGGAACTGGCTCGGGTGGTTGCAGATCTGCTTGAGGTGGGTGAGCAGGGCCAGGATGCGGCCGCGGCGCTCGATGCCCGAGGCGGTCCCCAGGTCCTCTTCCATCTTTTCCACGCGCGCCTGGTAGAGCTGGGCCTGCTCGCGGCTGAGGGTGGTGAAGACCTTCATCTCGTGCTTCTCTGGCAGGTCCTGGATGATGGCCTTGTCGCTCTTGAGGCGGCGCAGGATGAAGGGCCCGATGCGCTTGCGCAGCTCCGTGGCGGCGTCGGGATCGCGGTACTTCTCGATGGGTGCGGCAAAGCGCTCCTTGAACTGGGTCTCGGTGCCGAGGTAGCCCGGCAGGGCGGCGCTCATGATGGCCCACAGCTCGGTGAGGCGGTTCTCGATGGGCGTGCCCGTCAGGGCCAGACGGCTGGCGCCCTTCAGCTTGCGGATGGCCTTGGCCTGGGCGGAGCTGGCGTTCTTGATGGCCTGGGCCTCGTCCACCACCACCATGCCCCAGACCCGACCGCCGAAGGTGTCCTCCTCGCGGCGGACCACGCCGTAGGTGGTGAGCACCAGGGTGTGCGGACGGAAGATGGACGGCAGGCGGTCCCGGTTGTTGCCGTGGTGGACGAAGACCGGCAGGGTGGGGGCAAACTTGGCCAGCTCCCGCTCCCAGTTGCCGAGCAGCGAGGTGGGGCAGACCAACAGGGTGGGCGGGCCGACGTTCGGGCTTTGAGTCTGGCGGTGCAGCAGCAGGGCCAGCACCTCGATGGTCTTGCCCAGGCCCATGTCGTCCGCCAGGATGCCGCCCAGGCCCAGGCGGGACAGGCCCTCCAGCCAGGCGAGGCCGCGCAGCTGGTAGGGGCGCAGCTGACCTCGGAAGCTGGCGGGCTGGACGATGGGCTTGTCTGGCAGGATCTTCAGGTCCTCCAGGGCGGCGCCGAAGTCACCGGCCACCTCCACCTCGATGGCCTCGCTCACGCCGGGGATGCGGGCCGTGCCTGTGAGGGCTGCGGCCAGGGCTTCGCCCTTGGTCATGCTCTCAAAGCCGGCGCCCCGGCTGGCCTGCATGACGGAGTTGATCTGCTTGAGGGTCTCGGGGTCCAGCGCCACCCACTTGCCCTTCCAGGCCACCAGCGGGTGCTTGAGGCTGACCATCTGGGCGAAGTCCTCGACGCTCAGGGCCTCGTCGCCCAGCATCAGGGACCAGTCGGCGCTGACACTGCCCTCCAGCCCCGCCTGGGTGGTGGGGGAGGCGTCCGCCACATCCCGGGCGCCCAGGCGCACCTTGGCGCGGAGCCGCTTGGCCCCGCCGAAGTCCGCCAGGTCCTCGGGGATGTGCACCAGGAAGCCGGCTTCCTTCAGCTGGGCGGCACCGCGGGTGAGGAAGCCCCAGGCCTCGGTGGGCCGCAGCAGCAGGTCCTCGGGCTTCTGGCCGGAGAGGGCCCGCTCCAGGGCCGGGAAGAAGGGGACGGCGCGGGCCAGGCCTCGCAGCAGGGCCTGGCGGGCCTGCAGCACCTCGGTCTCGGTGGAGGGCTCCCACAGCTGGGCCACGCCGATGGCGGAGCCAGCCTCGGTCTCCAGGCCGACCTTGAGCAGCCAGCCCTCTTCAGTCAGGCGGTCCGCATCCTGCACGGCCTGGGCGACGGCCGGCACGGGGGGCGCCTCCAGGCGGAGGCTGGGGCGCAGCCACTGGGGCCGGGCGCCTTCACTCCACTGGGTGAGCTGCTCGCCCAGGGTGCGCTCGGTGATGCCGGTGGTGGGGAACTCGGGCAGCTGATGGGAGAGGGCCACCATGATGCGCTCGTCCCAGGGCAGGCGGTCCCGCTTGTGGCCCCGCAGGCGGTGGACCAGGGCCAGCCGGGGGTCATCCCCGGCCCGGAGGCCACCGGCCACGAAGCGCATGACGAAGTCGGCGCCGTCTTCCAGGAAGGCGGTCAGCACGGCGTCGGCCGAGGGGGGCAGGGCCTGGTCGTCCTCGATGTCGAAGGCGTCCAGGTCACCCAGCAGGACGGTCTTGGTGAAGGCCCAGGTGTCGCTCTCCGGGAAGGCCAGGGCCGCCGGGGGCATGGCCTCCGCCAGCTGCCTCAGCACGGCGCGGTCGGAGGGGCTGGTGAGGCTCACGCCCCAGCGGGCGCGCCAGGGGTTGCTGCGGGTGTCGAGCTGGGGCAGCAGGGCGCCCCGGACCACCAGGGACTGGAGCAGGCGCAGGGCCGCGGTCCAGTAGCGGAGGGTGGGGCCGGCGTTGCCCGGGCGCAGGGCCAGGGAGGACAGCCAGGAGTAGGCCCGCTGCCAGCGCAGGGGTACGGCATGCATCTCGACCAGGGAGCCATCTGCAAGGAAGATCTGGGCCTTGGCCGGGGTGAGGCGCTCCCGACCCTGGAGGTCACCCGGCAGATTGCGCAGGGCACGGAGCCACTCGGCGGCGTCCACCGCCTCCGGCATGCAGAGGAGGAAGCCCCGGTCCTGGGGCCGGTACTGGAGGAAGGGATTCAGCATGAACGGGTCCCGCGGCGGTAGGCTGGGGACGGGGAGGCTGGATAATGAAGCTCGGATTTGCAAGCGATCATGCGGGGTTTGACCTGAAAGAGCGGCTCAAGGCCTGGGCCTTGGAGCACGGGCATGACGTGGTGGACTTCGGAACAGATGGCTCTGGCTCGGTGGACTACCCGGATTTCGCACACCGGGCGGCGGAGGGCAGGGACCGCTGGGATCGCCTGGTTCTGGTCTGCGGGTCCGGCATCGGGATCAGCATGGCGGCCAACCGCCACGCTGGCATCCGCTGCGCACTGGTGACTTCCCAGGATCACGCAGCGCTGGCCAGACAGCACAATGACGCAAACGCCATCGCTTTCGGCCAGCGGTTGACGGAACCGCTCCTTGCAGAATCCTACCTCAAAATCTTCCTGGATACACCTTTTGAAGGTGGCAGGCACCAGGGGCGGGTCGACAAGATCGAAATCAAGGGGTGCTGCTGATGCGTTCTACCGAGGCTCTGCGCCCGCTGTTCCTGGAAACCGGTGTCCAGCTGCACGCCAGTGGCTCCTGCCTGGTGAAGCTGGGGCGCACCCATGTCCTGTGCTCCGCCAGCCTGGAGGCCAAGGTCCCGGGCTGGATGAAGGGCCGGGGCCAGGGCTGGCTCACGGCGGAATACGGCATGCTCCCGGCGGCCACCCACACCCGGTCTGACCGCGAGGCCACCCGGGGTAAGCAGCAGGGCCGCACCGTGGAGATCCAGCGCCTCATCGGCCGCAGCCTGCGCCAGGCCGTGGACCTGGCGGCCCTGGGGGAGTACACCCTCACCGTGGACTGCGATGTGCTGAACGCGGACGGCGGCACCCGCTGCGCGGCCATCACCGGCGCCTGGGTGGCGGTGGCTCTGGCTCTGCGTGCCCAGGGGCTGGAAGCGGCCCTGGTCCGCCAGGTGGCGGCGGTCAGTGCAGGCATCGTGGAGTCCGGCGAGGGTCGCCGCGGGCTGGTCCTGGACCTGGAGTACGAGGAGGACCACCGGGCGGCGGTGGACTGCAACCTGGTGGCGGCGCGCCCGGCGGGCGGCGGCGACCTGGACCTGGTGGAGCTGCAGGGCACCGGCGAGGGCCGTCCGTTCTCGCGGGCCGAGGCCGCCGCCCTGGTGGACCTGGGGCTGGTGGGCTGTGCGGCGCTCATGGAGGCGCAGCGGGCCGCCCTGCCGTGAGGACCCTGCTGCTGGCGGCGCTTCCGGCCCTGCTCTGGGGCCAGGTAGCCGTACCACCGGCAGTGGCACCCCGCCGCATCGAGGTGCAGGTCGAGGCCCCGGACATGGTCTTCCGCTTCACGCCCCGGGTGGTCATCCCGGGGATGCCGCGGGTGGCCCTGGCCCTCAGTGGGGGTGGCGCTCGGGGCCTGGCGCACATCGGCGTCCTGCAGCGCTTCGAGGAGGCGGGCTATCCCCTGGACAGCCTCACCGGGACCAGTGCCGGGGCCCTGGTGGCAGCGCTCTACGCCAGCGGCTTCTCGGGCCTGGAGATCGAGGACCTGTTCAATCGCCTGGACCTCACCCGGGCCTTCCTGGAGCCCCACCTCCGGGACCCCGGCGAGACCCTCCAGGAGCAGGAGGACCACAGCGGCACCTTCCTCTCCATCGAGCGCCTGGCCGGCCACTTCTCCCTGGGGGAGGGCCTCCGCAGCGGGGTGGAGATCCAGCACACCCTGCAGGGCCTGCTGGCCCGGGGTGCCTACTTCTCGGGCGGGGACTTCGACCGCCTCCAGCGCCCCCTGCGGGTGCTGGCCACCAACCTGGAGACCGGCCAGGGCCGGGTGTTCCAGCGAGGTGACCTGGTGGAGGCGGTGCGCGCTTCCATGTCCATCCCCGGGGGCTTTCGCCCCGTGGTCATCGACGGCCAGCAGTACGTGGATGGTGCGCTGGTGGAGAACCTGCCTGTCACCACCGCCAAGGAGGCCTTCCGGCCAGACCTCGTGATCGGCGTGGATGCCAGCGCCCCTCTGGAGGCCCGGCCTTCCACCAACATCTTCTCGGTGGCCGCCCGCAGCCTGGACCTGGTGGTGGAGCGCCGCCAGTGGGAGAGTCGGGCGGCGGCGGACTTCCTCATCCGCCCCGGGATTCCCGAGGGGGCTTTTCTGGACTACGGGGGCGGGAGCGCCCGCCTGGTGCGCCTGGGCCGGGAGGCCTTCGACACCCGCCGGGAGGCCATGAACACCCTCCTTCGGGACCGCCTAAGCCCGGAGGTTCTCGCCGTGACCGGCTTGGCCTGGGATGCCCCCACGCCCCTCAGCGCCACCGTGAAGGCTCTCCAGGCCCAGTTCATGACGAGCGAGGGGGGCAGCGTCCGCCTCCAGGACGTGGAGATCTTTCTTCAGCAGATCCTGGTCCATGGGCTGGCCCGGGAGGCCTGGGCCACCCTGGAGCCGGATGCCACCCTGACCATCCACCTGCAGCCTTACCCCGCCATCCGGGAGCTGGCACTCCAGGCTCCCCTGGCCTGGGGAGCGGCCCTGCAGCCCACCGTAGAAAGCACCCTGGTCCTGGGCGAGCCCTTCAACCCCCAGACCTTCGGGCGGCTCATGGCCCACCTGGTCTACCGCCTCCTCATGGAGGGCAAGCCCCTGGTGGATGCGCGGGGCTCGGCCTTTGATGCGGAGACCGGACGGCTCACCATCGTCCTGGTGGAGCCCCAGGTCACCCGGGTGGAGGTCCGGTCGGCGGCTGGCAGCGACCTGGACCGGGAGCAGCTGCTCCAGCTGCTGGGGCCCCTTGTGGGCCAGCCCTTCCGGCCGGCGGACCTGCAGCACCGCATCGGCCTCGCGGAGCATCGGCTGCACCTGGCGGAGCTGCGCTACCAGATCCGTCCGGACCCCGGTGGGGGGACCGCTCTCATCCTGGTGCCGGTGCCCCAGCAGCGGGAGCGGATCGACCTGGCGCTGGGCTACGAGACCACTCTGGGCGGCCAGCTGGGCCTGGGCTTCCGGGCCGTGAACCTGGGCTTCCGGGGCACCGAGGTGGAGCTGAGTGCGGCGCGGAACCGACTCCAGGAGCAGGCCTCCTTTGCCCTCCGCAGCCCCTTCGGCTTCTCCCGGGGGGCAGGCGTGGAGCTGGCGGCGGACTACTGGCAGCAGCGCCTGGAGATCCCCCTCCCCTGGTCGGCCCCGGAGCTGCCCGCTGGTGGCGAGGGGGGCCTCATCGGGGCCTCGGACCTGCTCCTGCGCACCTACTTCCGCTTCAGCAACCTGGGCACCGGCAAGGCCACCCTGGAAGTGGGCCGCCGCAACGCGGCCTTCCGGGAGCAGGGCTACC
>CAIMFT010000064.1 GCA_903840385.1 uncultured Holophagaceae bacterium
GGGGGCGGCGGTTGCGAAGCAGCGCCTGGTGACCTTTGTGGTGCGGGTGACGAACCCGAATGGGGCAGCGGGAGTGTATCTGCCGCTGGCCTCCGTGGCATTCAGCGCGAATGACGCACTGGCGACGGTGGTCTCGAGCACGAATAACCTCGATGGGACCTACTCGTACGTGGTGAGGTATGCCCCGGCCGCAGCGAAGGATGACCCTGCGGGTCGGACCTCGTCGGCCAGCGTGGCGGGCGTGACGGACGGCGTGGGCGTGACGGGCCAGGGCGTGAGTGCGCCCGTGGTGACGATCGTGACCCAGGCATCGAACCAGACGCCGGTGGCGACCCTGGTGAGTGCGCCAGCGATCAAGGTGGGCGGATCGGATGTGACAACGTATCAAGGCGTGGTCGTCACCTTCACGGGGACAGCAACGGATGCGGACAGCGACCAGCTGACCTATGCCTGGGACTTTGGTGACGGGACGCCTGTGGTGACTGGTACGGCAGCCTCGCTGCTGGTTCAGACGCACACGTTTGCTTCTGCGGGGACGTATGGCGTGAAGTTCACGGCGGATGACAGCCGGACGAATGGGACCAAGGAAGCTGACCTGACGATGAATGTGCTGGTGAACCGGGCCCCGACGCTGTCGGTGGTCAAGACCACGCCAGTGGGGACCCCAACGAAGTATCAGCGGGTGACGTTCACGGCGACGGTGGGAGACCTGGATGGGGACGTGCCGAGCCTGAGCTGGGATTTCGGTGATGCGACGGCAATCGTGACCTCGACGGCGACGGTCCAGGTGCATCAGTTCCTGGCCGCCGGCATTTCGACCGTGAAAGTGACGGCGGACGACGGCAAGGGTGGTGTGACGGTGGTGACGGTGCCGGTGACGGTGCTGGAGAACAATCCGCCGGTGACGCTGGTGTCGGGGACGGTGTCTCCGGCGGATGCGCCGCTGTATCAGACGAAGACCTATACCTTTACGGCAAGCGCAACGGATCCAGACGCAACAGACACCATTGCCAGCTACGAGTGGGACTTCGGCAACGGCGCAGTGGTGGCGGGCGGCGCCAGCCAGACACACGTGTTCCCGGTGACGGTGACGGGTGCAGTGGCAGTCCGAGCCCGTGCCATCGACAGCCGCGGCGCGGTGGGGGCGTGGAGCCCTGCGGTGAGCTTCACCGTGGTGGCGACGCAGTTCCCGGTGGTGACGGTGGTGAGCCCGGCGTCTGCAGTGAGCCTGAACACGGAAGTGGGGGCGGCGGTTGCGAAGCAGCGCCTGGTGACCTTTGTGGTGCGGGTGACGAACCCGAATGGGGCAGCGGGAGTGTATCTGCCGCTGGCCTCCGTGGCATTCAGCGCGAATGACGCACTGGCCACGGTGGTCTCGAGCACGAATAACCTCGATGGGACCTACTCGTACGTGGTGAGGTATGCCCCGGCCGCAGCGCAGGACGACCCTGCGGGTCGGACCTCGTCGGCCAGCGTGGCGGGCGTGACAGACGGCGTGGGCGTGATGGGCCAGGGCGTGAGTGCGCCCATGGTGACGATCGTGACCCAGGCATCGAACCAGACGCCAGTGGCAACCCTGGTGAGTGCGCCAGCGGTGGCCGCGGGAACAAACGCTACCTGGCAAAACGTGAACGTGGTGTTTACGGGAACGGCGACGGATGCAGACAGTGATCCTCTGACCTACACGTGGGACTTCGGAGATGGGACGGTATTGACGAACCTGACAGGAGCTTCGGCGCTGGTGCAGACGCACAAGTTCACGAGCGCAGGGAACTACTCCGTGAAACTCACGGTGGATGACAGCCGAACCAGTGGCACCAAAATCGCCGACCTGACGATGAACGTGCTGGTGAACCGTGCCCCGCAGGTGGTGGTGACCAAGACGCTCCCCAGCGGGAACCCAACCAAGTATCAGCGTGTGACGCTGAATGCGGCGGTGACGGACCTGGACGGAGACGTGCCGACACTGACCTGGAACTTCGGGGATGGCTCCGTGCCCGTGATTGGCACGGCGACGATGGTCCACCAGTTCCTGGCTGCCGGCCTGACAAACGTTACCGTGACTGCTGACGATGCCAAGGGCGGCGTGACCGTGGGGACCCTTCAGTTGACGGTGGTGGAGAACAACCCCCCGGTGGCTGCGGTGACCACGGTGACGGCCAGCTTGTATCAGAACAAGTCCTATACCTTTACCGCCACCGCCTCGGATCCCGACGGCGATGCCATTGCCAGCTACGAGTGGGACTTCGGCAATGGCGCAGTGGTGGCGGGTGGCGCCAGCCAGACGCACGTGTTCCCGGCGACGGTGACGGGTGCAGTCGCAGTCCGAGCCCGTGCCATCGACAGCCGCGGTGCGGTGGGCGACTGGAGCCCGGCGGTGAGTTTCACCGTGGTGGCGACGCCGCTGCCAGCGGTGAGTTTCACGAGCCCCCTGACGCCGCCAGTGCTGAATGTTGACCTTAGCGGCACAGTGACCCAGGCCTTCACCCTCTCGGTCACCAACCCCAGGGCTGGCGCTTCCGGAGTGACGGACCCCATTCCGGTGGGCAACATTACCTTCCTGACCAATGACACCCTGGCCTCCGTGCTTACAGCGGTCAGCAATGGTGGCGGTAGCTACACCTTCACGGTCCAGTACACGGGAGAGGCCTCGGCTCACACCCGGACCTCCACACCCACCGCCTATGCCACAGACTCGCTGGGCATCCAGGGACCGTCCAACAGCGGGCCCCTTGTGACGGTGAATACCCTGGGCGTGAACCATGCGCCCACCATCACCCTGACCACTCCGGCCACGGATGGCACTGTTGCATACACCAGCAGGCCCCTCACGTTGGGCTTCACCCTGACGGATGCTGACAACGATGCGGTGACCTACACCGTGGACTGGGGCGATGGAACGGCCAATGTCTCGGGAACCCCCACGGGGAATTTTGTTACGGGTGTCCCTGTAACCCTCACCCATACCTATGCGGACGCCTTCACAGCCTCCACCCAGTCGGTGAGTGTTACGGTGACCGCCACAGACCATCGGTCCGCCAGTGCCACGGCCACACCTCGCACCCGCCTGGTAACGGTCACCCACAACGCCCTGCCCACGGCCACCATTACCTCGCCCCAGAACAGTGGCAGCGCCCCCACCGGGCTGTCTGGAAGCATCACCCCTCCCTACGTGGTGGTGCCCCTCAACGGCCGGTTGTCCTTCGCTGGAACTCCCACCAAGCCCGGGAGCCAGGACTCCGTTGTCACCGCCTGGACCTTCCCTGGCGGTGTCCCCACCATGGGCACCGGGGACACCCCCGGAGATGTGGTCTTTGCCGGCACGGCGGGGGCCATCACCCCCCTGACCGTGACCTACACTGTCACCGACGCTCTGGGACGGAGCGCCGCCGCCACCAAACTGGTTCTGGTGGATGGCATCAACACCCAGTCCTTCACGCTGTCCCTCATGTATCGCCAGAAGAGCGACGACAATGGGACCTCCACCGTGACCGCGGCAACCACAGCCGCCAATGGGCTGGGCATCCCGGTCCAGATCTTCCAGGATGGTCTGTCCAACACGTATGCCGTCCAGAACCAGGCGGACCTCGCGGGCGCCCAGGCCACCGTGAGCATCCCTGTGCGCTCCGATCTGCCCTTCTGGATTACGATCCCCAACTGGGCTGACTCTGATGCACGTACCTATTTCATGCGTATTCCCAATGCACCGACCGGCGCCTATGCCGACACGACCTTGGGGGGCACCCTGGATGCCACCACCTCCAGCTTTGGGTTCGCCAATGTGACTGCCCCCTGGAACCCCACCCTCCAGGTGGTCACAGCCCAGGGGTTTGCACCTGAGGTGGACACAGCTGCGCGTCGCAAGCTGCAGGGCCTCTACAGCTTGACCTTGCCTGCACTAAAGACCACCTCAGACACCTTCTGGCTGAACCGGATGTCCGCCCCCTTCTCAGAGGGCGTCATAACCAGTCTTTCGGGGAATGCAGGGTTCAGCGGCATCTCTGCCTATCAGAGCTTCGCGGAATGGCCCCTCGTCCTTGAGGCGAAGCCCACGGGTGCCACCGCCAGCCTGAGCTCCACGGCAGGCTCCCCAGACTTGGCCTTTAACCTGAATTATGGGACGTACGTACTCGACGGCACGTCCAGCGCTTCCTATGGGGTCACGGCCATGCAGGCTTTCCGGGCTCCCAAGGGTTCTACCGATCCCTATGACCTGTCCGTGGCCGGTTGGAACAGTTCCAGTGCAAGTACCACCCTCACGTCCACCGCTGCCGGTGGTGGGGTTGGCACCTTCTTCAGCCAAATGATCACGGCGTCCGTGGGCACCACCCGCCTTGCGGGGGGCCTGACTGGTCTCAGCATTCCCTACGATGCCAATGATCCGGACCGGGGTGTTATCGCCGCCTCCACGCGCAATCTGGTCGGGATCCGCAGTGTGTTCAGCTATGCAGAGTACCTCTGGACCAAGGTCTGGGCCTGGCCGCTGGTGCTGAACAGTGCCCAGCTCAAGTACGATGCCAGCCTGAGCGGATCAACTGCCTTCTACCGGTACAGCGTGCCGGGCACGGATTGGCCAAGCTACCTCACGCCCATCACGCCCGATGGTAGTCGGTTTGATCTGAACGTGACCGGCGGTGCCACCTTTGCGCCTCAGACTTCTTCGCCGGTGAACCTCAGCGGGACGCCCGGCACCTTCGGGGTCGGACGCTTCTTCTGGACGATCTACACGCCCTGGTACAACGCGGTTCCGGGTGCCACCATCGCTCGCACCTGGCTGGCGGATCCTTCTGGACAACCACCCACCACTCAGTCTGGAAGCGCCACGGGGGATGCGACAGCTGCCCTGGGTTTCGTGCCACCGCAAGACACGACGGTGGATAAGCGGGGCCGCAACGCCGATGGTTCCCTCAGCGGGGCTGGCCTGGGCGGGTATCGGGTGACTTGGTTCAATGCAACCAAGGATGAGGGCAACAACCCTGTCCCGCCGGACTTCTGGGTGGTGGAACTGGTTACCAGGGACGCGAGTGGCGGGGTCCTCGAAACCCGACACTTCATGCTCCCCGGAAGCTTCCCTGCCAGTTACCCGACCTATTCGCCCAGTGGACTCCCCAACCCCGAGGCTATTGCCATCCTCACGGATGCCCGGGTCGCCATGACCCGGCAGTCCGACAGCAAGCAGATCGTGGCCCCCGGGTACTGCTGGTTTGATGTGCCCACCGAGCTGCGACCCCTCCCCAGCGGGAACGCCACGCTGACGGTCTTTGCACTTAAGTCCATCCTGAAGAACAATGCCCCGGCCGGTGCGAGGGTCCTCAATCGGCCCGAGTGGATCGATGCCATCAAGACGGCCGCCGCCAACATGGTGGTCAAGGGCAGCGACGGTACCTTCCTGACGGACATCTACAAGATCCCCTTCAACTACTACTGGGATATCGTCATCACCAATGGGCCCGCGACGCCGGTGGCGCCCTGAGCTGCATCTTCATGTTTGAAACTGTCTGACACTGCAGTCCTGGGGCTTCTGGCTCCAGGGCTGGACTTCAACAAGACCCCCTGGTTCCCGGAGGACCCGTGAAATCCCTTAGCATTCTGATGGCCATACTCGTGGCGGGTGCGCTGAGTGCCCAGGAGTCTGCAAACAACCTGAATGCGAGGATCATCATCTTCGGCGAGTCCATCCAGACTCGGGGCGTCCAGCTTGGCCCGGGGGTGGAGGACCAGGCGGACCGGCAGACGGGGCCTGGCCTGCGCTTGATGGGCCGCTTCGCCGACGACTCCCGCTGGAACTGGGAGCTGGCTGGACGCTTTCAGAGTGCGGCCCGCATGGTCACCAACCGGGACATCGCTGCGGTGCCTCCTGCCAACATCCTGAACGCCACCCGGGTCAAGGTTGACTACAGCTACTGGAGCGTGGGGGCGGGCTATCTCCTTCCCCTGGGGAATGCGGTGGACTTCGGGATGCACCTGGAGGGTCGGGCTGAGACCATCAACCCCAAGGGCTCCTACTCCACCACCAATGGCGGCACGGGCTACATCGATGCCATGGCTGTGTATTTCCGCCCCTGGGTCCGCGTCAGCCTGGATGTCAAGCTGCGGACCGGGTCTTTCTACACGGTGGTCGGTGCGGATGCTGGCTTCGCTGGCTTCAAGGCCAACCAGCGGGTGATTCCACCCATGTCGCAGATGGACGACCAGACCATGCGCTCCATGGCCCCTACCTGGTCCGGGTCACTCTATGCCGGGGTCCAGTTCTAGGGCTGGTTCCGAGCGGGCCTACTGCCCCACGCTCCAGGCCATCTGGGCCTGGTAGTCGGTGACGAAGGCCTTCTTCTCGGCGGAGTAGTTGCAGCCGCCGCCGGTGCTGTCGGGGCCGATGGCCACCAGGCCGAGGTCGACCCTGGGCGGGAAGGCCGCAAGGGTGCGGTCCACGGCCTGCTGGGCGGAGAGGCCCTTCTCCAGGAGGTCATAGGCGGCCTTGGCCACCAGGTGCTTGATGATGTCCTCGCCGTTCCCGGTACAGGCCACGGCGCCCTTGGGGCCGGCGTAGATGCCCGCGCCATACATGGGCACATCCCCCACCCGGCCGTAGAAGGTGATGGTGGTGCCGCCCGTGCTGATGGCGGCGGCGAACCTTCCCTTGGCGTCGCGGGTGACGCAGCCCACGGTGTCCGAGGGCCCCAGGGCTTCCTTCAGGGGTGTGGGGAAGTTCCAGGCCGCCTTCCAGTCGTAGCGCTTCCAGGCCTCGATCTGGCGGGGATCGCTGCCCTTCAGGATGGCCTGCACCCGCTGGAAGCGCGCCTTGTTCTCGGCGCAGGTGGGATCGTAGTCCGGGAAGCCCAGGGCCCGGGCGAAGCGCGTGGCCCCCTCGCCCACGATGAGCAGGTGGGGTGTGGCCATGACCTTCCGGGCCACCAGCACGGGGTTCTTCACCCGCTCGATGGCCGCGACTGCCCCGAAGCCCCCGGTCTCGCCGTCCATGCAGGCGGCATCCATCTGGATGGTCTTGCCATCGAGGCGGATGTTGGCGCCGGTGCCGGCGTTGAAGCGGGGGTCGTCCTCCAATGCCACCACGCCCGCCAGGGCCGCCTCCAGGGCTGGGGCACCCCCCTTGAGGCCAGCCAGGGCCTTCGCTGCGGCCTTGTCCGTGCCATCCATGCGAATCCGGGGGCTGCCGGCACCGCCGTGGACGACGGCCGCGGGAGGGGCCGCTGTGAGCAGGGCGCTCAGGGTGGTGAGGAGGAGCAGGGTGCGCATGACGACATCATCCCCCGATGCGGGACATCTCGACCTTGGGGAGGCCGGGGGTCTGCTCCCGGCGCTGCTCGGAGTAGCGGTCGCCCCGGCGGGTCCAGCGGGCGGCGACCAGGGCGGCGAGTCCCGCATCATCGTGCCCGGCGCGGAGGAAGGCCTTCAGGTCCATGCCATCCGAGGCGAAGAGGCAGGTGTAGAGGTGGCCGTCCGCCGAGAGGCGGGCCCGATCGCAGCCCCCGCAGAAGGGGGCGGTGACGGAGGCGATGAGGCCCACCTCGCCCTTGCCGTCCAGGT
Source organism: uncultured Holophagaceae bacterium (assembly GCA_903840385.1). GTDB lineage: Bacteria > Acidobacteriota > Holophagae > Holophagales > Holophagaceae > Geothrix. Next base: position 7,546 of record CAIMFT010000064.1, read on the forward strand.
AGCGCCACTCCCGGGCCACGGCTCCCTCGGGGTGGGGCAGGGCCTCCAGGGGCCAGCGCCTGGCCAGGAGCGCCTGGACCTCCCCGGCGGGGACCACAGCGTCCAGGCGCCAGCCGTTGGTGGTGCCCACGTCCATGAACTCGATGAAGCGCAGGGTGTGCCCCCCTTCCCGGGCAAAGGTGGCGAGGTCCAGGATCTCGTCCTCGTTGACCCCGCGCTGCAGCACGCAGTTCAGCTTGACGGGACCGAAGCCGGCCGCCCGGGCGGCTTCCAGGCCCGCCAGCACCCGGCTGAGGGGCAGGTCCGTGTCGGAGAGGACCTGGAAGCGGTCCTGGCGGAGGGTGTCCAGGCTCACGGTCAGCCGGCGGAGGCCGGCGGCGCGGAGGTCAGAGGCCAGCTCCGGCAGCAGGACGCCATTGGTGGTGAGGGCCAGGTCGGCCAGGCCCGGCAGGCCGGTGAGCATCCGGACCAGGGTTGGGAGCTCCTTCCGGAGGAGAGGCTCGCCGCCGGTGAGCCGGACCTTGGCGACCCCGAGCCCGGTGAAGATCCGGGCCAGCCGGGTGATCTCCTCGAAGCTCAGGAGGGCCTCGCGGTCCAGGAAGGCATGGTCCGGGCCGAAGGCGTCCCGGGGCATGCAGTAGGTGCAGCGAAAGTTGCACCGGTCGGTGACGGAGATGCGCAGGGCCTGGAGGGGGCGACCCAGGGTGTCGGTGGGCTTCATATCTCCCCAGCATAAATCACCGGAAGCAGTCACAATGTTTTGTTTGGATGGACCTGCACATATGGGCTTTTTCGACCGATTCCTGTCCCGCGCCGAGGAGGCGCCCCTGCCAGGCCTGGAAGGCCTCCTGGAGGCCCGGGGTGTGCCGGGCGACCTGCCGGGGCTGGGACCCCTGCTCCCGAGCTTTGAGGCCCACCGCAAGCCCCAGGAGCGGGAAGCCTGGGCGGACGCCGTGGCTGAGCTCCACGCCCTGGGTCTGGGTCTGCCCGAGCCCTGGAGCGATGCCCAGGACCACCTCCTCCCCGAGCTGGTCCCGGCCTGGGTGGCCGAGCGCGAGACGCCGTGGAGTCAGGGCTTCATCGACGGCCTGAGCCAGCGCATCTGCATCGCCGGGGTGCCCATTCCCGGTGCCTGGATCCGCCTCTGGGACCAGCCCGAGGACGACGTCCTGGACCTGGCCCTGGACCACCTCCGTCAGCGCAGTGAAGGCACCTTCGAGCGCCTCCCCTCGGGGATCTACCGCGGCCCCTGGCGGGATGGCCACGACGCCGCCCGCCTGCTGCTCCCCGAGGTCTGGCAGGGGCTGTTCAAGGATCAGCACCCCTTCCTGGCCATTCCCTCTGCGGACACCCTGCTGGCCTCCCCCCAGATCCTCCTGCCCAAGCTCATGGAGGAGGTGGGCAAGAGCATCCAGGCCTCCGCCAAGCCCCTGCAGCTGGCCCTCCTGGAGCGCATCGAGGACCGTCTGGTGACGGCCCGCCTGCAGGAGCCTCACCCCATGTCCTCCCCCCAGCGGGAGCTCAAGCAGATGGACCTCCTGGAGGCCCTCCGCCAGCAGGAGGCGGACCTGGAGCCCAGCCTGGGCCGGCCCGCCACCGTGGCCATGCTCAAGACCCCGCAGGGCAAGCCCATGACCCTGGCCGTCTGGGCCGAGGGGGCTCCGGTGCTGCTGCCGGAGACCGATCTCGTCGGCTTCACGAGCGCCGGCGGGGTCTCCCTGGGCCTCTACACCCGCCAGACCCTCCCCCGCATCAACGAGATCCGAGGTGAGGCGGTGGCCATCTGGGGGCCACGCCGCATCCGCTATGCCGCCTTCCCCACCGCCGAGCAGATCAGCCGCCTGGAGTGCTTTGCCACGGCCGAGCAGATGAAGGCCCTCCTGGCCCCCGGTGGCAACCGCCCAGCGGCGCCAAGGCCCCCGGGTCAGCCGGGGTCGGCCCTCGGCCAGGGCGCACCGCCCCTGCCGCGCCACCTGCAGGGTGCGGGACTGGGCGTCCAGGACGCCGAGTAGGTCTCCTCAGGGCCGCACCAGGGTCCTGGCAAAATCAAACGGCGGCCCCCGGTGAGGGGCCGCCGTTTGATTTGGGTCTTGCCGGGAAGTTGCCCCGGGTCGCTGCCGCTCAGACGCCGCCGACGGCCTTCATGCCCAGGCGCTCGCGGATGAGGCCCTCGACCTCGTCGGCCAGCTCCGGGTTGTCGATGAAGAGCTTCTTCACGTTCTCGGCGCCCTGGCCCAGGCGGCTGTCCTTGTAGCTGTACCAGGAGCCGCTCTTCTGGATGATCTCCAGCTGGGTGCCCAGCTCCACCAGCTCGCCGGTGCGGCTGATGCCCTCGCCGTACATGATGTCGAAGGTGGCGACCTTCAGGGGCGGAGCCACCTTGTTCTTCACGACCTTGACCTTGGTCTTCTTGCCGATGACGGAGGAGTCCTCGTCCTTGGTGGCCACCAGGGGGTCGTTGGTGTTGCCCTTGATGCTCTGGATGCTGCGCACGTCGAGCCGCACGGAGGCGTAGAACTTCAGGGCGTTGCCGCCGGTGGTGGTCTCGGGGCTGCCGAACATCACGCCGATCTTCATGCGGATCTGGTTGATGAAGACCACGCAGGTGTGGGTCTTGCTGATGGTGCCGGTCATCTTGCGCAGGGCCTGGCTCATGAGGCGGGCCTGGAGGCCCACATGGCTGTCGCCCATCTCGCCGTCGATCTCGGCCTTGGGCACCAGGGCCGCCACGGAGTCGACGACGATGATGTCCAGGGCGCCGCTGCGCACCAGCTGATCGCAGATCTCCAGCGCCTGCTCGCCGCTGTCCGGCTGGCTGATGAAGAGGTTCTCGATGTCCACGCCGAGCTTCTTGGCGTACTCGGGGTCGAGGGCGTGCTCGGCATCGATGAAGGCGGCCAGGCCACCCTTCTTCTGGGCCTGGGCCACCATGTGGAGGGCCAGGGTGGTCTTGCCGCTGGCTTCAGGGCCGTAGACCTCGACCACGCGGCCCTTGGGCACCCCGCCGACACCCAGGGCGGAGTCCAGGGCGATGGAGCCGGTGCTGATGACCTCGATGCCCTCGGCGGAGCCCATGCGGTCGCCCAGCTTCATGATGGAGCCCTTGCCGAAGGCCCGCTCGATGTCGGCGAGGGTGCGGGAAAGTGCTTTGAGGCGATCGTCTTGCTCGGATGCGGCCATGGGTCCTCCAAGGGGATGCAGTTCAATATGGGGGGAAAAGCGAAAAAAACAAGAAATCTTTTTTTAGGATTCTCACCGATTCGGCCGAAGAGGGGTGGACATGTCGAGCGACCCCCGTCCCCCCGCCATCCCTGGGGACCTCCCCCTGGAGGTCCGCTTGGAGCTGGCCCAGGCCGAGGCCGACCGCTACCGCACCTTGGTGGAAGATCTCAAAGAAGTGGTGTTCCGCATTGACCGGGAGGGCCACTGGGCCTTCCTGAATCCCGCCTGGACGGAGCTCACGGGCATCCCGGTGGCCGAGAGCCTGGAGCAGGCCTTCCTGGACAGCCTCCATCCCTCGGACCACTCCCGCTACCTGAACATGCTCACCTATGCGGTGGACACAGGGCAGGCCCTCTTCGAGGGGGAGTTCCGCCTTCCCACCCGGGCGGGGGACGTGAAGTGGGTGCAGGCCCACCAGCGCATCACCTACGACGAGGCCGGGGTGGTCCAGGGGGTGTCGGGCACCCTGTACGACATCACAGCCCGGAAGCACTCCGAGATCGTCCTCCGCATCGCCACGGGTCGCCTCCGCGCCCTCATCGAGAACATGCAGGCCGGGATCCTGGTGGAGACCGAGAGCGGCCGCGTGGCCCTGCTGAATGAGACCTTCTGCCAGATGTTCCAGGTCCCGGTGCCCGCCCACGTGCTGGTGGACACCGAGAGCCGGGACCTCCTAGCGGAGTGCCTCCCCTTGCTGGTGGAACCCGAGGCCTTCCTGCCGCGGCAGGAGGCCGTGGCCCTGGCCCGCACGCTGGAGCTGGGGGAGGAACTGACGCTGCTGGATGGCCGCATCCTGTCCCGGGACTTCGTGCCGATCCTGGTGGGGGACGAGTACCTGGGCCACCTCTGGCAGTACCACGACATCACGGAGCGGCGCCGGGCGGAGCTGAGGCTGGAGGAAGCCGCTCTGGAGCTGGCCGAGGCCCGGGACCGGGCCGTGGCCGCCTCCGGGCTCAAGAGCGAGTTCCTGGCCAACATGAGCCACGAGATCCGCACCCCCATGAACGGCATCATTGGCATGACCGGGCTGCTCCTGGACACGCCCCTGGGGGACGAGCAGCGGCAGTATGCCGAGACCGTCCGCTCCTGCGGCGAGGCCCTGCTGACCCTCATCAACGACATCCTCGACTTCTCCAAGATCGAGGCCGGCAAGCTGGTCTTCGAGACCCTGGACTTCGATCTGCTGTCCGTGGTGGAGGATGTGCAGGCGGTGCTGGGCTTCAAGGCCCGGGCCAAGGGCCTGGAGCTGGGCCTGTACATGGACCCAGCCACCCCCAGCGCCGTGGTCGGCGATCCCACACGGCTCCGGCAGATCCTCACCAACCTGGTGGACAACGCCCTGAAGTTCACCCACCAGGGCTCGGTGGAGGTGCGGGTCCGCACCGAGTCCGAGGCCGGGGACACGGCCCTGGTGCGGGTGGAGGTGCGGGACACGGGCATCGGCATGCGCCCCGAGGTGGTCGACCAGCTCTTCACGTCCTTCTTCCAGGGCGACAACACCACCAGCCGCAAGTACGGTGGCACGGGCCTGGGCCTCACCATCAGCAAGCGCCTGGCGGAGCTCATGGGGGGCAGCATCGGGGTGCGCAGTGCGCCGGGGGAGGGCAGCGCCTTCTGGTTCACCCTCCGCCTGGGGGTCCGCAGCCGTCCTGCGCCCCTGCCTGCGGCCCGGCCGCAGGTGTTTCTTGCGGGCCTGCCACCCCTGGCCACCCGGCTGGCGCTGGCTCAGCTGCGGGCCTGGGGCCTGCAGCCTGAGGCCATTCCCATGGGGGGCGACGCCGCCTGGCTGCCCCTCCATCCTGAGCCGGGGTGCCTGGTGCTGGCCGGGGCCGAGGCCCTGGATGCCGCCCTGGCCGCCGCCGGGGATGGTGCTGTGGTGGCCGTGGGTCCGCTGTTCCAGCCTGAGCTGCGGGAGGCGGCCTCCCGGAAGGGGGTGCAGGGCTTCCTGACCCTGCCCCTCCGGCCCAGCCAGCTGCGCAGCCTCTTCGAGCCGGCCCAGGCCACGGCCACCGGGGTCCAGAGCCCCGCCTCCCCGGCAGCGGCGGCCCCCCTGAAGGTCCGGGTGCTGCTGGCCGAGGACAACCTGGTGAACCAGAAGGTGGCCCTCGCCATGCTGCGCAAGCTGGGCATTGAGGCCGACCTGGCCGCCACTGGGATCGAGGCGCTGGATGCCCTGGTGGGGGTTGCCTATGACCTGGTGCTCATGGACTGCCAGATGCCCGCCATGGATGGCTTCGAGGCCACCCGCCGCATCCGGGAGCGGGAGCGGGGCACCCGGCACCTGCCCGTGGTGGCCATGACCGCCAATGCCATGGTGGGAGACCGGGAGCGCTGCCTCGAGGCTGGTATGGACGATCACATCCCGAAACCTGTTCGCCTGGAGGTCCTGCAGCGGGCCCTCCACCGCTGGCTCCCGGCCGGGGCCCTGCCCCCCGTGGGCGGGGAGGGCTGATGGCCCGGAGCGCAGCCCTCCTGGAAGACGCCACAGAGATCCGCATGGCCCTGCAGCGGCTCTGTGCGGAGGGGGCCCGCCTCGAGGTGGCCTACCGGGATCGGCGTGCCGCCTTCCCGATCCTCACAGAGGATGGGGACCGCCTGGCCTTCCGCATGCCCTTCGAGGAGATCCAGGCCTGGGGGCTGAAGCCGGGCGAGAACCTGGCCCTCAAGCTCAAGGACCGTGGCCTGGAGTACGACTGCGTGGTGCCCCATGCCGGCCAGGAGCTGGTGGATGGAGTGGAGCTCTGCCTGGCGGGCATTCCCCGGGTGCTGCGCCGGGCGGACATGCACCGGCTGGCAGACTTCATCCCGGACCGGGCCCACGCCTCAGTGCACCCGGCGACCTTCACCAACGAGCGCAACGCCCTCATCGACGGCATCGTCCAGAGCTTCGGCGAAGAGGGCCTGGAGCTGGTGCTCCGCAACACCCGCCAGGACGTGCGGGAGCTGATGCGGATGGGCGAGTCCTCGCTCCTGGATGTCCCCCTCGAGGCGGACTTCCGCCTGCGGGCCCCCGCCACCGTCGCCTACTTCGGGGAGAACCTGGTGGGCCTTCGGTTCACCCGGGAAGCCGACGCAGACATGCTGGGCCAGTACCGCGAGTGGGTGCAGGGACAGCAGGCGATCCAGGCCACCCAGGACCGGGCGGACTTCTCCCCCCGGGGCTTCCAGGAGGCCACGGCGCGGCTCAGCCGGGCGGCGGCCCTGCCGGGGCTGAAGGTCATCGTGGACCGAGAGCCCATGCTGCTGCTGCTCACGGAGCGGGAGGACTTCGCCCGCCGGCTGGGGGAAGCCCTCAGCCGACGCTTCGGCTTGGCCACCCTGGATCCCGTCAAGGGCACCCTGAAGCCGCGGCTGGAAGCGCTGGGAGTCTCTGACCAGGGCTGGGGCCGGGTGCGCATGGTGCTGGTCCACAACCAGCAGCGCCTGCTCAGCCCCCTGGAACTGTGCCGTCAGCTGGTCGAGGAGGAGGCCTGCCCTGTGCCCATCATTGTCGCCGGCACAGATGAGGACGAAGCCAAGAAGCGCCACCACGCCATCGCCGCCGGGGCCGTGGACTTCGTCGCCGTGGAGCCCTTCCGCATCCTCGCCATCCTCAAGCGCCTGGATGGGACGCTCAGGTTGTTCGAGGGGGAATAGGTTGCTTGGCGGGGCTGTCAGCTGTCAGCTATCAGCTATCAGCCAAGACGGGTGGTGGCAGAACACAGGAGTGGGACGACCCCAGCTTTCGCTGACAGCTGACAGCCGACAGCTGACAGCCGACAGCCGACAGCCGACAGCTGATAGCTAACCCAGCCTCACATCCCTCCCCCGCCAGTGATTCACGCCTCGGAGGCGGTCCCAGAGGGCCCAGGTGGCGCCGGCGGCGAAGGCGAGGACGGTGGCGGGCCACAGGGCCCAGAGGACCTCCAGGGGGCGCCCGGTGAAGCGCTGCTGGACATCGCCCGCCACGGCCGGCACCAGCAGCCAGACCAGCAGGGCCAAGCCCGGATGGCCAGCCCAGGGCAGCCAGAGCGGGGCCAGGCCCAGGCCCAGCAGCAGGGGCAGCAGGGGCGGTAGCAGCCACCAGAAGGGCAGGGCGGCGGTGTTCTTCCGCATGGCGCGCACCAGCTCGGCCAGGCCGTGGTACATGCGCAGGTGCAGGTCGGGCCCGCCCCGAGCCACCCGGTTGATGAAGCCCGCGGCCTTCACCCGGCGCGCCAGCATCATGTCGTCGATGGCCTCCATGGGCACGGCCGCATGGCCGCCTACGGCGTCGTAGGCCTCGCGGCGCAGCAGGGTGAAGGCGCCGATGCCGCAGAAGGCGGGGCTGCGGGGGTCGGGCACCCGGTGCGGGGGCACCGTGAGCAGGAACGCACAGGCGGCGATGGGCAGGATGATGCGCTCGGCGGGCCCCACCGCATCCACCGCCGGGACCAGGGCCAGGATGTCCGTGGGCTGGGCCAGGGCATGGGCCAGCGCCCGGTGCAGCAGGTCCGGTGCGGCCTGGACATCGGCGTCTGCGAAGAGCAGCCACTGGGCCGCGCGGGCCTCCGGTTCCCCGGTGGCCAGGTCCAGGGCGTGGTTCTTCCCCAGCCAGCCCGGGGGCAGGTGGTCATTGCGGAGGACCCGCAGGCGATCCGGTCGGGCGGCGGCCCGGGCACTGAGGAGCTCTGTGCTGCCGTCGGTGGAGCCGTCGTCCACCACCAGGATCTGCAGGGCCGGGTGGTCCTGGGCCAGCCAGGAGTCCAGGGCCGCCGCCAGCTCTGCGACCTCGTCCCGCACCGGGATGCACAAGCAGACGGTGGGGGGATCGGTCAGTGGGCCCGGGTCGGCTGCCAGGGCGGGCATCCGCGCCGCATGGCGCCTCAGCACGGCCAGGGCGGCAAGGATCACGCCCGCTGTTCCCCACGATGCCGCTTCCAGCCAGACCATGCTTCAGCCTAGCCTGAGGGGGTGACCCTGAGGTGAGCATGCTCCTGGCCTTTCTGGCCCACGATCCCCTGGCGGGAACTTTGATGCTGCTGGCCCTGCTCTGGCTGGCGGCCAAGGTGGGTGGTGAGCTGGCGCTGCGCCTGGGCCTGCCCGTGGTGACAGGGGAGCTGGCCGCTGGGCTGGTGCTCACCGCCCTGCACCGGGCCTGGCCTCTCCTGCCGGACGTGGGGGCCTCGCCTGCGGCGGAGCTCCTGGGCAGCCTGGGTGTGGTGGTGCTGATGTTTGCGGTGGGCCTGGAGTCCACGGTGCCCCAGATGCTGAAGGTGGGTGCGGCCTCCCTGCGGGTGGCGGTGGTGGGCGTGGTGGCGCCCATGGCTGCTGGCCTCGTCGGGGCCTGGCTCCTGCTGCCCCCGGGCACACCCTTCGTGGTGGACCTCTTCATCGGGGCCTGCCTCTGTGCCACCAGCATCGGCATCTCGGCCCAGGTGCTGCGGGAGAAAGGAGCAGCGGGCTCCCTGGAGGGTCGGGTCATCGTGGGTGCGGCGGTGGTGGATGACGTGCTGGGACTGTTGGTCCTGGTGGCCGTCACGGGGCTGGTCAGCGGCGCTCCCGGGACCCAGCCGGGCTCAGGCCTGGCCGTGACCCTCGGCCTGGCCCTGGGCTTTCTGCTGCTTGCCCTCACCGTGGGGCGCGAGGCCACACCCCGCCTCTTTCGCCTGGCCTCGCGCTTTCGGGGGGAGCAGGTGCTGCTCCCGCTGGCGCTGGGCTTCGCCTTCTTGTTGGCCTGGCTGGGCAGCCTCGCCGGGCTGGCCTCCATCGTGGGGGCCTATGCGGCAGGCCTGATCCTGGAGCCTGCCCACATCGAGGACCTGGAGCGCCGGGAGGAGCACACCCTCGAGGAGCTGGTGCGGCCCCTGGTGACGGTCCTGTCGCCCCTCTTCTTCGTGCTCATGGGGGCCAAGGTGGATCCGGTCGCCCTGCTCAGTCCCTCCACCCTGGCCTGCGCCGGAGTCCTCGCGGGCCTGGGGGTGGCGGGCAAGTTTGTGGCAGGCTTTGCCGCTGGCCGGGGCCTCCGGTCAGCCGTGGTGGGCTGGGGGATGGTCCCGCGGGGTGAGGTGGGCCTCATCTTTGTGGCCGCCGGGGCCCAGCTGCGCCTGGATGGGGCTCCGCTCCTGTCCGCCAGTGTGCAGGCCGGGATCATCGGAGCCCTGCTCCTGACCACCGTGGCTGGGCCCATCGGCCTGGGCTGGACCCTGGGGCGGGGGGAGCCCTAGCTGGTCAGTGGCTGGCGGGGGTCCCCGGAACCCTGGGACCGGCGCCCTGGAATGGGGCGACGATGACCATGATGGAGCTGCCCGTAAACAGCCGGCCCTCGATCTGGATGGAGGCCACCCGCTCGCCCCGCAGGAAGGTCAGGATGCTGGTCTTGGCCTGGGTGGCGCTGAGCAGGCGCCAGCCGGACCCATCCATGCGCTCCTGAAAGAAGGCGAACGCCTCGGCGGTGGAGAGGCCGGTGGCAAAGACCAGGCGGCCTGTCCAGGTGTCGCCCTGGCCCATGATGAGCGTCTTGTTGGTATCGGTCAGGGCATCGGACGGCAGGGGGATGTCCTTCACCAGGCGGGGACTGGTGACCACCGTGGGGGCCATGGCCGACCCGGCGGGCGGCGCCTCCGAGGGCGCTGGCTGGGGGGCCTTCATGCAGCCAGTCAGGGCCAGAAGGCCCATCAGGGGCAGGAGCAGGTGGCGTTGGGAAGGGTGGTTTCGCATGGTTTTCATGATTCGGGCTCCCAGCCAGAACGCAAAAAGAAATCAGCAATCTACATAATCAAGCGTATGGAGCGAAGAGCCTACCCGCAATAGCCTTCAGGGGTGCCCCCCGGCGTCTCGCAAGGGGTGCGGGGATTGGTTGCAAAAGGAGGCTCCGCCATGGGACAGATTCGCCCCCTGGGAATACTGGTGTTTGATGCGAACGGTTCCCTGCTTCGCTACAGCAAGGAGGCTCACGAGCTGACGGGCTACCCCTTTGAGGCCGTGGAGACCCAGGATCAGTGGTGCCAGAACCTGTTTCCTGACCCCATCAGCCTCGCCATTGTTCAAGGCATCTTCCGAGAGATGGGCACCCCGACTGGGGCCCGCCCATCCCGCTCCTTCGAGTTCGCTTTGCCCTTCCGGACAGCCTCTGGCGAGCTCAAGGACGGCCAGATCACCATCGCCCTAACCAGCCAGACCCAGGAGTCCCCAGAACCCCTCTTCCTGGTAAGTCTCATGGAGAAGGTGCCGGCAGTGGAAGTGCAGGCCCACTCCGAGTCCCGGGATGTGCTGGGGCAGGCCCTGACCGTGCTTAGCAATGCCAGTGGAAACCTGATGTCCATCCTGGACGAGAGCCAGCGACGGGTCATCGCCTCCACCAACCGGATCCGGGGCGACCAGGTGGCCATGTCCCACCAGTGGGATGGGCTGTTTCAGGAAGCCTTTGCTCTGGCTCGTATCCGGGACTTGGTTTCGGTCATTCGGGACTCCATCGGCATCGCCCAGGACGCCTCCCGGGCCCAGGTCAGGCAGGCCGATCCGGATCGGCCTCTGGTGGGGGTCCCTGTGGGCAAGCCGGTGGCACTGCCGCTGGGGCTGAGCCTGCACAAGCTCGAACGCTTCTGGATCCTGAGCACGCTCCAGGCCCTCCAGGGCAACCGCAGCGACTGTGCCCGGCACCTGGACATTGCCCTGCGCACGGTTCGCAACAAGCTGGGTGAGTACAAGCAGGCCGGCTTCAAGATCCCCTCCGCCAGCCGGGGCCGCAGGGTCAAGGCGCGAATTACCGTCTGACTGTAAATTTTCGAACTACATAATTCCACATATGGATCTCAGGCAAGAGGTCCTCTCTGGGGTATAGTCGATCCGAAGTAGGAGTTCGGATGCGCGCCCACGACGATCCTTCGCCAGCTGCCCATGGCCTGGGGGATCGTTCCGACCGTCCCATCATCCTGTTTGTGGATGATGACCCCCTGATCCTCCGGAGCATGCGCCGCCTGTTCGGGGATACCCACGACATCCAGACCGCCCAGTCGGGTCCGGAAGCCCTGGCCCTCCTGGCCAAGGGCCCCCTCCCGGCCGTGGCCCTCATCGACCACCAGATGCCCGGGATGACGGGCATCGACCTCCTGCACACCCTGCACCAGAACCATCCGGACATGGTGCGCATCATGCTTACCGGTCAGGCCGACCTGCCGCTGGCCATCGAGGCCGTGAACCGCGGCCAGGTCTTCCGCTTCCTCACCAAGCCCGTAGGGATGGAGAGCCTGCGGCAGGTCATGGCTGAGTCTGTCGAGCTGTACCAGCAGCGGGCCGCCGAGAACCGCCTCCTGGCTCAGGCCAAGGCCATGGCTCCCGCCGAAGGGCCCGACTTTGAGACCTCTGCCCTCCAGCAGCTCATTGAGGCCCGCCTGACTGCCCGGGAGCTGGATGTCTTGCGCCTGATCGGGCAGGGGCGGTCCTCCAAGGAGATTGGTCCCCGCCTGGGCATCAGCCCCCGCACCGTGGATGTCCACCGGAGCCATATTTTGGACAAGCTTGGTCTGCACAACTCCACCTCCCTGGTCCGGGTGGCGGTGAAGGCCGGATTCGTCTGACGGCACCAGCTGCTTTCTGGGCAGACCGCTACGAATTATGAAGACCTCCAGCTGGCCTGCCGATGGGTTTAGGGTAGTGCTTGGGGTGTCGAGACAATAGCCTAGTCCAGGGGCTCCTCCTTCCAATCGATGCAGCGTCCTCTGAGGTGAGTCCGTGATATCCAATCTGCGCCGCTTCCTGGGGGTCTCCTGTGTGGTGCTCCAGGCCCTGCTTCCCCTCGGTGCAGCAGGCGCCACAGAGCCCTTCAAGATCGGCATTGCCCCCCACACCAGCGCCCGCTTCATCCTGGAGCAGTATCAGCCCCTCCGCATGCACCTGGCCAAGGCCCTGGGCGTGGAGGTGGAGATCGTCACGGCCCCCGACTTCACGGACTACGCCCGTCAGGCCATCGCCCAGAAGTTCGATCTGGCGGTCACCACCGGGCATCAGGCTCGCCTCCTCGAGGCTGACTTCCGCTACATGCCGCTGGTCACCTACAAGGCGCCCTTCAAGTCCCTGGTCATTACCACCCAGAAGGGGGGGGTTCGCTCTGCGAAGGACCTCAGCGGCACCACCGTCATCGGCCTCAGCCCGACCTCGCTGGTGACCCTCTGGGGCCAGCACTGGCTCAACCGCTCGGGCTGCAAGGACGTGACCATTCGCTATGTCAGCGCTGCGGACAGCGTGGCCCAGCTGCTGCTGGCAGGGGAGGGCACGGCCGGTTTTGTCTCCCTGCCCAACTTCCAGAACCTGGCCCCAGAGGTCCAGACCGGGCTCCGGGTGCTGGCCGAGAGTCCCGCCCTGGCCGGGCGCGTCTACGTGCTCAACGCGCGGCAGCGGGCCCGCCGCGCCGCCGTGGAGGCGGCGCTCTGGTCCTTCGCCGAGAGCGCCGAAGGGAAGCGCTACCTGGAGAAGAACAAGCTCGAGGGCTACCGCAAGCTGAAGAAGGGCGAGCTGGCCGCCATGGAGCCCTTTGCCGATGAGGTTCGCCGGAGCCTGGGCCTCAAATGAAGCTAGGCGTCCTGGGGCGGTCCGTCCGCTCCCGAATGTTGGTGGCGGCCATCCTGGTCGAGGCCACCATGCTCACCGTCCTGGTGGTCAACAGCCTGCGCCTGCTCTCGGGTCAGATGACGGCCCAGGCGGCCCGCCATGCCTCCCAGATGACCCCGGTCCTCCATGCCGCCCTCATCGCCCCCTTGGCCCAGCGCGACACGGCGACGGTGCAGGCCATCCTGGACGAGTGTGTGGCCTCCCAGGGCATCGACTATCTGGCTGTCAAGGATGCCGCTGGCAAGGTGGTGGCCTCCAGTGGCTGGCCCAAGGATCGCCCCCTGCCACCGCCGGATGCGGCTTTCCGCCTCTACTCAGCTGGGGATGTGCCCCGCTACAACGTGGAGTCCCAGGTCAGTGTGGGTGGCCAGAAGCTGGGGACCGTCCACTTCGGCTTGGACCTCTCGCAGATCCTGCAGGCTCATCAGCAGCTCCTGACCCAGGGCGTGCTCATTGCCTTCGGTGAGCTGTTTCTGTCGGCGGGCCTGCTGGCGGTCCTGGGCTTCTGGCTGACCCGCCACCTCACTGCCCTCACCCGGGCCAGCGAGTCTGTGGCGGGCGGCAACCTCGCTCCGGCCCTGGTGGCCGAAGGCGATGATGACGTGGGCCGCCTGGGGGCGGCCTTCAATGCCATGTCCCGGGCCGTCCGCGAGCGCATCCAGGAGCTGACGGAGGCCCGGGATGGCCAGGCCACCCTGGCCCTGGGCCTGGCGGAGGCCCACCAGCGCATGGAAGAGATCACCCATGCCATGGGCGATGGTCTCTACGTGCTGGATGAGGCTGGCCACATCACCTACGTGAACCCCAGGGTGGAGGAGATCCTGCACTGGACCCGGGAGGAGCTCCTGGGTCGCTCCGCCCAGGGCCTCTTCCATCGGAGCCAGCAGGCTCGGAGTCAGGGACTATCTGATCCCACCCTGCCCTCGGCGATTGCTCTGGAGGGCAGCCTCTTCCGCTCCAGCGACGAGCTCTTCTGCCGCAAGGATGGTTCCCTCATCCACGTCTCCCTGGTGAGCACACCCATCATCCGGGATGGGAAGAACCTCGGTGCGGTGGTGTCCTTCCAGGACGTGACCGAGCTCCAGCGGAGCGCCCAGGCCCTGCAGGAGAGCGAGGCTCGCTTCGCCGCTGCGGTGGAGGGCACCGGCGACGGTCTGTGGGACTGGGATGTCGCGCAGGGGCGGGTTTACTTCTCCAACACCTGGAAGGCCATGCTCGGCCACGCTCCCGAGGAAGTCAGCGATGACCTGGCGGAGTGGGACACCCGGCTCCATCCGGATGATCGGGAGCGGGTCCACCAGGAGGTCCGTCAGCATCTCGAGGGCGCCACGCCCCGCTACCAGTGCGAGCACCGCCTGCGGCACAAGGATGGTAGCTACATCTGGATCCTGGCCCGGGGTGCTGCGGTCGAGCGGGACCCTGCGGGGTATGCGCTCCGGATGGTCGGCACCCACGCCAACATCGACTTCCGGAAGTCCATGGAAAAGGCCCTGGTGCAGAGGGATCGGCTGCTCGAGGCGGTCAGTCGCTCCATCGCCGGTCTCCTGAACTCCGAGACCTGGGAGGCCGGGCTGGCCGAGTTCCTGGAAGCCCTGGGGATGGCCACCGAGGTCAGCCGCGTCTATGTCTTCAGGCTTCAAAACGGCGCCCAGGTCTCGGAAGAGGCCCCCATGGACCAGACTCACGAGTGGTGTGCACAGGGCATTGCGCCTCAACTCGACAACCCGGACCTGGTGGGGATCCCCATGCGAGCGGCCGGCTTCAGCCGCTGGGTGGATACCCTCGCTGCCGACCAGATGGTCTCCGGGAATGTCCACAGCTTCCCCGAGGTGGAGCGCGCTCTGCTGCAGCCCCAGGGCATCCTGTCGATCCTGGTCATGCCCATCCATGTGCGGGGGAAGTGGTGGGGCTTCATCGGCTTCGACGAGTGCGCCCAGGCCCGCCACTGGACCACCTCAGAGCAGGAGATCCTGCGCATCGCCGCCCGGGCCCTGGGTGCCAAGGTCGAGCGCACTGAGTCCCTCCTGGAGCTGGAGCAGCGCGTGGCCGAGCGGACCCGGGAGCTGGACCAGAAGAACCTGGACCTGATGGCCGAGATGGAAGCTCGTCAGCACATCGAAGCTGCCAACCAGGCGGTGATGGTGGAGCTGGAGCAGTCCCGCAAGATGGAGTCCATCGGTCGTCTGGCGGCGGGCATCGCCCACGAGATCAACACCCCCATCCAGTTCCTGGGGAACAACCTGGAGTTCATCAAGAAGGCCTCCGCCCAGGTGCGCCACCTGCTCGAGTCCTACGAGGCAGCCCGCAGCGAGCTGCCCGCAGCCCGGGCGGCAACCCTGGGCCAGCTGGCCGAGGAGATGAACCTCACCTTCCTCAACGAGGAGGTTCCCCAGGCCATCAGCGAGTCCATCGAAGGCATTCAGCGGGTCACCAAGATCGTCCGCGCCATGAAGGAGTTCAGCCACCCCGGGGGCACCGAGAAGGTGGCCGTGGACATCAACGAGTGCCTGATCACCACCTCCACCGTGGCCCGGAACGAGTGGAAGCACATCGCCGACCTGGTGCTGGACCTGGACCCCTCCGTGCCGACGGTCCAGGGCCTCCCGGCAGAGCTGAACCAGGCCTTCCTGAACCTTATCGTCAACGCCAGTGACGCTGTGGCGGAGCACAAAGCCGGGGACGGTCGCAAGGGCGTGATCACCCTCTCCACGCGCCGGCACCCGGCCGGCGTGGAGATCCGCATCACGGACAACGGCGTGGGCATTGACCTCGGCATCCAGAAGAAGATCTTCGACCCCTTTTTCACCACCAAGAAGGTGGGCAAGGGCACGGGCCAGGGCCTCACCGTGTGCTATCAGGTCATTGTCAACCGCCATGGCGGCACCATCCAGTGCGAGTCGATGCCGGGCGCTGGGACGACCTTCATTCTCCGCCTGCCCCTGGGGGCCGGCGGCGCTGGCCAAGACGCGCTGGAGAGCTAGCACCCATGCGCATCCTCATCGTCGACGACGACCCCCTGATCCTGAAGGCGCTCAACCGCACCTTCCGCATGCAGCGTCCCCGCTGGTCTGCCGAGGTGGTGGACTCCGGAGAAGAGGCGACCCGAAGGCTGGATGCCACGCCTTTTGATCTGGTGCTCACGGACATGCAGATGCCCGGCATGGATGGCTCCCAGGTCCTGCGCCATGCCCGCCGGGTGCAGCCTTCCGCCGTGCGCGTGGTCCTCTCTGGCCACGCACCGCTGCGCCGCATCCTGGAAGCGGAAGGTGACTACCATCGCTTCCTGGTGAAGCCCGTCGATCCCAACGACCTGGTTTCCATCATCGAGGGCTTTGTCCTGGATCCCCAGGAGGAGGGCGCTACCCTGGCCCGAGGGCTGGTGGCGGGGCTTGACCACATCCCCAGCCTGCCGTCGAACCTGGCGGAGCTCCGGCGCCTGCTGCGCAAGGAGGAGCCGGACGCCCAGGCGGTGGCGGCGGTGGTCCTGAAGGACATCGGGATCGCCTCGAAGCTGCTCAAGCTGGTGAACTCGGCCTACATGCCCTTCCGGCGATCGATCACGGACCTGCGGCAGGCCATTGATTTCCTCGGGATGGAGCTGATCAAGGAGATGGTGATGGACCGGGGCGTGATGGTCTCGGCCCTGGATGAGTCGCCCGAGGGCATGAGCCTGCACTCGCTCTGGGCCCACTCCCGGCAAGTGGCCATGGTGGCCCGGGAGCTGATCCTGCAGGAGACGGGGGACGCCCATGCCGCTGGAGAGGCCTACTCGGTGGGTCTGCTGCACGACATTGGGCGCGTGGTCCTGGCCACCAACCCTGCCTGTGCCTACCGCAGCATCCTCGAAGAAGCCCACGACCCCTGGGAGAAGCTCACCCTGCTGGAGCGCTCCCGCCTGGGGACGGACCACGTGCAGGTCGGTGCCCAGCTGCTGTGCCTCTGGGGACTGCCGGAGCCCTTCGGCAGCGCCCTCCGGGAGCAGCACGGCATGGACCTGCGGCAGCACACCTCCCTGGTCTCCCTGGCCCTCCACGTGGCGCACTTCCAGCCCGGGTCAGGTGGTGCTCCCGAGCGCTTCGTCGAGGGCTCCTTCCTCGAAGGGGACCCCCTCACCTTTGTGGACTCTGCCCAGGCCCTCTGGCAGGGCGCCCTCGCCCGCTGGCGGGCGGGCTGAGCGGCATGTCCAACCTTGTACCAGATAGGAGTCAGCCATGAAGCCTCGCATTCTTCTCGTCGACGACGACACCCTGCTCCTCCGCTCCCTCAACCGGATCCTGCGCGAGGAGTTTGAGATCACGACCGCCGAGTCCGGCGAGGAGGCCCTCAAGGTCCTCTTCGGTGCCGAGCCCTTCGCGGTGGTGGTGGCCGACATGAAGATGCCGGGCATGGACGGGATCAAGTTCCTGGACCAATGGCGCTTCCTGGCCCCGAACACCACTCGGGTCATGCTCACGGGGCAGGCTGATCTCAGCACGGCCATCGATGCGGTCAATCAGGGTCATGTCTTCCGCTTCCTGACCAAGCCCATCAAGGGGGACGATCTCCGCCTGGTGCTCGTGGACTCGGTGAACCAGCACGAGCTGATCGTGGCCGAGCGGACCCTGCTGGAGCAGACCCTCACCGGGAGCGTCCAGACCCTGGTGGAGCTCCTCTCCCTGTTCGATCCCCGGGGCTTCGGCAGGACCAAGGAGATGCGCGACCTGGCGGTGGAGATCGCCGGGAAGTTCAGCCTGGACGTGGGCTGGGACCTGGGTCTGGCCGCACTGCTGAGTCGGATCGGGTGGCTGGCCATTCCCGTCGAGGTGCAGTCCAAGCTTGTGCGCGGGGAGCGCCTGACCGTGCAGGAAAATGAGATGGCCCTGCGGGCACCGGAGGTGGGCGCCAACATCATCGCGAACATCCCCCGGCTCCAGTCCGTGGCCCGGCTCATTCGCTACAGCACCAAGCACTTCGATGGCACCGGGTACCCGGCCGAGCACATCGCCGGCGATGACATCCCCATCGGCTCCCGCATCCTCCTGGTGGTGCACGACTACGTCACCCGCCTCCAGGTCCGGCAGTCGAAGGTGGTGGTCTTTAGCGAGATCGAGGCCGCCAGCGGCACGAAGTACGACCCGGCGGTGGTGAAGATCCTGGGGGAGGTGGTGCACGCCGTGGGCGCCAACGAGGCGGAAAAGCACGTGATGCTGGCCCTGGAAGACCTCCAGCCAGGGATGGTGCTGGCCGACGATGTCTTCGTGAAGAACAACGATGTGGTGATCCTCACCATGGGGACGCGCCTGAACCTCCTCCACATCGAGAAGCTGCGGAACTACGCCGTGGGGACCTCCCTCGCCAATCCCATCCTGATCAACCGGACGGTCTGAGGCCCAGGGCCTCAGACCTCCGGCAGCTCCGGGACCAGGGAGGTCACGAAGGTGGCCCGCACCTGGAAGACGTCCTGCAGCAGCTGGGCCGTGAGCACCTCGTGAGGCCCGCCGTCGCCCACCAGGCGGCCGTGATCCAGCGCCAGCACCCGGTCGAAGCGGTAGGCAGCGCGAAGGTCGTGGAGGCTCACCACGATGGTGCCCCCGGCATCGGCAAGGCGGCGGGCGAGGCGCAGCACCTCCAGGGCATGGCGCACGTCCAGCTGAGCCACCGGCTCGTCCCAGAGCTGGATGGGAGCTGCGGTGGCCAGGGCGCGGGCCAGGGCCACCCGGTGCCGCTCGCCCCCCGAGAGGCGCGTCACAGCTCGAAGCGCCAGGTGCGTGAGATCCAGGGCCTCCAGGGCAGACGTCACGCCGGTGGGATCGTCGTTCCAGGCGAAGCGTCCCTGGGCCACCACCTCCCGCACCGGGAAGGCGAACTCAAAGGGGGACTCCTGGCCCACCCAGGCCAGCCGACGCCCCCGCTCGGCGAAGGGGATCCGGGCCAGGGGTGCTCCATCCCACTCCACCGCGCCCTGGGCGGGGAGGAGCCCAGCGAGGGCCTGGATGAGCGTGGACTTGCCCGAGCCATTGGGGCCCACGATGCCCACCAGCTGGCCGGGGGCCAGGTCCAGGGACACGGGCTCCAGGCGGCCGGGGACCGCCACACCGAGGGCGCGCAGGGCCGGGGTGGTCATCGGGGCCGCCGCAACAGCCAGAGGAAGAAGGGGCCGCCAATGAGGGAGGTCACCACCCCCAGGCGGAGCCCCAGGGGGAAGGTGCGGGTCACCAGATCGCAGGCCAGCACGAAGCTCGCCCCGCCCAGCATGGAATAGGGCAGCAGCCGCTTGTGCCCGGGACCGTAGGCCAGGCGCAGCACATGGGGTACCACCAGCCCCACGAAGCCCACGATGCCCGCTACGGCGGTGGCCAGGGCCGTGAGGGCCGTGGAGAGCACGATGAGGCGGACCTGGAGGCGCGTCACGTCCACGCCCAGGCTCTGGGCGCTGCGCTCCCCGAGGCTCAGCAGGTCCATGCCCCGGCCCAGGGGTAGCAGCAGGAGGCAGGCACCGAGGATGGCAGGAACGCCCATCCACACGTGCTCCCAGGTGCGGCTCTCGAGGCCGCCCATGAGCCAGAACAGGATCTGGGCATTGACCTCGAAGTGCCCCGCCGTGGCCGAGAGCAGGAAGCTGGTGCCAGCGCCCAGGAGGGCGCTGAGGGCTACGCCGCACAGGAGCAGCTGCTCGACCCCGGCTCCCCGCCGAGCCAGCAGCATCACCACACCTGTGGCGGCGAAGGCCCCGGTGAGGGAGGCCACGGGCAGCAGCCAGAGGGTGGCCGCCGCCAGGCCCAGGGAGGGACCGAGAGCCAGCACCGCCACCGCGGCCAGCGCCCCGCCGCTGCTCACGCCCAGCAGGCCCGGGCTGGCCAGGGGGTTGCGGAAGAAGGACTGCATCACCACGCCGCTGGCCCCCAGGGCTGCACCCACGGCCATGCCCACCAGGGCCCGGGGCAGGCGGAAGTCCCGGACCACCGTGCGGGCGATCTCGTCGCCGCCGCCGCCCAGGGCCGCCAGCACCTGGCTCGGGCTGAGCCGCATCTCCCCCAGGGCCAGGGCGGCCACCAAGGTCACTGCCAGCAGCGCCAGCAGGACCGGGAAGGCGGAGCGGCTCGTCACCGGAAGCGCTCCGGGTGGAGGGCCTTGGCCAGGGCCTCGAAGGCCTCCAGGCGGTGGTGGGACACGCTGGAGACGAGCGGCTCCGGGATCACCACCAGGCGGCCCGCGCGGAAGGCCGGGAGGACCCGGTAGTGGGGGATGGCCGCCAGGGTGGCCTGGGTGCTGCCGTCCCCGGTGGCCACCAGGACTTCCGCCTGCCAGAGGAGCAGGCGCTCCGAGGGCGTCGGCGCATGGCCCCGGAGGCCCCCTTCCGCCGCCACATTGAGGGCCCCGGCGTGGTCGCAGATGTCCTGGAAGGTGGTGGCGACACCCGGCGTGAAGGGATAGATGCTCACCCCCAGCACGCGCACCTGGCGCACCCCGGCGAGGCGCGCCGCCAGGGCGGCGGCGCGCTCCTGGCAGCGGCGGATGAGGGCCTCGGCCCGGGCCTCCTGGCCCAGCTCCCGGCCCAGGGTGCGCAGGTTGGCGTAGACGTCCTCCAGCGTGTCGAAGCGGGTCAGCACCACCATCCGCACGCCGGTCCGGCGCAGCAGGGCCAGGGTCTCGGGCTGGGTGTAGCTGGCGGCCAGCACCAGGTCCGGGCGGTGGCGCAGCACGCTCTCGACGCTGCTCTCGCGGATGGCGGGGAAGCGGGCGGCCTCGGTGGCCACCGGGCTGAAGCGGCGGTCACCGGCCAGGTGGCTCAGGGCGGCGATCTGGTCCGGGTCCGCCAGGGCCAGGAGCAGCTCATCCGTGCCCACGGACTGGCTCACGACCCGCTGGGGCCGGGCGGCCTGGAGGGCTGTTCCCAGCAGCAGCAGGGCGAGGAGGAGGCGGCGCATCACCACCGCCAGGTGGCGCTCAGGGACCACCGGGGACCGGGGGCCGGGAAGCCGAACACCAGGGCCGCATCGCCGCGGGTGTCGTAGCGCCCGCTGAGCCAGGCCCCTACTGTCTGGCGGGGCTGGAGCAGGTGCTCACCACGCAGGGCCAGCACCAGGCCCGATAGGGGCTCGTGGGCGAGGCCCATGCTGAGGTCGCGGTAGGGCTCCCGGAGGGTGGTGACCTCGTAGGTAGTGTCGCTCAGGTCGTAGCGGGGGCCGATGCGATCCAGGCGGAGGTCGGCCCGCCAGCGGGTGGACTGGGCAAAGGCCGCCACCCCGCAGGTGAAGAAGGGGTGGCGCAGGATGGCGCTGTTCTGCTGGCCGTAGCGCTGGCCCTCCGTGTCGTGGTCCAGGTCCCGGGTCTCCTGGCTACGGGCAATGAGGTCCACGCCCCAGGCCCCAGCGGTGCCCCCCCGCCAGCCCAGGGCGCCTTCGAGGCTCTGGGCCTGGATGGTGCCGCTGTTCTGGTAGTGCGAGGTGAACAGCGGGGGCCAGGCGAAGCTGGTGTCGTAGACATAGGCCAGGAGGTCGCTGACCCGGGTGCGCTGGGCCTCCAGGCGGTACTCCCAGTGCCCTGCGAGGAGGCCCGTGGCACCCACCTGCACCGTGCGGCTGCGCTCGGGGAGGAGGGCATAGGCCCGGGCGTCCTGGGTCTCGGCCTGCGCGTTGAGGGTGAACTCCGTGGTGTTGGGCATGCGGAAGCCCTGACCGGCGCTGGCATAGAGGCGCAGTTCCGGGGCGACCACCCAGTTCAGACCCGAGCGCCAGGTGCTGGCTTCAGCACTGCCGGCCCGGCTGCGGGCCAGGGTGTCCCCGCGCAGGAGGTCCCGGTGCCCGGCGTCCCGGCGCAGGCCGGCGATCCAGTCCAGGCCCCCCACGAGGTTCCAGCGGGCCTCCAGGGCGGCGGCGAGGTCCCGGCCCTCGCCGCGGTAGGGTACGGCGGCGTAGGTGGCAGGGTCGTAGTAGTTCCTGGCGTGGCTGCTGTCCTCGCGGCCCTCCAGCCGGCCCGAGAGGCGGAAGGCCGGGATGGGGGTCCAGTGCAGGGTCAGCTGGTCCTCCACCCGCTTGAAGTCCCGGTCCGTCTGCTGGCGGCGGGGCCCATCGGGATCGCTGGCGAGGCCGGACAGGGCCTGCAGGGTGTTCTCCAGCACGAGGCTCGGCGCCAGGCGCCAGCGCAGGCTGGTGCCCCAGCTCTCCTGGCGGATGCGGGTCTCCCGGCCCGGCTCGTAGGCGCGGGCGGCGGGCCAGCCCCCGGTGGCGAAGGGCAGGGCGGCGGTCTGGCCGCTGTTGCGGTAGAAGGCGGTGAGGTCCAGGGCCTCGGTCCGGGTGCCCAGGCGGAGGAAGCCGCCGGCCTGCCGGAAGGTGTCGCCGGGGAAGGCGCTCTCCTGGCGCTGGGCCTCCGCCCCGGCGGCGAGCCAGCCCCGGGCATCCGTCAGCTGCACCTGGGCAGAGCTGCCCGCCAGGCCGTCGGTACCGGCCTTCAGGCCCACCTGCCCATGGAAGCCTGCGCCGCCCCGGCCCAGGCTGGTGAGGGCGATGACGCCGCCGATGGCGTCGCTGCCATAGAGCACCGAAGCGGGGCCCAGCAGCAGCTCCACCCGGGCGATGCCCACCAGGCTGATGGCGCCGAGGTCCGGGCTGGTGGCCGTGGGGTCGTTGAGGCGCAGGCCGTCCAGCAGCACTACCACATTGCGGCTGAGGGTGCCGTTGAGGAAGGCCGAGGCCTGCTTGCCGGTGCTCCCGGTGGCCATCACGGCCCCGGGCTGGAGCACGGCCAGCAGGTCCGCCAGGGTGCGGCTGCCCAGGCGGGTCAGCTCCTCGCCCTCCAGGATGCGGACCGGCGAGGGGGTGCGGGTGACCGCCACCGGCTGGGCCTCCGCGTTCACCGTGACCGTGGCCTCGGGGGGCGTCGGGCCGCCTGGCCCATCAGCTGCAAACAAGCGGGTTCCAGGGACCAAAAGGGTCGCCAGGGTGAGGATCGTCCGGATGGAACCCATCATGCCTCCACGCATGAAGTCGCAGAGACTGGGCGGATCCGCAAGGGACCATGGCCCGGCCCGTGCCCGCGACGGGGGGTGAGGTGCAGGACCGGTCTCCGGGCTCACACACGACAGGAGCTGGAGGCTCCCCCCGAGCCTTCCCGGGATTCCTCCCAGTGACTCGGGTCTGAGGTTCCGGGGGCGGCCAGCGTGGGGCTCCAGGCCGTTCTCGGGGTCTCAGGTCTCACGCGGATCAGGGTGCAAAGCGCGTGGTGCATACCGTTGCGGGGCAGCGCAGGATTCAAACCTGCTTCCCGAACATCCAACACAGGTTGTCAGAACTCCAAGAGAAGCATGGCGGGGGGGGCGGGGCAAGTAGAATGGTCCAATGCAAACACCCATCGGCATCATCGGCGGCAGTGGCCTCTACCGGATGGAGGGGCTGCTTCTGGATCGCACGGTCTCGGTGGAGACGCCCTTCGGTGAGCCCTCGGGGCCAGTCCTCCTGGGTACCCTCGACGGCGCTCCCGTGGCCTTCCTGGCCCGGCATGGGGAGGGCCACCGCTTCACCCCCAGCGAAGTGAACTACCGGGCGAACATCTGGGCCCTGAAGTCACTGGGGGTTGAGCGCCTGATTTGCGTCTCGGCCGTGGGCAGCCTCCAGGCCCGGCACCGGCCCGGCGACCTGCGCCTGGCGGGCCAGTTCATCGACAAGACCCGGCACCGCCGGGACACCTTCTTCGGCGAGGGGTTGGTGGCCCATGTCAGCTTCGCCGAGCCCACCTGCACCCACCTGACCGGAACCCTGCTGACAGGGGGCCAGGAGCTCCGGCTGCCCATCGAGGCTGGGGCGCTGTATGTCTGCATGGAGGGCCCGGCCTTCTCCACCCGCGCCGAGAGTCGCCTGCACCAGAGCTGGGGCGCCGACCTCATCGGCATGACCCAGGTGACCGAGGCTCGCCTGGCTCGGGAGGCGGAGCTCTGCTACGCCTGCATCGCCCTGGTGACGGACTACGATGCCTGGCGCGAAGAGGAGGAGGGCGTGGACGCCGCCTCCGTCCTGGAGGTCATGCACGCCAACGTGGACAAGGCCCAGCGGCTGCTGCGCTGCGTGGTGCCCCGGCTCGTGGGCACCGCCCGCACCTGCGCCTGCGGGGCGGCCCTGAAGGCGGCGCTCTTCACGGCCCCGGAGGTGGTGCCCCCGGCGGCCCGGGAGCGCCTGGCCCTGCTGGTGAACAAGTATGGGTATGGGACGCCCTGATGGGCCTGACCCAGCCCAGCCCCAAGCTGCAGTCCCTGCTCAAGGACTTCCAGCAGATCGCCAGCATGTCGGGCTACCTGAACCACTCCTTCGACCCGCCCCAGCTGCGCCTGTTTTTCACCCTCTACGGCCGGGTCATGGTGGCCACCCCGGAGGAAGGCCTGGCCCTCACGCCGCAGCTGCAGGCCTGGTGCGAAAGCCAGTCCCTCCGCCTGCGGGAGGGCAGCTCCTCGGCCATCATGCCCCCTCAGATCCAGGTCAGCGCACCTCAGACCCTGCCGGACGGCCGGGACTATCTGGTGGCTACCCTCACCTTCAACAGCAAGGTCACGGAGACCTCGTACCTGCGCGTCCGCACCGCCGTGCTCGCCGCCTACCAGGAGGCCCTGAAGATGCGGGAGATGGGCTTCCATGTCTTGGTCGAGGCTTCCGCTGCGGTGTCCGAGCCGGTCCCCGCTCCGGAGCCTGGACCCGATGCCGCTGCTGAGCCTGGGCCGGAAGCTGCAACCGAAGCGGTCCCGGTCGCGGTCCCTCAACCACCCCCAGCCCAGGAGCCTGAGCCATGATCCGTCGCCATTCCGAGCAGGTGGAGACCACCCGCACCCACATCCGGGGCGGAGTCGGCTCGGCCCAGGGAGTGGAGCTCCTGCAGGCCGGCGAGATGGCAGGCCTCCTCAGCCTGGGGCGCACGACCCTGGCGCCGGGCACCACCATCGGTGAGCACCTCCATGTGGACACCGAGGACCTCTACCTGATTCTGGCGGGACAAGGCACAGGCCTCCTCGATGGGGAGCGCTTCCCCGTGGTGGCGGGGGACCTCTTTCTGGTGAAGGCGGGCAGCACCCACGGCCTGAGCAACGACTCCGATGCTCCGCTGACCTTCCTGGGGATCCTCACCCAGTCGCCGGGCGCTGGGGAGCCGGAATGAAGCGCCTTCTCTTCCGCTTCTGTGGCCTGCTGCTGGCGTCCTGCACCCTGCGTGCGGCGGCCCCGGCCCTCCCCCTCAAGGGCTCGGCGGTCCCCGGCGGCGTGGCCCTCGTCGCCCTGCCAAAGCAGGACCCTGCACCCCGGGTGACCTCCCACGGCGAGCCAGTGCTGGTGCGGCGGAGCGCCACTGGCTGGACGGCGGTGGTGGGCCTTCCGCTCAGCGCGAAGCCGGGCCAGGACACCGTGGAGGTGGACGGCCGGGCCGTGGCCTTCAGCATCCGCCCCAAGCACTACCCGGAGCAGCGCCTGCGCCTCGAGAACCCGCGCATGGTGAACCCGGCGCCCGAGGATGAGGCCCGCATCGTCCGGGAGCAGGCCCTCATGGAGCCGGCGTGGAAAGCCTGGCCCGAGGGCCTCCTGCCGTCGCTGCGCTTCCGCCGGCCCACGGCAGGGGCCCTCACTGCCTCCTTCGGCATGCGCAGGATCCTCAACGGCGAGTCCCGGTCCCCCCACGGCGGGCTGGACATCAAGGCGCCCACCGGCCAGGCCGTCCGGGCCCCGGCGGCGGGGGTGGTGGTGCTCACCGGCAACTTCTTCTTCAGCGGCAATGCTGTGTTTCTGGCCCACGGCGAGGGTGTGGTGAGTCTCTTTGCCCACCTCTCCAAGATCAAGGTGAAGCAGGGCCAGGTGCTGCAAGCCGGCGAGCTGCTGGGCGAGGTGGGCCACACCGGCCGCTCCACCGGCCCCCACCTGCACTGGTCCGTGAGCCTCAACAACGCCCGGGTAGATCCCCGCCTGTTCCTGCCCAAGCCGTGAGGCCTTCCGGTTTGCATTGAGGGGAACTGATCACCGCCAAGGCGCCAAGAGCGCCAAGAAAAGCCTGGTCGCTTGGCCGGGCCACTAGGTCCGCAACAGCCTGGGTGGGCACTAGCTGAGCATGGGTTGTATCCCGGGGGCGCCAGGGCCGCGCTTCTTAGCAGGCGATCCTGGCGCCCCCGGGATCACTTCCGGCTGTGCCGGAAGCCGCCGTCGGCGGACCCGTGCGGGATGCGACGGCGCCGCTTGGCGTCCTTGGCGCCTTGGCGGTGATCTTTTGATCCCAATCCAGGTGCCGGGTCGTTCGTCAGGGGATCTCCGTGGTCTTCGTGGAGAGTTTTTCTTCCGCAGGCGAGCTCAGGCCGCCGCCGGGTGCTGGCCTCGGGTCTGGACGAGCACCACGCCGGCGATGGCGATGGCGCCGCCAAGGACGGTGAGGACGGTGGGGACTTCGCCCAGCCAGACCCAGGCGATGCCGCTGGCGATGACGGGGGACAGGTACAGGAAGCTCGACAGCACCGAGGCAGGCATCCGGTTCAGGGCGAGGTTCCAGAGCAGGTAGGCGATGGCGGCGGGAAAGATGCCCAGGTACACCACCGCCAGCGTGGCGGCGGGGCTGGCAGTCTGGGTCTGGCGCACGAGGCCCGGCAGGAAGAACAGCAGGGGCAGGGTGCCCACCCAGATGGAGTAGCAGGTGAAGGCGAGGGGCTCCTGGCGCCGGAGTGCCTGCTTGGACAGGATCGAGAACACGGCCGCAGAGGCTGCGGACAGCAGGATCAGCAGGGCCCCCGGGGGGAAGTGCAGGCCCTTGCCGCCGCTCATGGCGATGAGGATGACGCCGCCGAAGGCCACCAGGATGCCCAGCCACCCCGTGGCAGTCAGCCGCTCCCGGAGCACGAGTGCCGACAGGATCGCCGTGAAGACGGGCCCGGCCGATATCAGCATGGAGGCGGCCCCGGACTGGACGGTCAGCTCGCCGAAGTTGAGCGTCACGTGGTACACGCTGATGCCCAGGAAGCCGGCCAGGGCGATGTGCGGCAGGTCCCGCCAGTCTGGGAGCGGCATGCGGTGGGCCAGGGCATAGAGGGCCAGCACCACGGAGGCAGTGCCGAAGCGCAGCAGGGCCAGCTCCCCGGGGCCGTAGCCATCGGCGCCGGGGAGGCCCGCCGGGGTGAGGCGCATGCCTGCCCGGATGCCGGCAAAGGCGGAGGCCCAGAGCAGGAGCAGGCCGGCGATGGCGAGGCCGGTGCGGGGATCGCGTTGGCCGCTCATCCGCCCAGCTTCGCCCTGAGCGCGGCACAGGCCCTGGCCCGGTGGCTGAGGGTGTGCTTGCTGGCGGCCGGCAGCTCGCCGAAGGTCTGGTCCGAGCCGTCCGGGAGGAAGATCGGATCGTAGCCGAAGCCCTGAGTGCCCCGGTGCTCCAGGGCCAGGCTGCCCTCCACGGCGCCGCTGACGGTGCAGCGCTCCCCGGCGGCTCCAGTCAGGGGCACCCAGGCCAGCACGCACACAAAGCGGGCGGTGCGGGCCGTCCCCTCCGGCAGCAGGTCCAGGAGGCGCTGGTTGCGCTCGGCGTAGGAGCTCAGGTCCGGGGCGAAGCGGGCGCTCAGCACCCCCGGGCCACCCCAGAGGGCATCCACGCAGAGCCCCGAGTCATCGGCCAGCACGGCATCCAGGGGCTCGGTGCCGTGGGCCAGCCACCAGGCCCGCGCCCCCTCGGCCTTCTGCAGGGCGTTGTCCTGGAAGAAGGCCCCGGTCTCCGGCAGCTCCGGCGCCTCGGCGGGCCAGGGCACCAGTGGGAAGCCCGGCAGCAGCGCCGCAAACTCGCGGAGCTTGCCGACATTCCGGGAGGCGAGCAGGACCCTCAACATCCTACAACTTCGGTGTACCAGCTGCGGGCGCGTTCGGGGGTCATGGGGCCGTGGACCAGGGCGCGGCCATCGGCGAAGAGGGTGATCTCATCGGCGCCTTCCCGGCCTCGCAGCATCATTCCGGCCAGCTTCCAGGGGCTGTGGGTGCGGGTCTCCAGGCGCCCCTTCAAGGCGGTGAGGTCGAGCTGGCCCGGCGGATTCACCCGGATCTGCACGCCTTCCAGGCCGCAGAGGGGGCTGGCCTTGAGGGTCCAGCGGGCATCCAGGAACTCAGTGACGCCCTCCGTGCAGAAGCGGCAGCGGGTCTTGGGTGGATTCAGGAACTGGCGCTCGTCCCGCCAGAAGTCAAAGCGGGCCAGGTCGGCGTGGGGCGTCTTCCCGGTGAGCACCTTCATGGCTTCCAGGGCCGCCCAGCTGCCGATGATGCCCACGGTGGGACCGAGGACCCCGGCGCTGTCACAGGTGTCCACATCCCCGCCGGCGGGAGGCTCCTCCAGCAGGCAGCGCAGGCAGGGCGTGTGGGGCGGGTGCAGAGGCCAGACCAGACCCTCGCCGCCGATGGCCCCGGCGTAGATCCAGGGCGTCCCCATGAGGATGGCCACGTCGTTGATGAGGAAGCGGGCCTCGAAGTTGTCGGTGCCGTCACAGATGAGGTCGAAGCCGGAGAGCAGCTCCCGGGCATTGCCGCTGGTGAGGTCCGCCACCACGGCCCGCAGGTCCACGGTGCTGTTGGCCTCCGCCAGGCGCCGAGCGGCCACCTCGGCCTTGGGCTGACCCAGGTCGGCCTCGCCATAGAGCAGCTGCCGCTGGAGGTTGCTCTCCTCCACCAGGTCCCGGTCGATGAGCGTCAGGTGTCCCACCCCCGCCCGGGCCAGCCAGGGGGCGATGACCGACCCCAGTGCCCCCAATCCCAGCACCGCCACCCGCTTGGACCGCAGGCCCTCGTCAGCCTCCCGGCCGAGAAAGATGCGCTGCTTGGCGTAGCGGTTGGACATGGGTTAAGGATAGCGGGGTGACTGGGCTGTCAGGTGTCGGCAAAGAGGGGCTCTCGGCTGTCAGCTGTCAGCTATCAGCCAAAGAAGGGGCTCGACCCACATGGGCGGCGAGGCTGACAGCCAATAAAAAAAGGACGGCGCCCCGCAGGGCGCCGCACCGATGAAGCTGATAGCCGATAGCTAAAGAGCTAGTTCCCCACCTGACCGGACTCGGCCAGGGACTTCTCGTACTCGGCCTGGAGGCGGCCGGCGTCGGAGATGGCGAACTTATAGACGTACTCGAAGCGGTCCGCACCCTTGGTCAGGGCGATGATCACTTCGTACACGCCTTCGCTGGTCACTTCGAAGGGGCTGGCGATGACATTGAAGGTGCCTTCCTTGGCGCCGTCGGGGATCTGCACGTCGCTGTCGCGGATCACGTCCTTGCGGTCACCGGTGGGGCTGACGATGGAGAAGCCGAACTTGAACTGGCCGTCCATGCGGGAGAAGCGGGTGTAGAAGCACACCTTGGGCAGGGTGAAGGGCACCTGGGGGACCACGATGTGGTGGTCGTAGAGGCCCATGAGTGAGGTCTTCCCGCCCATTTCCTGGCGGATGTCATCACAGAGCAGGGTGAATTCGTGCTTGGGGGCCTTGATCTGAACTTCTTGCATGGGGTCTCCGGTAGAGGGGGTCATCCTAAGGGTGAGGGGTCAGTTTACCCTTGAAGCGAGCCCCATCCAACCCTCGGTTGTGTGTGGGCAGGGAGGCTGCATGCGGTACTGGCTTGGAATCCTGCTGACGACCCTGGTTCTCCAGGCTCAAGACGTACGGATTCAGATTCTTGGAACAACCGACATGCACGGCCATGTCGCCCCCGAGGACACCTTCACCCTCCAGCCTGTGCCTCAGGGCTGGGCCCGGATGGCCACCCTGATCCGCCGCCAGCGGGCCCAGAACCCCGCCACGGTGCTGGTGGACTGCGGCGACACCCTGCAGGGCGAGCCGCTCAACTACGTGCGGAATGTCCTCCGGCGGGACCTGCCGGAGCCCAGTGTCGCCATCATGAACGCCCTGGGCTATGCGGCCACGGTGGTGGGCAACCACGACTTTGACTTCGGCCTGGAGGTCCTCCGGGAGGCGGAGAAGCAGGCCACTTTCCCCTTCCTGGGTGCCAATGTGGCGGCCCCCAAGGGCCGACCTGGGTTCCCCTCCCATGTGGTGCTGCTGGTGGCCGGGGTGCGGGTGGCCCTGGTGGGCTTCACCACCTCAGGTGTGCCCTGGATGACTGAGGCCGGGGGCTACGGCGACCTGGCCTTTCGCGACATCGTGGCCACGGCCCGGGAGCTGGTGCCTCGGCTGCGGGACAAAGAAAAGGCCGATGTGGTGATCGCCCTGGTGCACGCCGGGCTGGGCACCCTGGACGGCCCCGGCAGTGACGAGACCGCCGCCCTCCGTCTGGCGGAGCAGGTGCCGGGTCTGGATGC
The DNA here is from genome assembly GCA_903840385.1 of uncultured Holophagaceae bacterium. GTDB lineage: Bacteria > Acidobacteriota > Holophagae > Holophagales > Holophagaceae > Geothrix. Next base: position 37,596 of record CAIMFT010000064.1, read on the forward strand.
GATCTTTGCGGGCCACACCCACCAGCCCCTGGCGGTGGAGCACAAGGGTGTGCCCATAGTGCAGGCCCAGGCCTATGGGCGGGCCCTGGCGGTGGTGGACCTGGACCTGCGCAAGGAGAAGGGGCGCTGGCGGGTGCTGGCCTCCACCGGCCGGCTCGAGCGCCCGGATGCTGCGACCCCCATCGACCCGGAGCCCCTGGCTCTCACGGCGGAGCTGCGGGCCGCCACGGACCGCTACCTGGATACCGCCGCCACCAACCTGCAGGTGGACCTGGACAGCCGCTGGTCCCGCATGGAAGACACCCCGGTGCTGCAGCTGCTCCACCAGGTCCAGCGCCAGGCCACCGGGGCGCAGCTGTCTGCCGCCGCCTGCCCTGGCCCCCGCATCTTCATCCCCAAGGGGCCCACCAGCGTGCGGCAGTTCTGGGCCCTGACCCCCTATGAGAACCGGCTGGCCCGCATCCGCATCACGGGGGACCAGCTCCGCCGCTACCTGGAGCACGCGGCGCAGCACTACGCCTTCAGCTGGGAGCCAGAGCTCTACGACCCGGCGGTGCCCTTCTTCAACTTCGACACGGTGGATGGCGTCAGCTATGCCCTGAACCTGGGGCGGCCCCTGGGCAGCCGCGTGCAGAACCTCAGCTGGCAGGGACAGCCCGTGAAGCCGGAGCAGACCTTCACCCTGGCCATCACCACCTACCGCCTGCGGGATGGGGGCGGGTACATGACGGCCATGGGCTTCACCGGCCAGGCCGAGACCGTCACCAGGACCTCCCTGCGGAACCTGCTGCTGGACCACGTCCTGGCCCGCCCCAGCCTCCAGCTCACCACCACCAACACCTGGCGGACCATCCCCTACCTCGACCGCGAACGGGTGCTGAACCTGGCGAAGTGAGGTCTTCGCGTTGATCTTTTAGCTTTTCTGCAGTTTTGCTGCAAAGGAGCGGACGCGGACTTCCAGGGCGGCGGGGCCGAGGCCTTCTTCTTCCAGGAGGCGGGTGGCGTCGCCGTGGTGGACGAGATGGTCGGGGACGGCGCAGCGCAGGAGGGGGCGCAGCAGGCCGGCGTCGCCCAGGGCCTCGGCCACGGCCGTCCCGAACCCACCGGGGGCGCAGCCCTCTTCCAGGGTGACGGTGCCTCGGCAGCGGGCTGCCCACTCGAGGATGAGGGGCGCATCCAAGGGCTTCACGAAGCGGGCGTTGATGACGGCGCAGGAGAGGCCTTCCAGGGCGAACCGCTCGGCCATGGCCAGGGCCGGTTCCACCATGCTGCCCAGGGCGCAGAGGAGGAGATCCTCGCCCTCTCGCAGCAGCTCGCCCTTGCCCACGGGCAGGGCGGTGATGGGCTCCTCAAGGACTACGCCCCGGCCATTGCCCCGGGGATAGCGCAGGGCGGCGGGGTGGCCGCAGTAGAGGGCGGTCATGAGCATCCGCCGCAGCTCGTTCTCGTCCCGGGGGGCCATGAGGACGATGTTGGGCAGGCAGCGGAGGTAGGCCAGGTCGTAGAGGCCGTGGTGGGTGGGGCCGTCGGCACCTACGATGCCGGCCCGGTCCAGGGCGAAAGTCACGGGCAGGTCCTGGAGGCACACGTCATGGGCCACCTGGTCGAAGCCGCGCTGGAGGAAGGTGCTGTAGATTGCCGCCACGGGCCGCATGCCCTGGGCCGCCAGACCGGCGGCGAAGGTGACCGCATGCTGCTCGGCGATGCCCACATCGAAGCACCGGTCCGGGAAGGCCTTCTTGAAGTGGTTCATGCCCGTGCCGTCCAGCATGGCGGCGGTGATGCCGACGATGCGGTCGTCGTGGCGGGCCAGATCCACCAGGGCCTTGCCGAAGACGCTGGTGTAGCTGGGCGGGGCGGGCCGGGTGGGATCCTGGACCGTCTTGATGAGCTCGCCGGACTCGGCGTCAAAGGCGGTCACGCCGTGCCACTTCATGGGGTCCTGGGCAGCGGGCTCGTAGCCGTGGCCCTTCTTGGTCTGCACATGGAGCAGTACCGGGCCATCCTTCATCTTCTCCCGGGCCTCCACCAGGGCCTTGGCAGTGGCCTGCAGGTCGTGGCCGTTCACCGGGCCCAGGTAGCGGAAGCCCAGGTCCTCGAACAGCAGGCCCGGCACCATGAGGCGCTTGAAGCTCTCCTCGCTCCACTTCGCCGCCTTGGCCACCCCCTTGCTGAGGCCCTCCAGAGGGATGGCCTTGATGGCGTGCTCGATGCGGTCCCGCCAGCGCTGGTAGTACTGGCCCGACATGATCTGGTTGAGGTAGCCCTGCAGCGACCCCACGTTGGGGTTGATGCTCATGTCGTTGTCGTTGAGGATCACCAGGAAGTTCTTGGTGGCCAGGTAGCCCGCCTGGTTGAGGGCCTCGAAGGCCATCCCGGCGGTCATGGAACCATCGCCGATGACGGCGATGCAGGCATGGTCCTGCTTCTGCAGGTCCCGGGCCTTGGCCATGCCCAGCGCCGCGGAGATGCTGGTGCTGGCATGACCCGCACCGAAGTGGTCGTAGGGGCTCTCCTCGCGCTTGAGGAAGCCCGACAGGCCGTGGTGCTGGCGCAGGGTGGGGAAGCGGCCCATCCGCCCGGTGAGGATCTTGTGGGGATAGGCCTGGTGGCCCACGTCCCAGACGATGCGGTCCTGCAGGAAGTCGAACTGGTGGAAGAGCGCCACTGTCAGCTCGACGGTGCCCAGGTTGGAGCTGAAGTGGCCGCCGGTCTCAGACACCGAGGCGATGAGGAAGGCGCGCACCTCCACCGCCAGCTGCTCCAGCTGGGCCGGCGAGTAGTGCCGGATCTGCTGGGGTGCCGCCAGGGACTCCAGGAGGGGGTAGGGGCTGGTCTGGGTCATGCTGCCACCTACTTCGCTCGCTGGGCCAGATAGCTCGCCCAGGCTGCCAGGGAAGGTCGGTTGGGAAGGATGGCTAGGTGACATAGGGCGGTCTCGGTGGCCTCGGCGAGGGCGCGGCGGGCGCCATCCAGCCCCAGCAGGGTTGGGTAGGTGATCTTACCCCTCCCGGCGTCCTTTCCGGTGCGCTTGCCCAGCTGAGCTTCGGTGGCAGTGGCGTCCAGGATGTCGTCCTGGATCTGGAAAGCCAGGCCCAGGGCTGCCCCGCAGGCCCTCAGGGCGGCCCGCTGAGCGGGGTCGGCGCCCCCCAGGACGGCGCCGATCTCCAGGGAAGCGCGGAGCAGGGCCCCGGTCTTCATGCGGTGGATGAGGCGCAGGTGCTCCAGGTCGTAGGCAGCCACCTGCTCCCCCTCCAGATCCAGGGCCTGGCCGCCGGCCATGCCCTGCCAGCCTGCGCCCTCAGCGAGGAGGATGAGGGCCTCGGCCCGGCGAATGGGGTCCAGGTCCGCCGCCGCCAGCACCCGGAAGGCCTCGGTGAGCAGGGCATCCCCGGCCAGGATGGCGTGGCCCTCGCCGAAGACCTTGTGGTTGGTGGGTCGGCCCCGGCGCAGGTCGTCGTCGTCCATGGCGGGCAGGTCATCGTGGATCAGGGAGTAGGTGTGGATGTACTCCAGGGCCAGGGCGCCCGGGAGGGCCTGGGCGGCGGTGCCTCCCACGGCCTCGGCGGCCAGGAGGCAGAGCACGGGCCGCACCCGCTTGCCACCGGCCTCCAGGCTGTAGCGCACGGCCTCCCCGAGGCGCACGGCTGCGCCCTTTTGGAAGGGCACGGTGAGGGCGCTGTCCAGCAGAGGCAGGAGGCGATCCAGGTCCGCCTGGACCTGAGCGCCGGGCTCTCCTGCAGGGGTCACTTGGCCTCGTCCAGGGGCTCGGCGCGGTACTCGCCGCCCAGGCCCGCCTTGAGCCGCTCCACCTTGCGCTGGGCCTCGGCCAGCTGCTGCTGGAGGGCCTGGCTCAGCTGCACGCCCTCCTCGAAGCGGGTGAGGGCCTCTTCCAGGCCGAGGGTGCCGGACTCCAGTTGGCGGACCAGGGCTTCCAGGTGCTCGAGTCCAGCGTCGAAGGTGGGTTGGCCGGTCATGGGACATCCGTGGAAGGGGCCGCCCGGGCCCCGATCAGTCTAGCCCTTCCCAAGGCCTCCGGGGTTCCCCCGTGCCAGTCCGGGGGCAGTTTGGGATACCTTCTTCCTGGGGGTGCCCATGGCCCGCGTGCTGGTGGTGGACGACAGCAAGGAGACCTGTGAGTTCCTGGAGGAGCTCCTGGAATCCATGGGCCTGGAGGTGCTGAAGGCCACCGACCCGGATCAGGCCATCGCCCTGCTCAACGCTGGCCCCCTGGACCTGCTGCTCTCCGACATCAACCTCGAAGCCAAGAAAGACGGCCTGGACCTCCTCCGGGCGGCCAAGCCCCTCGGCGTGGACACCATCCTCCTGTCGGGCTTCGGCACCCTGGAGACCGCCATCGAGGCCGTGCGGGAGGGGGCCTTCGACTTCCTCAGCAAGCCCTGGAACAACGAGGAGCTGAAGGCCCTGGTAAGCCGGGCCCTGCTCCGCCGTCAGTCCACCGGCCACAGCCGGGTCCAGGAGCCCCCCAAGGCCAAGCGGAGCCTCATGATCGGCTCCAGCCCCCGGATGATGGCCGTCTACAAGACCATCGCCAGCCTTCAGAACAGCCGGGCCACGGTGCTCATCACCGGCGAGAGCGGCACCGGCAAGGAGCTGGTGGCCCGCAGCATCCACCTGTCCAGCGACCGCCGGGACAAGGCCTTCGTGGCCGTGAACTGTGGTGCCCTCACCGAGACGCTGCTGGAGTCAGAGCTGTTCGGCCATGTGAAGGGCTCCTTCACTGGCGCCATCGGGGAGAAGCCGGGCCTCTTCGAGGAGGCCACCAAGGGGACCATCTTCCTCGACGAGATCGGGGAGACCAGCCCCAGCTTCCAGGTGCGCCTGCTGCGGGTGCTCCAGGAGCAGGAGATCCGCCGGGTGGGCGGGAACCAGACCATCCAGGTGGACACCCGGGTCATTGCTGCCACCAACCGGGACCTGCAGGCTCTGGTCAAGGCCGGAGCCTTCCGGGAGGACCTCTACTATCGGCTGAGCGTGGTGGAGCTGGCCGTCCCCCCCCTGCGGGACCGACGAGAGGACATCCCGGCCCTGCTGGACCACTTCATCGAGGAGATCGGCCAGAAGGACGGTCAGTCCTACCAGGTGCATCCGGAGGCCCGGCGGGTGCTGGAGGCCTACTCCTGGCCCGGGAACGTGCGGGAGCTGCGCAACGCCGCGGAGAACCTCACCCAGCTCTGCCGAGGGCGGGAGATCATCGTGGATGACCTGCCGGCCAAGATTCAGGCCGATGTCCTCAAGAAGGCCCTGCGCCGGGCGGATGGGGCCGAGACCCTGCCCAACCTGGTGGAGGACTGGCCCTCCCTGGATGAGCTCGAGCGCAGATACATTCAACTGCTGATTGGAAAGCACAAGGAAAAACAGCGCATCTCAGAGATTCTGGGGGTGGACCGGACCACCCTTTACAGGAAACTCAAGCGTTATGGCTTCCACGAGGGCGAGTAGGAGGCTTGTAACTCTTGGGGGTGGTGGCAGCTTGCTACAAGTTGCAGAACGCCACACCAATTGCGGGCTATTGCGAGATTTAAGTGTTGAAAATAAACGAAATAAATATTGGCCCAGATACTGCTTCATGAACTCCGCTTCCGGCCGTGCCGGATCACCTTTGGAGAAACACCATGAAGAAGTTTGCTGCGCTGCTCCTCGCCGTCGCCCTGATCAGCCCCGTCTTCGCTGAAGAGGCCAAGAAGCCTGAAGCCAAGAAGGCCGAGAAGGTCGAAAAGGCTGAGGCCCCCAAGGCTGAGAAGAAGGCCAAGAAGGCCGTGAAGAAGGCTGAAGTCAAGAAGGCTGATGCCCCCAAGGCTGATGCCAAGAAGGAAGAGGCCAAGAAGGCCCTGACCGCCGAAGAGAAGAAGCCCGCCGCTCCTGCTGCCAAGCCTGCTGCTCCCGCCGCTGAGAAGGCCGCTCCTGCTGCCCCCAAGGCCGAGAAGAAGGCCAAGAAGGCTGCCAAGAAGGCTGCTGCTGCCCCCGCCGCCAAGGCCGAGCCCAAGGCTGCTGTCAAGGCTGAGCCCAAGGCCGAGAAGAAGGCCCTGACCGCCGAAGAGAAGAAGGCCGCCGCTCCTGCTGCCAAGCCTGCTGCTCCCGCCGCTGAGAAGGCCGCTCCTGCTGCCCCCAAGGCCGAGAAGAAGGCCAAGAAGGCTGCCAAGGCCCCTAAGGCTGCCGCTGCCGCTCCTGCCGCCCCCGCCGCCAAGGCTGAGAAGGCTGAGAAGGCCGCTCCCGCCGCCAAGAAGTAATCAAGCCTCACCGGTTCCACAAAAAAGCGGGCTTCGGCCCGCTTTTTTGTGTCTGCCTTTCCGGGCCCCTCGGGGCTGGGCCATGATGGGGGCATGATCGACCCCCTGCAGGACCTCACCGCTGAAATCCGCGCCCGCCTGACGGCCCCCCCTAGGCCCGGTGTCTTGCAGCTCCTGGGCTGCACCGAGGGCTGGGGCCTTTTCAGGGACGAGAGCGGCCTCCACCATCGCGCCCTGGGGGCCCTGCCGCCGGGCCAGGACGGCCCCTTTGACCTGTCCCCGCTCATCGACCACACGCTGCTCAAGCCCGAGGCCACCGGGGCCCAGGTGGAGGTCCTCTGCGCCGAGGCCCTGGCTTACGGGTTTGCTTCGGTCTGCGTCAACTCCCTGTGGGTACCGCTGGCGGCCAGCCTCCTGCGGGGCAGTGCCGTGCGCACCTGCACCGTGGTGGGCTTCCCCCTGGGGGCCAGCCTCTCGGTCGCCAAGGCCGCCGAGGCCGAGGCCGCCCTTCAGGCCGGGGCCCAGGAGATCGACATGGTGCTCTCCGTCGGCCAGGCCCGCAGTGGCGACTGGGACGCCGTGCGCCGGGACCTGGAGACCGTCCGCCGGGCCGTACCCGCCCCGGCCGTCCTGAAGGTGATCCTCGAGACCTGCCTGCTGGACGATGCCCAGAAGGCCCAGGCCTGCGAGCTGGCCAAGGAAGCCGGCCTGGACTTCGTCAAGACCTCCACCGGCTTCTCCACCGGGGGTGCCACCGAGGCCGATGTGGCCCTCATGCGCAGCACCGTCGGCCCCACCCTCGGCGTGAAGGCCTCCGGGTCCATCCGCACCTATGAGGTGGCCCTGGCCATGGTCCGGGCTGGCGCCACCCGACTGGGCCTATCAGCCTCCCTGGCGGTCGCAAAAGGCGGCTCAGGCTCAGGGACCTACTGAAAATTGCGGTATCCTCCCCCCTTCCGAGTCCCATCTGGAGGCACCTGTGGCGAAGCCTGACCTCATGCTCTTCGAGGAGGAGTACCGCGCCCTCCAGGAGATCACTGGCCGCCTCGCCAAGGACGCCTCCGCCAAGGTGGTCTTCCTGGTGGACAAGAACGGCCAGCAGATCGCCGCCGCCGGGGACCTGCAGGACATCGACGCCACCAGCCTGGCCTCTCTCACCGCAGGCAACGTGGCCGCCACGGATGGCTTGGCCCGCCTCATCGGCGAGAAGGAGTTCAGCCTGCTCTTCCACGAGGGAGAGAAGGACAACCTGCACATCTCCATCGTGGGCAAACGGGGCATCGTGGTGGTGATCTTCGATCAGAACTCCAGCCTCGCCCTGGTCCGCCTGCGGGTGCGGAAGGCCAGCCGGGAGCTGCAGGAGATCTTCGACCGGGTGGAGGCCCGGGCCCTGCAGGAAACGGCGGCAGGCAGCGGCTTTGAGAGCCCCTTCTGCGAGATCACAGACGAGGACATCGACCGCCTCTTTGGCGATTGAAGGCCCGGCCATGACCTTCATCAACTACGCCTCCCGCGAGATCAACTGCAAGATTGTCTACTACGGCCCCGGCCTCTGCGGCAAGACCACGAACATCCAGTGGATCTACGAGCAGGCCAACCCGGAGAAGCGGGGGAAGCTGGTGAGCCTCGCCACCGAGACCGACCGCACCCTGTTCTTCGACTTCCTCCCCCTGGACATGGGGACCATCAAGGGCTTCAAGGTGCGCTTCCACCTCTACACCGTGCCCGGCCAGGTGTTCTACGACGCCAGCCGCAAGCTCATCCTGCGAGGCTGCGACGGCATCATCTTCGTGGCCGACAGCCAGGCCGCACGCATGGAAGCCAACATCGAGTCCATCGCCAACCTGGCCACCAACCTCCGGGAGAACGGCTTCGACATCCGCTCCATCCCCTACGTCCTCCAGTTCAACAAGCGCGACATGCCCTCCGCCGTGTCCATGGACGAGATGGCCCGCCTGCTCAGCTTCCGGAATGAGCCCATGGTCGAGGCCATCGCCAACAAGGGCGTGGGTGTCATCGAGTCCCTCAAGGCCTCCGCCCGCCAGATCCTGCTCGAGCTCCAGCGGTCCTAAGCGGGGCCAACCCAATCCAGATCACACCCCCGCTTGAATCCCCCCCCGCCTGAGGTAGAATAAATCTTTGCCCATTCCGGAGTAGCTCAGGGGTCAGAGCGGGTGACTGTTAATCACTAGGTCGGGGGTTCAAATCCCTCCTCCGGAGCCAACAACAGCAAGGATCTACGGTCACCCACAAGGTGGCCATTTTTTTGCCGTCAACACACTATCATCACACCCTGCACGAACCGACCGCCCCGATTCTGTTGTACGGAATGACTCTGATGAGTCTGTTTCGGCCCGCTAACCTATGTTGCTGCCCAGTTGGGTCACACGGACACCACCATGGTCGAGAAATACTATGGCCACCTCAGCCCCAGCGCGTTGGCAGGCAGCATCCGGAAGCTAGCCCCTGTGCTGAAGATCTCGAAGCCGAAGGTTCAGCCATTGAAGATCGGGAAGAAGAGAGCCTGACTGGATCACACCGATCGGGCTCCTAGGCTTCGTGGAAGTCGGACCATACCAGCATCAAGTTGCTTGATCAGCTCAGCTGGCTGGCGACAATTACACGTGTCTAACGAGAGGTGGCCGTTGACGTCGGGAACTGGTTTCCATACACACCCACCAAGGTCGCTTCCGTGCATCTTGAAGCCGCCAGGAACAATAGCGAGCTACCCTGGAATGTATGGATGACCTGCTTCGGACGATCCTCGAGGGCTACGAACTACCCAAGGAAGGGCTGCACGGTCCTCGCCACTGGATTAGGGTCAGCAGGGTGGGGCTGAAGCTA
>CAIMFT010000065.1 GCA_903840385.1 uncultured Holophagaceae bacterium
AGCAGGGTGGCGAGGGTCGGTAGGCAGCGCATGGGCTCCATCTTATCGGGGTCTCTGCCCTAGGATGGGGGTGCACCCCGGAGCCCCCATGCGCACTGTCCTTGCCGCCCTGCTGCTCGCCCTTGCCGTGCCCAGTACCGCCGGGGAGGGCCGCCGCCCGGTCCACACCTACTCCATCGTGGCCCGGGACGCGGCCACCGGCGACCTGGGCGTGGCGGTGCAGAGCCACTGGTTCTCCGTGGGCTCCGCCGTACCCTGGGCCGAGGCCGGGGTGGGCGCGGTGGCCACCCAGAGCTTCACCGAGCCCAGCTACGGCCCTCTGGGTCTGGCCCTCATGAAGGCGGGCAAGTCCGCCCCGGAGGCCCTCAAGGCCCTGCTGGCGGCGGATGCGGACCGGGAGGTGCGGCAGGTGGCCATGGTGGACGCCCAGGGCCGCTCGGCGGCTCACACCGGCGCCAAGTGCATCCAGGCCGCCGGCCACGAGGTGGGCGAGGGCTTCACCGTGGAGGCCAACCTCATGGACAAAGCCACCGTCTGGCCCGCCATGGCCAAGGCCTTCAAGGGCGCCCAGGGCGACCTGGCCGATCGCCTGCTGGCGGCCCTCCGCGCCGCCCAGGCCGAGGGCGGCGACATTCGGGGTCAGCAGAGCGCCGCCATTCTCATCGTGAAGGGCAAGCCCTCAGGCCAGCCCTGGAATGACCGCCTCTTCGACCTCCGGGTGGAGGACCACCCGGACCCCCTGCAGGAGCTGGGCCGCCTCATCCAGCTGCGCCGGGCCTACCTCCTCATGGACGAGGGGGACGGCCATGTCACCGCAGGTAAGTGGAACGAGGCCAAGGCTTCCTACGAGGCTGCCTCGAAGCTGGCCCCCGGCGTGTGGGAGATGCCCTTCTGGCAGGCCGTGGCCCTGGCCTCCAGCGGCAAGCGCGACGAGGCCCTGCCCATCTTCAAAAAAGTCTTCGCCGCCGAGCCCTTCTGGAAGCGCCTCGTCCCCCGGCTCGCCGAAGTAGACCAGCTCCCCAAAGACCCTGCCCTGCTGAAGGCGATCCAGGCGCAGTAAAGAAAATAGGGGGAAAGTAAAAGGACCACCACGAAGACACGAAGGCACGAAGAAGTGCATAAGATAACTGCTTTTATCTTTCTTCGTGTCTTCGTGTCTTCGTGGTAAATCAGTTTTCTTTTCTCTGACCCTCAGCCCTCGACGCCATGAGGGCGCGGAGGCCGAAGAGGGCTGCACCGACGAGGATGCAGCTGTCGGCGAGGTTGAAGGTCCAGTAGTGCCAGGTGCCAAAGACGAAGTCCAGGAAGTCCACCACGGCGCCTCGGACCAGGCGATCCGTGCCGTTGCCCAGGGCGCCGCCCAGGATCAGGCCGAAGGCGATGCGGTCCCCGGTGGGGGTCTCCCGAGCCAGGAAGGTGCGCCCGAAGAGCACGATGGCCACGATCCCGGCGGCGGCGAAGAGCGCCGCCCGGAAGGGCGCTGGCAGCCCGGTGAGGCTGCCAAAGATGGCCCCCCGGTTGAAGCCCAGGGTGAGGTTGAAGAAGCCCTTGATGATGGGCAGGGACTCCCCCTCGGTCAGGGTGCGCAGGATCCAGGCCTTGGAGCCCAGATCCGCCGCCAGGACCCCGGCGGGCAGGAGCAGCCAGAGGAAACGGCGCATTAACCAATCACCGTGGCGCAACGCACGCAGAGAGCCGCATCCTCACCCCGGCCATGGCCACCCTTGTGGTTCCAGCAGCGGGGGCACTTGGTCCCGGTGTGGGGGGTAACAGTCACGGTGGGCGCTAGAGCTGCACTCGAAGCTACGATTCGAGTGAGGGAGGAAACGACCAGGAGGTCATCGAGGGACTCGCCGAGGCTGTCCAGGAGGTCCCAGTCGGCCTGATCCTTGAGGGTGATGGCGACGGCGGCGTCGAGGCTGGTGCCGACGATCTTGGCGGCGCGCAGGGGCTCCATGGCGGCCTGCACAGCACTGCGAACCTCCCAGAGCTTCTCCCACCGGGGGTCCAGAGCCGCCACGGCCAGCTCGGGGAAGCGCTGCTCATGGACGCTGCCGGTGCAGCCGGGGAGGTGCTCCCAGGCTTCGTCGGCGGTGTAGCTCATCACAGGAGCCAGGAGGGTGCAGAGGCCCTGGGCGAGCTCCCAGCAGGTGGCCCGGGCACTGCGGCGGCGGCCGGAGTCCAGGGCATCACAGTAGAGCCGGTCCTTGATGATCTCAAAGTAGCGGCCCGACAGCTCCAGCTGGCAGAACCCGTGGACCGCCTGGGTGGCGCGGTGGAACTCGAAGCGGGTGTAAGCGTCCCGGGCCTCCTGGGTGGTGCGGGCAAAGGCGTCCAGCACCCAGCGATCCAGGGGGGCCAGGTCGGCGGCGGCCACCGCATCCTGGGCGGGATCAAAGCCCTCCAGGGCGCCCAGCAGGAAGCGCAGGGTGTTGCGGATCTTGCGGTAGGCGTCGGCGCTGCGGTCGAGGATCTCCTTGGAGATGCGGATGTCCTCGCTGTAGTCGCAGCTGGCGGCCCACCAGCGCAGGATGTCGGCGCCCAGGGTCTTGAGGATCTCCTCGGGCGTGATGACGTTGCCCAGGCTCTTGGACATCTTCTGGCCCTTGCCGTCCAGCACGAAGCCGTGGGTGACCACCTGCTTGTAGGGCTTGGTGCCGGTGGCGGCGAGGTTGAACAGCAGGGAGCTGTGGAACCAGCCCCGGTGCTGGTCCGAGCCCTCCAGGTAGATGAAGTCGCCGTAGTCGCTGCGGCGCAACTCCGGGTGAGCGGCGCAGACCACCGAGGCGCTGACGCCCGAGTCGATCCACACGTCGAGGATGTCCGTTTCCTTCTGGAAGGCCTCGGAGCCGCAGGAGCAGCGGGACCCGGCGGGCAGCAGGTCCGCCACGGGCAGGTCGGGCCAGGCCTCGATGCCCCCCGTCTCAATGGCCAGGGCGGCCTTTTCGAAGATGTCGGCATGCACCAGGGGCTCGCCGCAGGCCTCGCAGCGCAGGACGGTGATGGGGGTGCCCCAGGCCCGCTGGCGGCTGATGCACCAGTCCGGCCGACCCGCAATCATGGCGTGGATGCGGTTCTGGCCCTGGGCGGGCACCCACTGGGTCTGCTCCACACCCTCGAGGCCCAGCTCGCGCAGGCTGCGGCCCTTGCCGGTCAGCTCGGAGTCCATGGTGATGAACCACTGCTCCGTGGCCCGGAAGAAGATCGGGGTGCGGGTGCGCCAGCAGTGCGGGTAGCTGTGGGTCAGCACCTCGTCGTGGAGGAGCGAGCCATCGCGGCGGAGGCGCTCCACCACCAGGGGGTTGCAGTCGAAGATGTTCTTGCCCACCAGCTCCGGGTCGTCCATGGTCGCCACGAACTTGCCATCGGGGCCGACCAGCTGGAGCAGGCCCAGGTGATGGGCCAGGTTGAAGTCGTCCACCCCATGATCCGGGGCCGTGTGCACCAGACCCGTGCCGGTGTCGGCGGTGACATAATCCGCCAGCAGGACGGGGCTCTCCCGGTCGATCCAGGGGTGCTTGGCCACCAGCGTCTGGAACGCCTTCCCGAGTCGAATCTCTACCGTGTGCAGCGTTTCGCCAAGTTTCTTCGAGAAGTCTTCCATTAGGGTTACAGCCACCACGAAGTGGCGCTCCCCGGCTCGCACCACGGCGTATTCCAGGTCCGGGTGCATGGCGATGGCCAGGTTGCTCGGCAGGGTCCAGGGGGTGGTGGTCCAGATGGGCAGCAGGAGGGGCGTCGGCAGCTCCATGCGCCGGGCCTCCGCAGCGGGCACCGGGAAGGCCACGGTGACGGCGGGGCTGGTCTTGTCGGCGTACTCCACCTCAGCCTCGGCCAGGGCGGTCCGGGCGCCATAGCTCCAGTGGACGACCTTGAGCTTGCGGGTGACGGCGCCGCTCTGGAAGAGCTTGGCCAGGTGGCGCACGGTCTCGGCCTCGTAGAGGGGATCCATGGTCACGTAGGGGTGCTCCCAGGCACCCAGGACACCGAGGCGCTGGAAGGCCGTGCGCTGGGTATCGATCCACTTCTGGGCATAGGTGCGGCAGCGCTGGAGGAACTCGGCGCGGCTCAGCTCCCGGCGCTTGGGGCCCAGGTCCTTCTCCACGGCATGCTCGATGGGCAGGCCGTGGCAGTCCCAACCCGGCACGTAGGGGGATTCGTAGCCCTCCATCCACCGGGACTTCACCACCACGTCCTTGAGGATCTTGTTCAGCGCATGGCCCATGTGGATGGCGCCATTGGCGTAGGGCGGCCCGTCGTGCAGGACCTCGCGGCCCCTGCCCTTCCCGGCGGCATTGTCGGCCTTCCGCTTGGCCTCGATGCGGGCATAGAGGCCCTCGGCCTTCCAGCGCTCCAGGCGCTTCGGCTCCCGCTGCGGCAGGTCGGCCTTCATCGCAAATTCTGTGCGAGGTAGGAATACCGAATATTTTTTAACCGGAGCTTGCTCGCTCATCGGCGCCCTCGTGCGTCGGGGGGCGCACCCAAGCGCCCCGGGGTTGATCCTCCAGTTCACCACGGAACCCCTGCCATCACAAGGGAAAGGACCCGCAGAACGGGTCCTTTCCACCTAGCGACCAGCGGGCCTCAGAGGGTGCTGGTGCAGTGCTTGCAGCGGGTGGCCTTGAGGGGCACCTGCTCCAGGCAGGCCGGGCACTCCTTGGTGGTGATATTCAGGAGGGGCACATCCTCCTTGCCCTTGGTGACCTTCTCCAGCAGCTTCACCAGCACCAGGAAGATGACCCCGGCGATGATGAGGAAGTTCACAGCGGCCCCCAGCACCGCACCGATGCGGAACTTCCCAAGGACCCACTCCTCCCACTTGATGTTGGCGGGCAGCACATAGCTCACCAGGGGCATCACGATGCCGTCCACGAAGGCGGTGACGATCTTGCCGAAGGCACCGCCCACAACCACGGCCACGGCCAGGTCGATGACGTTGCCCTTCATGATGAAGGCCTTGAATTCATCTTTAAGCGACATGAAGGGTCCTCTCTTAGAGTCCGGCGGGAGCCATGGCCCCCGCCGGTTTCTTGGGTTTCATCCGTACTACTTGGGAGCGGGGGCTTCGACGACGCCCGTGACCGTCTTGCGGACCTCGGTCTTGCCGTCGCTCACTTTCACGTCGATCTCAACCCGCCGGTTCGTGGCCTGGCCTGCCTTGGTGGCGTTCTCGGCGATGGGCTGGTCGGGGCCCACGCCCACGGTGCTGATGCGGGCGGCGGGGACGCCGGAAGCCACGAGGATCTTGGCCACTGCATCTGCCCGCTGCTTGCCCAGGGCCTTGTTCAAGGCCTTGCCACCCAGGGAGGAGGTGTGGCCGCTGACGGTCAAGCTGTAGTCGCCCGGGTAGGCCTTCAGCCCAGTGGCCACCTTCTGGATCGCAGCGATGGCTTCGGGACCCAGCTCCGCCTTGTTGTTGGCGAAGTGGAGAACCGCCTCGTCCAGCACGATGCGGACGGGTGGCGGGGGCGGCGGAGGCGGAGGCACGGGCTTGGCGACCACCGGCGGCGGAAGCGGAGCCGGTGGGGGCGGTGGCGGTGGCGGGGGTGCCACGGGCTTCGGAGCGGGTGGTGGCACCGGAGCGGGAGCGGGAGCGGCCGCCGGGGCGGGTGCAGGCGCGGCCTTGGCGCCACCCCAGGTATAGCCAAGCCCCAGAGAGACCAGGAACTCCGTGCGGGACTTCGGCAGCTCCACGCGGACCGCCTTGACCCCCAGATCCAGGAGGAAGTTGTCCGCAGGCCTGCCCAGGAGCCCGAGCCCGGCGTGGTAGTTGAACCGAGTTGTGCTGTCGCTCTTGGTGGAATAGGGCGAGCCGATGTTGGTGGCGCCCAGGCCGGCGGCCAGGTAGGGGTACCAGTTGTCTGCGCCGGGACGGAGGTTGTAGAGCCCCGACAGCAGCGAATGGGTCTGGGTGGCGGTGGCCGCGCCAGGCGCATCGAGCTTCAGATCATTACGGATGGCGCGGAGGTCGATGCCCCAGCTGTCCGTGTACCAGTGGCCCACGCCCAGGCCGAAGTGGGTCTGGTCCTTCATTTTAAAGCCGCCGACCTTGGCATCGGAGTCGAAGGTGGTCTGGCCGACATAACCGGCCACCCACGCGGTGCCTTGCTGGGCAGAGAGGGTGAGCGCGGTGCCCGCGATCAGGAAAAGGAGCGTTCTTTTCAAGGGTGTCCTCCAGAGACAGTTGGGTGTGACTTCAGTCACAGGCTAATTTTAGGAGGATATTTGTGCAAGAGTATTTTTTATAGTCTATGCTGACAAGTACGTTATTAATCCATCTTGAGCTGATTGTTTATTAGGAATTTTCAGATTTATTCTATTGTGTATGTACTTTATTCGCATCCATTTGGATTTCCGCTTGGTCTCCTTTTTTCTCCCAAAACGTCGCCCTAGGCGAGCCCGCGGTTAGGGCGAGGCTCCGGCCGGGGAAGGAGCACCCCGTCGCCAGGGCGACGCCCCTCCTAGACGTGCGCGGTCGCCACGGTACCAGCGGTGGTGGTCCTCAGGTCGTTCTGCCCAACCCTCTAGAGACTGCCTGTAGCGGTTGGCGAGACCGCCCGCCTAGGCCTCGGGCGCCACGACGGTCATGAGGGGAGCACCAGTCTCGACGGTGGCGCCTTCCTGGACGTGGATGGTGGCCACGGTTCCGGTGAGCTTGGACTTCAGCTCGTTCTGCATCTTCATCGCTTCCATGACGACGAGGGTCTGGCCTTCCTGGACGGCTTCGCCCTGAGCGACCAGCAGCTTGACGACCTTGCCGGGCATGGGGGAGGCCAGGACACCGCCGCTGGCACCGCCTGCGCCGGAGGCCCCCAGCAGGGCCCGGCGGGGATCCACCAGACCGAACTCGTAGGCTCCGTCGTAGAGCATGGCGCGGTAGGCGTGGGTCTCGGGATCCGCCGAGCGGGCGGTGTCCAGCCGGACCTCCACAGAGCGGCCGTCCATGAGGATGGAGTAACAGCCGGACTCCATCTCCTGGATGTCCACGGAGTGACTCTGCCCCTCCCACACCAGGGTGGTGGTGCCATCGAGGTGGATCAGCTCCACGTCCAGGGATTCCTTGCCGACGATCAGTGTTCTTTTCATGTCGCGCCTCCTACAAGCGGTTGAACCGGCCCCAGTGCTTCCAGGCATCCGGCTGGCCTTCGCCGGAGGTGGTGGGCTGGGCGGCCCGGCGCTGCTCGTTCTCGAGCTCATGGAGGAGGGCTGCCGCAACCGCGAACTTCAGGTCGGGACCCTGCTCCGTCTTCTTCCAGAAAGGCTTATCCAGCATGCCCGTGTGGAGGGCGCCCTCACGGAAGGGGGGGTGCTCCATCAGGGCCTCATGGAAGGCGATGTTGTGGCGGATGCCACCGATACGGTACTCACCCAAGGCGGCGCGCATGCGCTCGATGGCCTCGATGCGGGTGGGTCCCCAGGTGCTCAGCTTGCTGATCATGGGGTCGTAGAACATGGGCACATCCGCGCCCTCGTAGACTCCGCCGTCGTCGCGCACGTTGCGGCCGCTGGGGGTGCGGAGAAAGGTGATCTTGCCGGGGCTGGGCATGAAGTTCTGGTCCGGGTCCTCGGCGTAGACGCGGCACTCGATGGCCCAGCCGTTGAGGGGGATCTCTTCCTGGGTCATGGGCAGCTTCTCGCCCCGGGCCACCAGGATCTGCCACTTCACCAGATCCAGGCCGGTGATCCACTCGGTCACCGGGTGCTCCACCTGCAGGCGGGTGTTCAGCTCCAGGAAGTAGAAGTTGCGGTGGATGTCCGCCAGGAACTCCACGGTGCCAGCTCCCACGTAGTTCACGGCCTTGGCCACCTTGAGGGCGGCTTCGCCCATGGCCTTGCGCATCTCCGGGGTCACATGGGGGCTGGGGGCCTCCTCGATGACCTTCTGGTGGCGCCGCTGCACGGAGCACTCCCGCTCGTGCAGGTAGACGTGGTTGCCGTGGTTGTCCCCGAAGATCTGGATCTCGATGTGGCGGGGCTGGACGATGGCCTTCTCGACGTAGACGCTGTCATCGCCAAAGGAGGACAGGGCCTCGCCCCGGGCCCGGGCCAGGGCTGACGTGAACTCCTCCGGGTTGTGCACCAGGCGCATGCCCTTGCCGCCGCCGCCCATGGCGGCCTTGAGCATCACGGGGAAGCCGATCTTCAGTGAGGCTTCGAGGAGGGCCTCCTCGGCCATGGTCTCCTGGATGCCAGGCACCACGGGACAGCCGGCTGCGATGGCCACCACCCGGGCGGCCGTCTTGGAGCCCATGCTCTCGATGGACTCGGGCTGAGGGCCGATGAAGGTGATGCCCGCGGCGGCGAAGGCACGGGCGGCCCCGGCGTTCTCCGAGAGGAAGCCGTAGCCCGGGTGGACGGCGTCCGCCCCGCTGCGGCGGCAGACGTCGATGATCTTCTCAATGACCAGGTAGCTTTCCCGCGCCACGGCAGGCCCGATGCAGTAGGCTTCGTCGGCCATGCGGACATGCAGGGCCCCGCGATCCACCTCGGAAAACACCGCCACGGTGGGTATTCCCATCTCCCGGCAGGTGCGGATGACCCGGCAGGCGATCTCTCCGCGATTGGCGATCAGAACTTTGGTGACAGGCATAGGGAAACCTCGGATTCGGGCATGATGGGATGCGATGCGTCCCTCCAGACTAGCAAACCACCTCCTTGTCTTCACTATCTCGTTCGGGGTACTCCACTGCGGCCGCAAGGGTGACCCGGTGCCGAGGCCCCGGGCCGCCGCCCGCCCCATGGAGGTCCGCATGGAGGGGCTGCGCCAGGTTCGCCTGACCCTGCCCACCGCCGACATGGCGGGCAATCCCTTGGCCGGGGTCGAGCTGGTGCGGGTGCTGCACCTGCCCCTGGGCCTCACGCGGCCCACCCCGGAGGAGGTCTTCAGCCGAGGCGAAGTGGTGCTGGAGCGTCGGCGGCCAGACCTGCCGGGCCCGGGCGATACCCTGCTCATGGACCTGAAGTCCGTCCAGCGTCCCCAGGGCTGGATCGTTCTGGTGGCCGTGCGGCTGGGCAATGTCCCAGGCAGCCCCAGCGAGGTCCTGGCCTGGATGGACCCGGGCCTGTAGGGCGCCTCAGGCCTGGCGCGTCGCCAGCTGCTGGGCCCACCACTGGGCCACGGCCCGGGCGAGGTGGTCCTTGGGTAGCGGGCCTAGGGGTGCCTGAGGACCTGCCGCAGTCAGCGGGGTAAGGGTGTTGGCCTGGGCTCCGAAGGCCCGGCCCGCCTGGATGTCGTTCACCAGGATGGCGTCCAGCCCCTTGCTGCGAAGCTTCCCGGCAGCGTGCTCCAGGTGGCGCTCGCTCTCGGCGGCAAAGCCGATGGTCCACTGGCCAGGGCGACGAGCGGCGGCCAGGGTGGCCAGGATGTCCGGCGTGCGCACCAGCACCAGCTGCTCAGGGCCAGCGGTCTTCTTCGCCTTGTCGGGCAAGGTGGCCTCGGGGCGCTGATCGGCGACGGCGGCGGCGGCCACCAGGCCATCGGCCTGCCCCCACTGGGCCTGGCAGGCGTCAAGCATCTCCTGGGCACTGCGCACCCGCAGGGCCTCCACGCCCCAGGGTGCTGACAGGTCGCCGCCGAGGACCAAAGTGACGGCAGCCCCTGCATCCCGGAAGGCCCGGGCCAGCTCGATGCCCATGGCCCCGGTGCTGCGGTTGGTGAGGGTGCGGACCGGATCGAGGTCTTCCCGGGTGGGGCCGGCGGTGATCAGGACCCGCTGCCCGGTCAGGCCCGGGAGGCGGGGGCTGCCGTGGGCCTGGATCGCGTCCGCAATGACGGCGAAGTCGGCCAGCTTCCCGGCCCCTTCCTCACCACAGGCCAGCAGGCCCGCACCGGGCTCCACCACGCCGTGCCCGAAGCTGCGGAGGCGGGCCAGGTTGGCCTGGACGGCGGGGTGCTCCCACATGCCGGTGTTCATGGCGGGGGCCCATAGGATGGGGGCCCGGGTCGCCAGCAGGACGGTGCTCAGCAGGTCCGGGGCCAGGCCGTTGGCGGCCTTCCCCAGCATGTCTGCGGTGGCGGGGGCCACCACCACCAGGTCCGCCCAGCGGGCCAGCTCGATGTGCTCCACCACAGGCTGGGCGCGCCACTCTCCCAGGTCCGGGTTGGCGCCACAGCAGGGCTCCCCGGTCAGGCTGCTGAGGGTGAGGGGGGTGATGAACCGGGCCCCCGCCTCCGTCAGGATGCAGCGCACCTTGTGCCCCTGGTGGACCAGGAGGCGCGCCAGATCGGCGGATTTGTAGGCGGCCACGCCGCCGGTGATGCCGAGGAGGATCTGCATCCGGGGACTCCAGGCCCTCATCCTACCTCAGAGGCATTGTTCCTTAACGCATTCGGTGTTACGCTTGGCGATTCGGAGCGACCCATGACCCAGCGCACCATCGTCCGTGTCCCTGATGAGATTGCCAACAAGTACCGCTTCGTTGTCGTGGCCGGCAAGCGCTGCGAGCAGCTGCAGCGTGGCGCCTTCCCCAAGGTCGAGGTGGTGGTCCCCGTGAACAAGCACGGCCTAGCCCAGGACGCGCCCAAGCTGGCCTCCTTCTGGGGCCAGGTGGCCATGGCCGAGGTCGAAGAGAACCGCATCGCCTTCGAGGAGGCGGAGATCGCCCCCCTCGAAGAGACCATCGTGGTGCCGATCTCCGGCGAGTAGTCCCCGCCCGCAGTTCCTGCAACACGCAGAAAGCCCCGGATAACCTCCGGGGCTTTCTGCGTCTGAAAAAGGACCAGGGTTATTGCTTGCGCGAATTTGGGCTGAGAACCCCTTGCCCTGGAGTCCTCTTAGCCCCATTATTCAACACCTGTTGAAATAGGAGCCCATGCCCTTTCATCCTGTCCCCCGGCCGCGCGGGCCCAAGCCGTCCCGCATCGCTGCTTCGCAGCTACTGGATGCCGCCCAGGCGGTCTTTGCCCAGGAGGGTCTCCAGGCGGCCAGCCTGCGTGCCATTGCCCGCAAGGCAGGCTGCGATGCCGCCCTGATCTACTACCACTTCGCCAGCAAGGAAGCCCTCTTTCAGGCCGTGCTGGCGCGCCGGTTCCCGGCGGTGCTGGCCGACATGCACCAGTTGGCCGACCCCTCCGACACCCGCCCTACCGCCCTGCGCCTGTGGGATGTGCTGCTGATCTACCACCGGCACCTGAGGGACGACCCTGGCATCCGCGCCCTCATCCGGGGCGAGATCGTCCGGGGAGCCGAGGGGCTCAGCCCGCTGCTGGCGGACCAGATCCGTCCCCTCACCGCCAGCATCAGCGCGGTCTTCGCGCAGGGCATCGCCCGCGGCGAGGTGCGCCCGGAGGTCCAGCCCATGCTGGCCACCTTCTTCCTGGCCAAGATGCAGCTGGAGATCCTGGATGTCCTCCCCTCGGTGCTCCCTGTCCTGATGGAACTGCCCCCGGAGGAAGCCGTGCTGACCGGCATGCGCGCCTGGCTGGACATCTTCTGGCGGGGCGTGGCCCTGGACCCGGGCCACCCCCTGCCGCCCCTGCCCGCCCCCATCGACTGAAAGGACCCCATGCGCCGTCCCAGCCCCCTGCCCCTGACTGCCCTCACTGCCACCCTCCTGCTGGCCACCGCCTGCCGGAGCCGGGTGGAGCCCAGCCTTCGCCTCTCAGGCAACATCGAGGTGATCTCTGTGGGCGCCAGCTTCCGGGTGGCGGGCAAGGTCCTGGAGCGGCCGGTGGATGAGGGTCAGGTGGTCCAGGTCGGCCAGCTGCTGGCCCGCCTGGATGCCCGGGACCTGGAGCAGCAGGTGGCCATGCGCCGGGCCGATGCAGGAACGGCTCGGGCCGCCCTGGACGCCGTTCTGGCGGGCTCGCGCCCCGAGGAGATCGAGGCCTCCAAGGCCGCCCTGGAGCAGGCCAGCGCCGACCTCCGCCGCCTAGAGCCCGACGAGGCCCGCAGCCGGGACCTCTACCAGAAGGGCATCCTCTCGGTCCGCGACTTCGAGGCCGCTCGCGCCGCCTTCGAAGCGGCCCGGGGCAAGGTCCGGCAGGCGGAGCAGCAGTACGCCCTCGTGAGGAAGGGGCCCCGCAAGGAGGACATCGAGCAGGTCCGCGCCCGGTTTGAAGGGGCGCAGCAGGCCCTGGCCCTGGCCGAGACTCAGCTGGGCTATGCCACCCTCACCGCCCCGGTGGCGGGCGTCATCCTGTCGAAGAATGTGGAGGCCATGGAGTACGTGGCGCCAGGCACTGCGGTGGTCACCCTCGCCAACCTGGGCCAGGTCTGGCTCCGGGCCTATGTGGAGGAGGCCGACCTGGGCCGGGTCAAGGTGGGCCAGCAGGCCTTCATCACCTCAGATTCCTATCCGGGCAAGCGCTACGAGGGGCGGGTCTCCTTCATCGCCGCCGAGGCCGAGTTCACCCCCAAGACCGTGCAGACCCGCAAGGAACGCTCCAAGCTCGTCTACCGCATCAAGGTCGACCTCCCCAACCCGGCCATGGAGCTCAAGCCAGGTATGCCCGTGGACGCCGAGATCACCCTGGCGGCGCGCTGATGCAGACTGTCCGGGCCCAGGCGCTGAGCCGCCGCTTCGGGGCCGTGGTCGCCCTGGATGGGCTCAGCCTGGCCGTGGAGGAGGGCGAGATCTTTGGCCTGGTGGGCCCGGACGGAGCCGGCAAAACCACGACCATGCGCCTGCTCACGGGCATCCTGGCGCCCAGCTCTGGCGAGGCCTGGGTGGACGGCCTCTCCGTCCAGGTGGACCCCGAAGCCATCAAGGACCGCATCGGCTACATGGCCCAGCGCTTCGGCCTCTACCCGGACCTCACGGTGCTGGAGAACCTCGCCTTCTACGCAGACCTCTACGAGGTGCCCAAGGCCGGCCGAGCGGCGAAGGTGGAGCGCCTCCTGGCCTTCAGCAACCTCACCCCCTTCCAGCGCCGCCAGGCCGGCAACCTCTCGGGCGGCATGAAACAGAAGCTGGGCCTGGCCTGCGCCCTCATCCACACGCCGCGGGTGCTGTTCCTGGACGAGCCCACCAATGGCGTCGACCCGGTCTCCCGGCGGGACTTCTGGCGCATCCTCTACCAGCTGCAGCGGGAGGGCGTGACCATCTTCGTCTCCACCGCCTACCTGGACGAGGCGGAGCGCTGCAACCGCATCGGCCTCCTGCACCAGGGGCGCCTCCTGGCCTGCGACACCGTGGACGGCGTGAAGGGCCTCCTCCAGGGCACGCTGCTGGAGCTGCACTGCGATGGCCCCTGGCATGTTGCCAGCCGCCTCCGGGAGGCGGGCCTGGGCTCCGTGGCCCTCTTCGGGGACCGCCTGCACATCCTGGTGGAGGAAGGCGCAGCCGGAAAGCAGCGGGTGGAGGGCCTCCTCCGCAGCCAGGGCATCCCCTGGCACGGCCTGCGCACCATCGAGCCCACCCTCGAGGATGTCTTCACGGCCGCCATCCCCGGCGGTGCCGCATGACGGAGTTCGCGGTCACCCTGCGCGACCTGGAGCGGCGCTTCGGCGACTTCGTGGCCGTCAGCCGCATCAGCCTGGATGTGCGCCAGGGGGAGATCTTCGGCTTCCTGGGACCCAATGGCGCCGGCAAGTCCACCACCATCCGCATGCTCTGCGGGCTCCTGGAGCCCACAGGGGGCACCGGCACCGTGGCGGGCTTCGACATCCGGACGGAGCGGGAGCAGATCAAGCGGACCATCGGCTACATGAGCCAGAAGTTCAGCCTCTACGACGACCTCACGGTGGAGGAGAACATCGACTTCTACAGCGGCATCTACGGCCTTCCCAAGGCGAGAAAGGCCGAGCGGAAGGCCTGGGTGCTGGCGATGGCCACCCTCCAGGAGCATCGCAAGGCCCGCACAGGCGAGCTGCCCGGGGGCTGGAAGCAGCGGCTCTCCCTGGGCTGTGCCCTGCTCCACGAGCCCAGGATCGTCTTCCTCGACGAGCCCACCTCAGGGGTGGATCCCCTGAGCCGCCGGGCCTTCTGGGACCTCATCCACCAGCTAGCCCACCAGGGCGTGACCGTCTTCGTCACCACCCACTACATGGAAGAGGCCGAGTACTGCGACCGCCTGGCCCTGATCTACCGGGGTGAGCTGGTGGCCCTGGGCACCCCCAGCGAGATGAAGGGTGACCTCATGGCGGACCAGGTGCTGGCCGTCGCCTGCGACCGGGCCCACGATGCCCTGGCCATGGCCGCTGCGGTCCCCGGCGTCCGGGATGCCGCTCTCTTCGGCCGGGACCTCCACCTCATGACGCCGGACGCCGAGGCCCTCGCTCCTGCCCTGCGGCTGGCGCTGGAGGGGGGCGGCTTCCGGGTCGACCGCCTGGAGCGCATCACGCCGTCCCTGGAAGACGTCTTCGTGTCCCTCATCGAGGCCCGGGACCGGGCCGACGGTGCCCAGCAGGCGTTCACCTCATGAGCGGGCCAGGAGGCATCAATCCGCGCCGCCTGGCCGCCGTGGCCCGGAAGGAGTTCATCCACGTCCTGCGGGACCGGCGCGCCCTGGCCATCGCCATCCTGCTGCCCATGCTCATGCTGATGATCTTCGGCTATGCCCTCACCCTGGACCTGGACCGGGTGCCGCTGACCATCCTGGATCAGAGCCGCACGCCCCAGAGCCGGGAGCTGGTGGCGCGCTTCGAGGGGTCGCGCTACTTCTCCGTGGTGCAGCGGGCCGCCAGTGAGCGCGAGGTGGAGGCCGCCCTCAGCCGGGGGCAGGCCATGCTGGGGCTGGTGGTCCCCCTGGACTTCGGGCGGCGCGTGGCCTCGGAGCGCAAGACCCAGGTGCAGGTGCTGGCGGATGGCAGCGATGCCAACACCACCACCCTGGCCCTGGCCTACGCCGAGACCATCGTGCGGAGCTACTCCCAGGAGGTCCTGGTGACGAGGGTCCGCCGCCTGACCGGCAAGGTCCCTGCCCTGCCCATGGAGCTGCGCCCCCGGGTGTGGTTCAACGCGGACATGGAGTCGAAGATCTTCATCATCCCCGGCCTCATCGCCGTGATCATGATGCTCATCACCGCCCTGCTGACCTCGCTCACTGTGGCCCGGGAGTGGGAGACCGGCACCATGGAGCAGCTCATCTCCACCCCTGTCCGGGCCCCGGAGCTGATCCTGGGCAAGCTCGCCCCCTACTTTGTGATCGGCATGGTGGACATGCTCCTGTCGGTGCTGGCGGGCCGCTACCTCTTCGATGTCCCGATCCGAGGCAGCCTGGTGCTGCTCTTTGGCGTCTCGGCGGTCTTCCTGGTGGGCGCCCTGGCCCTGGGCATCTTCATCAGCACCCTGGCCAAGAGTCAGCTCCTGGCCAGCCAGGCGGCCTTCGTGGCCACCTTCCTGCCGGCCTTCCTGCTCTCGGGCTTCATGTTCGACATCGGCAATATGCCCCGGCCCCTGCAGGTGATGACCAACATCATCCCCGCCCGCCACTTCGTCACCATCCTCCGGGGGCTCTACCTCAAGGGCACAGGCCTTGCCCAGCTCTGGCCCCAGTGCCTGCTCCTGGTGGGCTTCGCGGCCCTCATGCTCCTGCTGGCCGTCCGCACCTTCAAGAAGCGCCTGGACTGAGGGGGACCTGCCGATGCTCGAACGCCTCGCCCGCATGCTGATCAAGGAGTTCATCCAGGTCTTCCGCAACCCGCGGATGCGGGCGGTGGTCTTCGTGATGCCCGTGGTGCAGGTCCTCATCATCGGCTATGCGGTGAACACCGATGTGCGCCATGTCCCCCTGGCCGTCTACGACCTGGACCGGACCCCCGCCAGCCGGGACCTGCTGGCCCGGTTCGAGGGCTCCGGCTGCTTCGATGTGGTGCGCCGGATCCAGACCTAACCGGAGATCCAGGCGGTGCTGGATGCGGGCGAGGCCAAGACCGTGCTGCGCATCAACCGGGGCTTTGCCGAGGACCTGGACGGCGGCCGCACCGCCCTGGCCCAGCTGCTGCTGGACGGCTCGGACTCCAACACCGCCAGCATCATCCTGGGCTACGCCGCCCGCATCGCGGCCGACTTCAACCGCTCCCTCATCGAGCAGCGCTTCGCGAAGAGCGCAGGCCTGCGCCTGGAGGCCGATCCGGTGGCCCTGGCCTGGCGGGCCTGGTTCAACCCCAACCTGGAGAGCCGCAACTTCTTTGTGCCAGGCGTCCTGGCCATGCTCGTGGCGGTGGTGTCCATCATCCTGTCCAGCATGGCCATCGTGCGGGAGCGGGAGATCGGCACCATGGAGCAGATCATGGTGACGCCCATCGGGCGCCTGGAGTTCATCCTCGGCAAGACCATCCCCTTTGCCCTCATTGGCTTCCTGGATGTCGCCCTCATCACCGTCATCGCGGTCTTCTGGTTCCAGGTACCCCTCCTGGGCAACCCCCTCTTCCTGTTCCTGGGCACGGGGCTCTACCTGCTCAGCACCCTGGGGGTGGGCCTCTACATCTCCACCGTGAGCACCACCCAGCAGCAGGCCATGATGACGGCTTTCTTCTTCATGCTCCCGGCCTTCATGCTCTCGGGCTTCGTGTATCCCATCGCCAACATGCCCAAGGTGGTGCAGTGGTTCACCTACCTGAATCCCCTGCGCTACTACCTGGTGATCATCCGGGGGGTGTTCCTGAAGGGTCTGGGCTTGGCGGTCCTGTGGCCCCAGCTGCTGGCCCTGGCCATCCTGGGTGCCACCATGCTGCTCCTGGCGGCTGGGCGCTTCCGGAAGACCATGGCTTGAGGCGGAGGCCCTTCAGGCGAAGCGGTAGCTTGCGAGGCTGAGGCTGCCCAGCTGCCAGCCATCAAAGAGCACCTCTGGCGGCGCCCCCCCCGCACCCAGAGCCAGGAAGAGAGGGTCGAGGTGCTCGGAGGTGGGGACGGACTCCACGGCGCCGGGGGCGGACTGCCAGTTGGACAGGTCCTGCCCGGCGGCCAGCTCCGCCCGGATCCAGGCCTCAAAGGCCTGGGCCCAGGGCTGGGGGCCAGAGGCCTCGGCCCAGTCCAGTCGGCCCAGGTTGTGGACGATGCCGCCACTCCCCACGATCAGCACGCCAGACTCGCGGAGCGGGGCCAGGGCCCTGCCCGCAGCCAGCAGGAGGGCCGGGGTCCGGGGGCGCGGCAGGGACAGCTGGACCACCGGGACCTCGGCGTCCGGAAGCAGGTGCCGCAGGGGGACCCAGGTGCCGTGGTCGAGAGGGCGCGGCTCCAGGACGGCATCCAGGCCGGCCCCGCCCAGGAGGTCCGCCGCTTCCCGAGCCAGCAACGGCGAGCCCAGGGCCGGGTAGTCCAGGTCAAAGAGGGCCTCCGGAAACCCGCCGAAGTCATGCATGATGCCGGGCCGGGGAGCAGAGGTCAGGTGAAAGGGGCCAGGGGTCTCCCAGTGGGCCGAGCAGACGAGGACCCCGCGGAGCCCCTTCAGCGCCCTGCCCTGGAGCCCCAGGGTCTGGCCCCAGGCCCCTCCTTCCAGGGCCAGCATGGGGGAACCATGGGCCAGGAACAGGGCGGGAGGAAGGGGGGCGGTAACCATAGAGCATTGTTGGGCCTCTGAATATGTGTTGCAACACTTTTATGGCCCCCGACCATTGTCCAGAGTCCGCAAAGCCGCTGGTGGCGTTAAGCTGGGAGGCATCTTCCGTGGGAGCGCACCTTGAACCTCAGGCTGGGCGTGAATGTCGACCATGTGGCCACCCTCCGACAGGCCCGGGGCGGCCATGAGCCGGAGCCCGCCACGGCGGCCCTGCTGGCCCAGGGGGCTGGCGCCCACGGCATCACGGTGCACCTGCGGGCCGACCGCCGCCACATCCAGGAGCGGGACCTGCGGATCCTCAAGGAGGTCCTGGCGGTGCCCCTCAATGTGGAGTGCGCCGCCACGCAGGAGGCCATGGAGGCCGTCATCCCGGTGGGTCCCTCCTGGGTCACGCTGGTGCCAGAGAGCCGGGAGGAGCTCACCACCTCGGGCGGCCTGGATGCCATCTTCCTCCAGGGGCCCCTCAAGCAGACCGTGCGGGAGCTGCGGGCGGCGGGCATCCGGGTCAGCCTCTTCGTGGACCCGGTCCTGGATCAGATCAAGATGGCCGCCAAGCTGGACGTGGACGCCATCGAGCTCAACACCGGGACCTACAGCGACCTGCCCATGGATGCGGATGCCGGGCCGGAGCTGACCCGTCTGCGGGACGCCGCCCGCCTCGCCTCGCGCCTGGGCCTGCGGGTCCTGGCCGGCCATGGCCTCACGACCCAGAACGTGGGCGCGGTGGCCGCCATTCCAGAAATCGAGGAGCTGAACATCGGCCACAGCCTCATCGGCCGGGCAGTGCTGGTGGGCCTGGAGCGGGCCATCGCGGAGCTGCTGGCAGCCATGGCCGAGGGCCGCGCATGAGCAGCCTCCGGGGCACCCTTGAGAGCATCTCTCTCATGGACGTGACCCAGCTCCTCAACATCAACCGGAAGACCGGTCGCCTCCAGGTGGACTCTGGAGAGGCCCTCGGCTTTCTCTTCTTTTCCGGGGGGGAAGTGATCCATGCGGAGACCCCGAACGCCCGGGGGGAGACCGCCGCCTTCGAGATCCTGGAGTGGTCCTCTGGACACTTCGAGTTCCAGGTCGCCGTAGCCCAGCCCATGGTGTCCATCCGCAGGTCGGTCCCGGATCTCCTCATGGACTCGGCCCGGATCCAGGACAGCCGCCGCCGCCTGAATGCCCTCTTCCCCGACCTGTCGGCGGTGCCGTGGCTGACCCCAGAGCCTCTCCCCGAGACCCTCCGCCTGTCCGCGGAAGAGCGGCGCATTCTGCCCTTCTTCGACGGCTACCGGACCTTCCGGGAGGTGATGTCCGCCTCCGGCCAGCATGACGTGGCGGTCCGCCAGGCCGCTGCGATCCTCCTGGAAGCCGGTCACCTAGAGCTGCTGTCCCCGGGGATTGAGGTCGGCGTCGTGCCCATGCGGAAGGGCCTCTTCCAGAAGGCTGACCATGTGGAGCTGCCCCGGAGGATGGAGGCCGCCTGGACTGCCCAGGGTCCCTATGCCCGGGGGGTCTCAGCTCTCCGGGTGTCCTGGCCCGGCGGACCCGTGGTGGAGCGGGTGGAGTTCCACGCCGGCATTGAAGACGGCGCCCTGGTCATCCCCCGGGAACTCATGGCCGCCTGGAAGCTGGCCGAAGGATCCAGAGTAAGCGTCAGGCCCGCACCCTGAGGATTCTTGGAGGCTCCATGACCGAACCCCTGACCCTACCGCCCGCCGGGGAAGGCCCCGATGACCTCGTGGCTGACTTCCAGGCCCGCCGGGTGCGCCTGGACGAGCGCCTCCTGAGCCTGGAGAACCTCATCGCCGAGCTCCGGGGGGAGCTGCAGGGAGACTCCCAGGCCAGCCTCCACCGCCTGGCAGCGGCAGCCCAGGACATGGCCAACGGCCGGGTCTACCAGAAGGTCGACATCGAGGCCAAGGGCGAGCTGGGGGCCCTGGTCTCCAGCATCAACCAGACCCTGCTGAACCTCCAGCAGCTGGACGCCTCCGTGAAGCACCAGAGCACCCAGGTCCCGGAGCTGGCGTCGCAGCTGGACGCCATCACCTCGGACACCGAGGAGGCCACCCAGAACGTCATGAACCGCCTGGACAACCTGATGGCAGCCTCCGACGAAGCCGCCCGGGCCCTGAAGGCCAGCGACGAGGCCATCCGCCTGCAGACCGAAGCCCAGGTCGGCCTCCAGACGGCCGTCTCGGCCTTCCTCGAGCGGGCCTCCGCCGGCGAGGATCCCAATGCCCTGGCCCAGGAGGTGCTGGAGTACCTCTTCGCCCAGCAGCTGACCACCCGCCCCGCCACCGTGGAGTTCAGCTCCGTCCGGGCCCAGCTACAGAAGGTCAGCGACGAGTCCTTCGAGATCCTTAACATCCTGCAGTTCCAGGACATCACCCGCCAGAAGATCGAGAAGGTGGTGACCCTCCTCAAGCAGTTCCAGGGAGGGCTGAACCGCCTGCTGGTGATCTTCAACATCACCTCCGGCACCCTCAGTGGAGGGGAGTTCGCTGAGCGCAAGGTGGCCACCCAGGACCGCATCTTCGAGACCAACCTCGAGGCCGACGGCCGCAAAGACAGCGTGGACGACATCATCGCCCAGTTCAAAAAGGGCGGCGGGGCGTAGCGGGCAGCCAGGCTCAGACGATGACGATCTCCAGCTCCCCCAGGCCGTCGATGCCGCAGCGGACCTGGTCGCCGCGCACGAGGGCGCCCACGCCGGCGGGAGTCCCGGTGAAGATGAGGTCCCCCGGGGCCAGGGTCACGAAGGTGGAGATGTGGGCCACCACCTCGGGGACCCGCCAGGTCATGCCGGCCAGGTCACCGCGCTGCCGCTCGGTGCCGTTCACGCTGAGCCAGATGGCCCCGGACGCCAGGTGCCCGCAGGTGCTGGCGGGGGTGATGGGCGAGATGGGGGCGGACTGATCGAAGCCCTTGGCGGTCTCCCAGGGCTGGCCCTGGTCCTTGGCCTTGGCCTGCAGGTCCCGGCGGGTCAGGTCCAGGCCCACGGCATAGCCAAAGACACAGGCCGGCACCTCAGCGAGGGGAATGTTGCGCCCGCCCCGGCCCAGGGCCACCACCAGCTCCACCTCGTGGTGGAGGTTCGCCGTGGCGGGGGGGTAAGGCACCTCCCCACCGCCCGGAACCACCGTGTCCTGGGGCTTCCCGAAGAAGAAGGGGGGCTCGCGGTTAGGGTCCCCGCCCATCTCCCGGGCGTGATCCGCGTAGTTCCGGCCCACGCAGTAGATGCGGCGCACCGGAAACAGGGACTCGGTGCCAAGGACCCTCAGGCTGGGGCGGGGCGGAAGCGGGATAACGGTGTCCACGGTGGACTCCTGCTGCTCAGGGTTGGGGGTTGTGGGCCCGGGGATGGGCCTTGTCGTAGGTCTTCGCCAGCTCTTCCAGACCGAGGTGAGTGTAGCGCTGGGTGGTGCTGAGGCTGGCGTGACCCAGCAGCTCCTGAATGGCCCGCAGGTCCATGCCGCGGTTCAGAAGGTGAGTGGCAAAGCTGTGCCGGAGGGCGTGGGGGCTGATCCGGGCCCGCACGGCCGCAGCCTCCAGGGCCTTCCGGAGCAGCACCCGCACGGTGGTGGGGGTGAGCCGTCCCCCTCGCTGGTTGAGAAACAGGGCCGGTGTCGGCGGCAGCGTCCGCACCGCCAGGAAAGCGGCTCGGTGGGCCAGGTAGACCTCCAGGACCTGCTCCGCCCGGCTGTGATAGGGCACCAGCCGCTCCTTGCGTCCCTTGCCCAGCACCCGCAGGGTGCGCTCGCCCGGGAGGAGGTCCTGCAGGTCGAGCCCCACCAGCTCAGAGACACGCAGGCCAGAGGCATAGAGCAGCTCCAGCAGGCCGGCCAGGCGGGCGGAAGGGAAGTCCGTGGCTGCCGGCAGATCCAGGAGGGCCGTGCTCTCCCCCTCCGTGAGGAAGGCGGGCAGGCGGAGGGGCTGCTTGGGGTTGCGGAGCCCCGCGGCGGGGTTCCGGGGCACCCGGTGGGTCTCCCAGAGCCACTTGAAGAAAGCCCTTACTGTGCTGAGGATGCGGGCCTGGCTGGCGGCGTCCAGCCCCCGCGTACCCAGCTCCAGGGCGAAGCCTCGCAAGGTCCGCGGCGGAATGTCCCAGGATGCCCAGCGCAGGCGCTGGGCATGGTCCAGCAATTTACCTAGATCGGACCGCTGGGCCCGCACGGTATGCGGAGAGACACCGCGCGCCCGCTGTTCCAGGTGGAAGGCAGCCATTCCTTCTTCCATCCGGGTGCCCCCCTTCCCTGCTACCATGCCGTCAAAACCCCTATAACCTGGAGTCATTGTGGCGCAGCCCATCGAAAGCATCGCCCAACTTTTCTACCGTGCCGCCGAGCGGAACCTGCCTGACGCCTTGGCCTTCAAGCGGGACGGTACCTATGTCCCCATCTCCCACAGCGAGCTGGTGGCGCAGGTGGAGCGCCTCGCTCTGGCCATGTCGGCAAGGGGCGTCACCACTGGCGATCGGGTGGCCATCCTCTCCGAGAACCGCCCCGAGTGGGCCATGGTGGACTTTGCCTGCGCCATCGCAGGCTTTCCCGTGGTGACCGTCTACGCCACCCTCAATGCTCCCCAGGCCGGCTACATCCTATCCAACAGCCAGTCTGGCTGGGTGTTCTGCTCGGACCGCAGCCAGCTGGACAAGGTCCTGGCCCGCTGGGACAGCCTGCCCGGCCTGAGCACGGCGGTGCTCTTGGATGGCGAGCTGCCCGAGGGCACGGGGCACACCCTGGTGACCTGGGCCACCCTGCAGGCCGAGGGCGAGGGCATGGAAGCACGGCGTCCCGAGGTCCGTGCCTGGGGCGAGCAGCGGAAGGCCAGCGACCTGCTGACCCTGATCTACACCTCGGGTACCACGGGCGAGCCCAAGGGCGCCATGCTCAGCCACGGCAACCTCGTCTCCAACGTGCTGCAGTCCCTGGAGGCCGTGCAGATGGGCGAAGGGCACCGCTGCCTCAGCTTCCTGCCCCTCACTCACATCTTCGAGCGGATGGCCGGGCAGTTCCTGATGTTCCAGATCGGTGCCGCCATCTACTACGCCGAGAATGTGACCACCGTGGCAGCGGACCTGGGGGTGGTGAAGCCCACCGTCCTGGCCTCGGTGCCCCGCATCTACGAGAAGATCTACAGCAAGATCTACGACGGCGTGGCCTCCGCCAGCCTCGTCAAGCGCCTCATCTTCCACTGGTCCATGGACTCCGGACGGGCCGTGGTGGACCAGCTCTACGCCGGGCAGACCCCCGGCGGCTGGGCGGGTCTGCGCTATCGCATCGCCACCAAGCTGGTCTTCAGCAAGATCGCCGATCGCCTGGGCGGCCGCCTGCGTCTGGCCGTCAGCGGCGGCGCCCCCCTCGGCGTGAAGGTCAGCGAGTTCTTCTGGATCGTCGGACTGCCCATCCTAGAAGGCTATGGCCTCACGGAGACCAGTCCTGTGATCACCATCAACCGCTTCGGCGAGGCCCTGCCGGGCTGCGTGGGACGGCCCCTCTACGAAGACTGGGAAGGCCGCCCCTTCGTCAAGATCGCCGAGGATGGCGAGATCCTCTGCCAGGGCCCCAACATCATGCTGGGCTACTGGAACAACGAGGCCGCCACCCGCGAGGCCATCGACTCCGAGGGCTACCTGCACACCGGGGATATTGGCCACAAGGATGAGCAGGGCCGGGTCTACATCACGGACCGCAAGAAGGAGATCATCGTCACCAGCGCCGGTAAGAACATTGCCCCCCAGCCCATCGAGAACCTCCTGAAGGAGGACAAGTACATCAGCCAGGCCGTCCTCATCGGGGACCAGCGCCACTTCATCGCCGCCCTCATCGTGCCCAACTTCGACGGCCTGGTTCGCTGGGCGGGCCACAAGAAGATCGAGTTCACCGATCCCAGGGAGCTGATCACCAACCCCCTGGTGATCGCCAAGATGGCCAGCCGAGTGGAGCGGGTCAATGAGCACCTCTCCAACTTTGAGCGGGTAAAGAAGTTCACTCTCCTGGCCGACGAGATGACCCTGGATGGCGGCCAGCTGACCCCTTCCCTCAAGGTTAAGCGCCGGGTGGTCAACCAGTTGTATGCGGCCCAGGTGGAAGCCATGTATGCGGAGCCCAGGGTCTGAATCCATCGTGTGCAAACACGGTTTCTGGTAGCCTTGACAGTCCACCCATGGAGGACTGTCGTGCGCCTGGCTCCCTGCTGTCTGACCGCCCTGCTGGCTCTGCTGCCCTTCGGTTGCCGGCCCCCCCAGGCTGCCGGACCCGCCCCGGCTGTGGTTGCGCCGCCCCCCGCCGCTCCGGCGACCCTGCCAGCCCTGGCCTGGACCACCACCCCTAGCGGCCTGGGCATCCAGGATCTGGTGGTGGGCAACGGTGCCACCCCGGCCCTGGCTCAGGTCTGCGTGGTGGAGGTCCTGGCCTGGATCGAACAGGACGGCCGCAAGGGCACCCTCTTCCTGGACACCCGGAAGCGTGGCTGGCCCGCCACCTTTCCCCTGGGTGTGAAGCGGGTGATCCAGGGCTGGGACGAGGGTGTGGCCACCATGAAGGTGGGCGGCCGCCGCCTCCTGCGCGTACCACCGGCCCTTGGCTACAGCGCCCGGGAAGCTGGCCGCGACATTCCAGCAGATGCCAACCTGATCTTCGAAGTCGAGCTCATCGAAGTCCGCTGATCCCGGAATCATCTGCCCAGGTGCCTGTTGGATATCCTCTCTGCCAAGCCAGTCCCACCCGGCGCTCAGCCCAGCCCGCCGGTGCGGACCCCCTGGCGGCCTGACCGGGACCTTCTGCGCTCCTTCCTGCTGGTCTCCGTCCTGATCGTGATCATCGAGTTCGTGATCATGGTGGCCCTGGAACCGCTCTTCAAGGAGAACCACCGGGCCATGGCCTGGGTGGATGCCACCGTCCTCATTCTTGTCTGCGGTCCAGCCATGTACTACCTCCTGGTCCGGCCCATGGCCCGGAGCCTCTTCCTGAAGGCCGAGGCTGATCGGGCCGTGGAGGAACTCCAGGCGACCAACCTCTTCCTCCGGCAGGACGCTGAGCTCCGCATCCAGACCCAGACCCTGGAGCGCACCCGGGCCGATGCCCGCATCGAGTTCCAGGCCCGCATCCTGGCGGTGGTGCAGCAGGCGGTTGTGGCCACGGGCCGGGGCGGGGCCATCCTGTACTGGAACCGCTATGCCGAGTGGATGTTTGGCTGGGCCGAGGCCGAGGTGCTGAACCAGACCCTCGCTAAGGTCACCGGCTTCACCGCCGAAGCGGCCCGCGCTGGCCTGGGCGGCGTCGGCGCCGTCAAGGGCTGGACCGGCGAGGTTCGCGCCCTCCGCCGGGATGGAGGGAACTTCCCGGCCTACCTGACCTGCTCGCCCATCTGGCGCAACGATGGCTCCGTGGCGGGCTTCGTGTATACCTTCATGGACATCACGGACCGCAAGGCCGCTGAGCTGGCCATTCGGGACTCGGAGGAAAAGTACAGCACCGTGGTGGAGAACTCGCCCACCGGAGTATTCATCTACAAGGATGGCAAGATCGTCTTCGGCAATCAGCGGTTCTTCCAGATGGTTGGCCGCTCCATGCGCGAGCTCTGCGACATGCACCTGGCGGACCTCGTCCACTCCGAGGACTGGCCCACGGTGAGTGCGGTTTGGGGCCGGCGCATCGGTGGCGAGGTGGCCACGCGCGACTCCGAGTACCGCATCATCCACTCCAGTGGCGAAGCCCGCTGGCTCAGCGGCAGAACGGCCCTGATCCGCTACGCAGGCGAGACCGCCCTGCTGGGGAACATCCAGGACATCACCGAGCGCCACAAGGCCGAGGAGGCCCTGCGGGACAGCCGGGAAGCCCTGCACCGGCTGTCGGCCAAGCTCATGTCAGCCCAGGAGACCGAGCGGAGGCGGGTCGCCCAGGAGCTCCACGACAGCCTCGGCCAGTCCCTCAGCGCCGTGAAGTTCATGGTGGAGCAGGCCCTCGACGATCAGGAAGCTCGCGGCGTCCCGGAAGGCAGCGGCATGAGCCTGAGGGCCGTGGTTCCTGTGATCCAGGGCGCGGTCGAAGAGGTGCGCCGCATCTCCATGGCCCTGCGCCCCACCACCCTGGACGATCTGGGCCTCCTGGCCACCATCGCCTGGTTCACCCGGGAGTTCCACACCACCTACCCCCACATGACCGTGGAGCGCATCATCGAGGTCGAGGAGTTCGAGATCCCGGACCCCTTCAAGACCAACGTCTTCCGGATTCTCCAGGAGGCCATGAACAATGCGGCCAAGTACAGCCGGGCGACCCACATCATGGTGGCCCTCCGGCAGGTGCTGGGCGACCTGCAGCTGATCATCGCGGACAACGGCGTGGGCTTCGATCCGGCCCAGGTCCGCGTCTCCCCCAGCGCCACCGGCGGGGGCTATGGCCTGGTCTCCATGCGGGAGCGCACCGAGCTCTTCGGCGGCAGCCTGATCATCACGTCCTCCGCCGAAGCGGGGACCATGATCCTGGCCCGCTGGCCCCTGCCCGAGGACCCTATTTAGTGACCAGGCCCTTGTCGATGGCGTAGGTCGTCAGGGCCGACACGGTGCGCAGGTTCAGGCGGTCCATGAGGTTGGCCCGGTGCTTTTCCACCGTCTTGGGGCTGATGCAGAGGTACTCGGCGATCTCCTTGGTCCGGTAGCCCTCGGCAATGAGCTTGAGTACTTCTCGCTCGCGGCTGGAGAGGTCATCGAAGCTGGGGCGGATCGGAGTGCCGTCCTTGGAGTTGAGGTAGCCCGACACCACGGTGCTGGCAATGGCAGGGGCCAGATAGCGCTCGCCGCGCAGCACGCTCCGCACGGCCAGGGTCAGCTCCGAGGAGGAGGAGTCCTTCAGGATGTAGCCGTCGGCGCCAGCCTGGAGAGCTGTGAACACATAGTCTTCGGTCTTGTGGACGGTCAGTACCAGCACCTTGGTCTGGGGGCTGATGCGCTTGATCTCCTTCAACGCTTCCAGACCATTGGAGCGGGGCATGGAGAGATCCAGGAGCAGCAGGTCCGGAGTCAGCTCCTGGACAGCCCGAACAGCCTCCCGGCCATCCACGGCTTCACCCACCACCTCCAGGTCGGGCCGGGAGGACAGCAAAGCCTTGAGACCTTCTCGCAAGATGGTGTGGTCTTCGGCGATCACCAGCCTGTGTTTCTCTTCAGGCACTATCCGCTCCCCCGGCGTCTGAAACACCGTCCCAAAAGGCTAGTCTGGACACCCGGTTATGACTAGGTATTTTGTTTAGCAATTTATAGCGTACAAAAGAGATGGAATTGGAAAATCCACCCTTGCGGGCAACCCCCCAGCTTACTGATGAGCCCCTCCGGAGTTGGATCTGCCAGAATTCCAGGGGGGAGTATGCGGCCCCGCTGCCCCACCCGACCTTCTTCGGAGCCTCCCCTCATGACCCGGTCCTTTCCTGCCCTCCTCACCGTCCTGCTCCTGGCCCTGGCACCGACCCTCCAGGCCGGCGCCCCCCCGGCCCCCCCCAAGGGCCTGGCACCCAAGGGCAGCTGCGCTGTCTGCGGCATGCATGTCCCCAACTTCCCGAACTGGGCGGCGGTGGTCACCTTCCAGGATGGCGGCCAAGCCTGGTTCGATGGCCCCAAGGACCTCTTCACCTACCTGCAGGACCTGAAGCGCTACGCCCCCAAGCGCCGGGCCCAGGACATTGCCACCATCCAGGTGAAGAACTACTACACCTTGAAGCACATTGACGCCCGGAAGGCCTTCTTCGTCCTGGGCAGTGACGTCATGGGTCCCATGGGGAAGGAGCTGGTGCCTTTTGCCACCGAGCCCCAGGCCCAGGACTTCCTGAAGGACCACCGGGGCCAGAAGATCCTCCCCTTCCAGGAGATCACTCAGGCGACCATAAAGGGTCTGGAATAGTCCCACCCCTTCCCACCCTCTGAACCTGCGGAGCCTCGTGCGCCCATCTACCCTCTGCCTGTCCCTGTTCAGCGCCCTGGCGGCGCTGTTTGCGGGCATGCTTCTGCACGCCCATGGCCGGCAGGCTACGGCCACCCAGGAGCGGGCTGGCCGGGTGGCGCTGGTGCGCAGCCTGGGCTTGACGGACCTCTGCCTCTTCACCGAAGCCCGCTACACGCGCCACCCCGCCATGGCCGATCGCCATGCGGCCTTCCAGGACCACCCCATGGCCCTGGACCACTTCCCCTCCGGTTCCCTCCTCGCCCCGCCCCAATTCCCGAGCCCCCATGCGCCCATCCCTCCAGCGCCATCGCAGCGTCCTTGACTTCGCGCTCTCCTCCCTGCTGCGGAGGAAGGGCCGAAACCTGGCGCTGACGGCCGTCTACACCCTGGTCGTCTTCGTCCTGGCGTCCCTGGTCTTCTTTGTCCAGGCCCTCAAGCACGAGGCCGGCGAACTGCTGGAGCATGCCCCGGACATGGTGGTCCAGCGCATGGTGGCCGGACGCCACGATCCCATGCCGGCATCCCAGGTCGACGCCATCCGGGAGATCCGCGGCGTGGAAGAGGCCGAAGCCCGCCTCTGGGGCTACTACTACGACCCCGTCTACGGCGGGAACCTGACCGTCATGGCCTCCCCGGACCCAACCCTGTTGCCCGGCTCGGCCCGCATCGGTCGGGGCGTGGCCCGCAACATGCGGGTGGCTGAGGGCGACATGGTGCCCCTCCGGGGCTACGACGGCCTGCCCCTCCTCTTCACCATCCAGCAGGTGCTGGCGGAGGAATCGGAGCTGGTGGCCTCGGACCTGGTGCTCCTCACCCCCGCCGATGTGCGCACCCTCTTCCATCTGCCGGAGGGTCTGGCCACAGACCTGGCGGTCAAGGCTGGCAACCCCAGGGAGTTGGCCACCATCGCCGCCAAGATCGTGGAGAAGTTCCCGGACGCCCGCCCCATCCTCAAGGCTGAGATGCTCCGCACCTACGAGGCGGCCTTTGACTGGCGCGGCGGTCTCATGGTGGTGGTGCTCTCCTCGGCGATCCTCTCCTTCATCATCTTCGCCTGGGACAAGGCCACGGGCCTCAGTGCCGAGGAGCGCAAGGAGATCGGCATCCTCAAGTCCATCGGCTGGGAGAGCGGGGACGTGCTGCTGCTGAAGTTCTGGGAGGGGGCCGTGGTCTCCCTGGCGGCCTTCCTGGGCGGCGTTCTCCTGGCCTATGGCCATGTCTTCTTCTTCTCCGCCACGCTGTTCGAGCACGCCCTCAAGGGCTGGTCAGTGCTGTTCCCCCGCTTCCGGCTGATTCCGGCCCTGGACGCCTACCAGCTCACGGTGCTCTTCTTCCTCACGGTCCTGCCCTACACCGCAGCCACCCTGGTGCCCTGCTGGCGCGCGGCCATGGCGGATCCCGACTCGGCGATGAGGTCCTGACCATGATCGAGCTCGCCCAAGTCGTCAAGACCTACTCCGCCGGACTGGCCAACCCCTACACTGCCGTGGCCGGAGTCACCCTGGACATCCCCGGTGGCCAGCTCACGGTGCTCAAGGGGCCCAGCGGCTCCGGCAAGACCACCCTCCTCTCCCTCATCGGCTGCATGGCCCGCCCCACCTCGGGCCGCATCCACCTGCGGGGCCTGCCTCCGGGCCTGCTGCCCCAGGGAGCTGATGCGGACCCCCTGGAGATCACCAGCCTGCCGGAGCGCTTCCTGACCACCATCCGCCGCCGCACCTTCGGCTTCATCTTCCAGCAGTTCAACCTCGTGCGGGGCATCTCGGTGCTCGAGAACGTCATGCTGCCCACCTACCCCACAGGGGAGGACCGGGAGACTGTGGAGGCCCGGGCCGTGACCCGCCTGGAAGCCCTCGGCATGGCCCGCCACCTGAAGGCTCCGGTGGATCGCCTGTCCGGCGGCGAGGCCCAGCGCGTGGCCATCGCCCGGGCCCTCATCAACGATCCCCCGGTGATCATCGCGGATGAGCCCACAGCGCACCTGGACAGCCGCCTCTCCGCCGAGTTCATGGAGCTCATGGGCCAGTTCAAGGGGGCCGGCCGCACCCTGCTCATCGCCAGCCACGATCCCATCGTCCACGACTCGCCCCTGGCGGACCTGGTCATCGTCATGCGGGATGGCCAGGTGGTGACGGCCCCATGATCCAGCACCCGGGCGTCCTGGCCCTCCTCCTGGCCTCGGGCCTGGTGACCCTGCTGGTGGTTGCCGCCGCCGGCCTGGGCTGGCAGATCCTCCGCCACTGGGACCAGCACAGTGGCACCGAGTCTCAGCTGGCCCTGGAGCGCCGGACCTACCTGGTGTCCGCCCTCCTCTCTCTGGCCCTGGGCGTGCAGGTGCTGTCGCTCTTCCTGTTCATCTTCACGGCCGACGGCCTGCACAGCCAGTTTGTGGGTGCCATGTGCGCCGCCGGCTCCCTGGCGGCGGCTCCCTACGGCTACACCACCCTGCTCCTGAAGGTCGGCACCTGCCTGCTGGCGGGAGCCTGGATCGTCCTCCACCGGGCCGATATCCGGGCCTACGACTGCCCGCTGATCCGTCCCAAGTTCGGCCTCCTGCTGGGCCTCGCCCCCCTGGTGCTGGCCGAGACCTGGTTCCAGACCCGCTACCTCACGGGCCTCCGGGCCGATGTGATGACCTCCTGCTGCGGCAGCCTCTTCGGCCAAGGCCGGGAAGGCATCGCTGCCGAGCTGGCGGGGCTCCCGCCAGCCCTGATGCACCCGCTGTTCTGGGGCAGCCTCCTGGCCTTTGCCGTGGCCGGGGGCTGGTTCCTCCGCACCCGGCGGGGGGCCCTGGCCTTCTCCCTCCTTGGCCTCGCCTTCTTCGTGATCGCCCTGGTGGCCCTGGTCTCCGTGTTCGACCTCTACATCTACGAGCTGCCCACCCACCACTGCCCCTTCTGCCTCCTGCACCGTGAGCACGGCTTCGTGGGCTATCCGCTCTACGCTACGCTGCTGGGCGGCGCTCTGACGGCCCTGGGGGTGGGCGTCCTCTCGCCTTTCCGGGGCCGCACCAGCCTGGCCTCAGTGCTGCCGGCCATGCAGGCCAAGCTCGCCTGGACGGCCCTGGGGTGCGCAGCGGTCTTCACCCTCATCGTGGGGATCTGGGCCCTGGTGTCTCCTCTCCGGCTCTGATCAGCCTTTGCGGCGGGGCAGAACATAGTTACGGACGGCGGCCTCGGTCTCCGGCAGACGCAGGCCGGCCTCATGGGCGAGCCTCAGCGCCTCCTCCAGCGGCATGCCGCGGTCCAGCACCAGCCAGGGCACGACCACCGCAGCGGCGCGGTTGCCGTTGCTGCAGTGGAGAAGCACCTGGGAGCGCGGAGGCAGGTCCCGGAGGAAGGCCCGCAGGAAGTCGAAGTCATCGGCGGGCGGCGCCTTCCCCACGGCGTAGCGGAGGTAGCGCACATCCAGTTCCATCATGCGGCTGGCCTCGGCCTGGCAGTCCAGGTCGGGCTCACCGTCCCGGCGCAGGTCCACCACGTGGGTGATGCGCTGGCGGTGGATGGCATCGCAGACCGCAGCAGTCGGGAGACCCTGGAGGACATAGACCCCGCGGCGCACCTCCACGGCACCGGGGATGCTCGAGTCGAAGGACATGAGCATGAGGGCGGGCACGACGAACAGCGCAGCCTTGAACATGGAACCCCCCGCGAAGGGCCTGGTTGGCCAGGCAGTTTCGCGAAGACCACCGAAGGGCTCCCCCAGCGGGGCGGAACCTCAGGGGCGGGAACCCACCGGGCGGGTCTCCACAGCCCCAATATAGGCCCCTCAGGGGCAGGAACAATGGGGACTTAGACCGTGCGTGAGAAGGCGGTCTTGGCGCTCATCCCGGCGAGATAGGCATCGAAGGGCTGCACCAGGTTGCGCACGAAGCGTCGGCCCAGCTGAGTGATGAAGATGCCCTCGGGGCGGAGCTCCACGGTGCCCTGGGAGATCTCCGCCTGTAGCTGCGCCACGGCGTCAGCGAAGAAGACCGGCCCGTCCAGCCCGAAGCGCTGCTGCAGCTCCTCCCAGCGCAGCTCGAAGTGCCCCATGAGGTGGTGGATCACCCAGCGGCGCAGCTCATCGTCCTCGGTGAGCCGGTGGCCCTTGTGGATGGCCAAATGCCCCTCGGTGATGCTGCGCTCCCACTTGGCGAGGATCTTCTCGTTCTGCGCATAGACGCCGGCCACGTTGGAGATGGCGCTGGGGCCAAAGCCCAGCAGGTCTGAGCCCGCTGACACGGCGTAGCCCATGAAGTTGCGGATGAGGCGGCCCTCCAGCACGGCCTTGGCCATGGGGTCGCTGGGGTGGGCGAAGTGGTCCATGCCGATGGCCACGTAGCCGGCCTGCTCCAGCACCTCCGACGCCAGCAGCAGCAGGTCCAAGCGCGTCTCCGGCGTGGGCAGGGTCTCGGCGGGGATGCTGCGCTGGAAGGGCATGATGCTCGGCAGGTAGGCAAAGCCGTAGATGGCCATGCGGGACGGTGACAGCTCCAGCGTGGAGTCCAGCGTGCGCCGGAAGGTCTCCATGGTCTGGCCCGGCAGGCCATAGACCAGGTCCAGGTTCACGCCTTCGAAGCCCAGCTCCCGGCACTGGCGCATGGCGTCCAGGGTGTGCTGCCAGGTCTGCCCGCGGGTGATGAGGGCCTGCACCCCCTCGTCCAGGTCCTGCACGCCGAAGGAGACGCGGTTGAAGCCCAGGGCCCGCAGGGTCGGCAGCTGATCAGGCTGCAGGAAGGTGGGGTCCACTTCGATGGCGATCTCGGCCTCGGGCAGGAGCTCGAAGCGCTCCTTGAACAGGTTGAAGGTGCGCTGCAGGTCTTCGGATTTCAGGTAGGTGGGCGTGCCGCCGCCCCAGTGCAGCTGCAGGACCTTGCGGCGGTCCTTAAGGTGGGCGCAGGCCAGGTCCAGCTCCTGGGTCACCGCCGCCAGGTAGGCCTCCACAGGATCGTACTGGGGGCTCACCACCACGTTGCAGCCGCAGTAGGCGCAGCGGCGGGGGCAGAAGGGGATGTGCAGATACAGCGACAGGGCCTCGTCCTGGCGGAGGTCGGCGCGGTCCAGAGCCGCAAGGACCTCGGCCTCCGGGAAGTCCTCGGACCACACCGGCGGCATGGGATAGCCCGTGTAGCGCGGTCCGGGCCGGTCGTAGCGACGGATGAGATCGGCGAGGGCCGTCATGCCTTGACCTCGTTCAGGACGGCCTGCAGCACGGCGGGATCGGTCTCGGGGGTGAGCCCGTGGCCCAGGTTGAAGATGTGCGGGTGCCCCTTCATGACATCCACGATGGCCCGGGCTTTGCGGCAGGCGGTCTCAGGCCCCGCCAGCAAGGCGATGGGGTCCAGGTTGCCCTGGAGCACCATCTTCGGGAAGCGGCGCCGGGCCTCGGCCATGGGTACCTGCCAGGGCACCGCCAGCCCCTTGCAGGAGAGCTGATTCAGGGAGTCTGGGAGGTAGCCCGTGCGGGCGAAAAACAGGGTGGGTGCGGCTGTGACCTGGGAGAGGGTGCGCTCCACCGCCGGCAGGGCGAACTCGGCGTAGTCCTGGGCGTCCAGCTCACCGGCCCAGGTGTCAAAGAGCTGGACGCCCTGGGCGCCGGCGCCGATGTGCAGGTTGAGGAGGCGGGCGGCGGCGTCCGCCAGCTTGTCCAGCCACTTGCGGG
This sequence comes from uncultured Holophagaceae bacterium, assembly GCA_903840385.1. GTDB lineage: Bacteria > Acidobacteriota > Holophagae > Holophagales > Holophagaceae > Geothrix. The sequence goes on from CAIMFT010000065.1 coordinate 33,010, forward strand.
CCAGGACAGGGTCGTGGTGCAGGAAGGCCTTGGCCTTCGTCCAGCTCTTGCTGCCCTTCCCTTCGATGCCGTAGGCCAGCAGGGTCCAGGGGGCACCAGCGAAGCCCAGCATGGTGACCTGCTCAGGAAGCTGGGCCTTCACCTTGCGGATGGCCGCCTGCACCGGCTCGAAGATGGACTCGTCCAGGGGGCGGTTGATGTCGATCTGGTCCAGGGTCTTGCCGATGCGGGGCCCGCCCTCGGGGATGGTCACCTCGCAGCCCAGGGCGTCGAGGATCACCAGGATATCGCTGAAGATGATGGCCCCGTCGATCTGCGGGAAGCGCCGGATGGGCTGGAGCGTAACTTCCGCTGCCAGGTCCGAGTCGCTGAGCAGCTGCTCGAAGGTGGCCTTGGCCCGGATGGCCCGGTACTCCGGCAGAAAGCGCCCCGCCTGCCGCATGAACCACACCGGCGGCTTGTCGAGCGTCTCGCCATTCAAAACACGAAGCAGAGGCTGCATGGGTACTCCAGAGTCAACAACAGTCAAAGGCAACTACTCTCGCGGAGGGTCGCAGAGGCAGCGGAGAGCTCAGAGAAAAGCACAAGAGGCACTTCTCTGCGACCTCCGCCATCTCTGCGCCCCTCCGCGAGCGTTTTTTCCATTTTTCAAAAGTCCTTCGCCACAGCCGCGACGGCTTGCTGGAAGTGGGCCAGTTCGGGGGCTCCGTGGGCGCCGCCGAGGAAGGCCACTTCGTAGCCGCTGGGGGGGAGGTAGACGCCTTGGCCCAGGAGGGCTTTGTGGAGGCGGTTATAGGTGCTGATGGCCCCGCCCTGCACCGCATCGCTGCGGCGCACGCCGTCTTGGAAGAGCGGCCAGAGCAGGCTGCCGTAGCGAGGGCAGCGCAGGCCGGGGATGGTCTCGAAGGCCGTGGCCCAGGCGGCGGCGGTGGTCTCCAGCGCGGCGTAGAAGGCCGGGGTCAGGTGGGCCATGGTGGCCAGGCCCGCAGCCATGGCCACGGGGTTGCCCGACAGGGTGCCCGCCTGGTACACCGGCCCATCCGGCGCCACCACACCCATGATGTCCTTGCGGCCGCCGTAGAGGCCCACGGGCATGCCACCGCCAATGATCTTGCCGTAGGTGGCCAGGTCCGGCGTGATGCCCAGGCGCTCGGCCGCGCCGCCCGGCGCCACGCGGAAGCCACTGATGACTTCGTCGAAGATCAGCACCACGCCGTGCTTGGTGCAGAGCTCACGGAGCCGCTGCAAAAACTCCGGACGCTGGAGCAGCAGGCCGTTGTTGGCGGGAATGGGCTCGATGATGGCTGCGGCCAGCTCGGAGCCGATCTCAGCGAAGGTGCGCTCCAGGGTCTCCAGGTCGTCCAGCGAAACCACCGACGTCAGCTCCGCAATGGCCTTGGGCACACCGGCGCTGGTGGGGGCGCCGAAGGTGATGAGGCCCGAGCCGGCCTTCACCAGCAGGCCGTCGCTGTGGCCGTGGTAGCAGCCCTCGAACTTCAGGATGCGCTCCCGGCCGGTGAAGCCCCGGGCGGCGCGCAGGGCGGACATGACGGCCTCCGTGCCCGAGGACACGAAGCGCATCTTCTCCACAAAAGGCACGAGCTGCTTGATGCGCCGGGCCAGGGCCAGCTCCCGCCGGCTGGGGGCGCCAAAGGTGAGGCCCTCGGACATGGCCTCGGTGACCGCCGCCAGGATGTCCGGGTGGGCGTGACCCAGGATCAGGGGCCCCCAGGACATGCAGAGGTCCAGGAACCGCACACCGTCCTCGTCCTCAAACCAGGCCCCCTGAGCCTTGCGAAAGAACTTCGGTGTCCCCCCCACCGCCCGGAACGCCCGCACCGGGCTCGACACCCCACCAGGGAAATGCGTCAGCGCTTCTTGGAACAGGGATTCATTGCTCATGAGATCCATCCCTTCTCCACAGCCTCGCGCCCGGCGTAGGTGACAATCATGTCGGCGCCGGCGCGACGGATGGCCAGGAGGTGCTCGTACATCAGCTGATCGCCGTTCACCCAGCCCAGGCGGTCAGCGGCTTTGACGCTGCTGAACTCGCTGGACACGTGGTAGGCACAGAGGGGGGCCAGGGTGGCCTGGCGCAGGCGGTAGATGAGATCCAGGTTGGGCAGGGCCGGCTTGACCATGAGCATGTCGGCGCCCTCCTCGATGTCCAGCAGGGCGTCCCGCAGGCCCTCCCGGGCGTTGCGCGGATCCATCTGGTAGGACTTGCGGTCCCCGAACTTGGGGCTGCTGTGGGCAGCCTCGCGGAAAGGTCCGTAGTAGGCGCCGGCGTGCTTGATGGCATAGCTGAGGATGCTGGTGCGGGTAAAGCCGTTCTGGTCCAGTAGGGCCCGGATGGCGGCCACGCGGCCATCCATCATGTCGCTGGGCGAGACGATGTCGGCCCCCGCCTCGGCGTGGCGCAGGGCCATCTCCGCGAGGATGGGCAGTGAGGGGTCGTTGAGGACCTCGCCCGCCTCGCTCACCAGGCCGCAGTGACCGTGGCTGGTGGCGCCGCAGAGGCAGACATCGGTGATCACGATGAGATCCGACCCGAAGGCCTGCTTCAGGGCCCGCACGGTCTGGGGGATGACGCCTTCCCGTTCCTTGACGTAGGCGGCATCCGGCGTCTTGGAGTCGGCGTCCGGCACCCCGAAGAGCAGCACGCTGGACAGGCCGCGCTTCAGGTCCTTTTCCACCTGGCGCACGGTGGCCTCCACGCCGGCGTTGCAGATGCCCGGCATGCTGGAGATCTCGGTGCTACCCGGCTGGGGCTGGACGAAGTGGCCCTGGATCAGGTGGCGGGGCCGGAGGTCCGTCTCGGCCACGAGGTTGCGCATGGCGGCGCTGGTGCGCAGGCGGCGGGAGCGGTTCAGCATGGGGACTCCTCCTGGTTCAGGTGGTGGGCAAGCATCTGGATGAGCAGGTCGACCTTGGGCTCGCACCAGGCATCGGCCGGAGCACCTGCCCGGGCAAAGGCGGCGGCGGTGGCTCGGCCCCAGGCGAAGCGCAGGAGGCCCTGGGCCTGGGGGGCCAGCACCTCGGCCTGGAGGGGGCTGAGGGCCAGCACCGCTGAAACCCCATCCAGGGGCGGCAGGGGTTCCACCGGAGCCTCCCGGTGGGTGGTCCAAGGGTGCAGGGACCACGCGGTGTCCTGGGCCATCCCCTCCAGGTAGCCCCGGCTGCGCTCCCCGCGCACCAGCAGGAAGTCGCCGCCCTCGGGAAAGCTGGCCCGCAGGAGGTCCCACAGGGCCTCGGCCCGGGCGGTATCGGGAATCAGTAACTCCAGGTCCTGGCGACCCAGGGCATCGGCGGTGCCCTGCCCCTGCACCAGGCAGGTCAGCCCGGCTGGTAGATCCGCTGCCACAGCCCGGGCCCCGGCGGGGCTGAGGGCCAACAGCGCCTCAACCGCAGAGAAAGGCCGGGGGGGCGGGCTGCCTGTGGGCTGGAACTGGGTGCAGGGATGATAGGCAGGCCCCCAGCCGGCCCTGCGGACAGCCTCTGAGATGGGGTGTCCGGCCGGTCGGGCCAGGGCCAAGCGAAGCAGGCCAAGGGGCGTGGTCATGACAGACCGATGCCCTTCAGGACCTGGGCCAGCAGGACCTCGTCATCGCAGCCCCGGGCCTCGGCACGCAGCACAGCCTTGTCCGGGGCATAGGCCACCTGCAGCAGCAGGCTCCCATCGCCTTGGGGGGTGGCCAGGGCACCCAGGGGCTGCTGACAGCCGCCCCCGATGCCCGCCAAAACGCGCCGCTCCAGGGTCACGCAGCGGGCCGTGAGGGGGTCATGGAAGGCGGCCAGGGCCTCAACCAGGTCCAGGCGATCGGCCCGGGCTTCCGCCAGGAGGGCCCCCTGCCCCGGGGCCGAGGGCAGCTCGGCGGCGCTCAGGGGGCGCACCACCAGGCCCGCGAGGTCGAGGCCCAGGCGCTTGAGGCCCGCCGCCGCCAGCAGGGTGGCGTGCATGGGTTCGTCCCGCAGGACCCCATCTCGCACCCGCTGCAGGCGGGTCTGCACATTGCCGCGGATCCAGGTGAAGCGGGCCTTGGGGAACAGCTGGCTGAGGACCCGCTCGCGCCGCACGGCGCTGGTGCCGATGACCAGCTCCAGGGGCGCGTCAGGCCGCAGCACCAGCCAGTCCGCCGGGTCCTCCCGGTGGGGAATGCAGGCGGCCACGATACCGGCAGGTCGCTCCAGGGAGACATCCTTGAGGCTGTGGATGAGCAGGTCCGCCTGACCCGCCCCCATGGCGTCCTCCAGTTCCTTGGTGAAGAAGCCGCCGCCGGACTGCTTGTCCAGGGGGCCCAGCAGCCACTGATCGCCAGCGGTGGTGAACTTGCGCCAGGTGACTTCGTAGCCCTGGGCCTGCAGAAAGGCCACCATGGGCTCGGCCTGGCCCACGGCCAGGGCAGAGCCTCGGGTGGCAATCGTCACGTGCTTAGTCATCATGTGACCGCCTCTCCATCTGCCGGGGACTTGGGCTGGGTCTGGACCAGGGCCCGGAAGGCCAGGGTCCGGCCCCGGGCCAGAATTTCCTTCAGTGCCTCGCGCTGGGCCTCATCCATGCCAGCCATGGTCTGCTCCAGCACCTGGGCTTCCTCCTCCAAGGCGCCCCAGGCCGAGTCCAGACGCTCCTGGGCGGAGACCAGGCGCCGCTTGCGGGCCCGCGCCGCCGCCCGATGGCGCAGGCGTCCGGCGGCGCCCACCAGGTAGGGCTCGGCTTTCAGGGCAGCCTCAGCCCGCTGGGCCCGGGCCGTGGCGGTCTGGGCCAGGAAGGCGTTGAGGTCCACCCGCTGGATCCAGGGCAGTAGCTCCAGACCCGGCTCCGAGTCCGGTGGCAGGGCCAGGTCCAGGAGACGCAGCGGGGTCCGCTGAAGGGTCTGCCAGGCGTCCAGGGTGAAGAGGGGGTCCGGGGCGGCGGTGGCCGTCACGATGGCATCGTAGCCCTCGGGGTCCCGCTGGAGACGCAGCAGGTCCACCGTGGGCAGCCCCAGGGGGTCCGCCAGCTCGTGGGCCCGGCTCCGGGTGCGGTTGGCCACCGCCACCTTGAAGCCCCGCTCGGGCAGGCGCTCCGCCAGGTAGCGGGTCATGGGTCCCACCCCCACCAGGGCCACGGCAGCCCCGGGCGCCAGGGCGTCCAGGAGGTGCTTCAGCGCCACGGTGGCGACGCTGACATTGCCATCGGCGAGCCCGAGCCGGGTGCGCAGCCGCTGGCCCTCGCGGATCACATCCTCCAGGGCAGCCTGGGCCTCATCGCTGGCGACGCCGACCTCCCGGGCCTGCACCAGAGCATCCTTCAGCTGGCCCGGGATCTCACGGTCGCCGAGGTTGGCGGACTCCAGGCCCGTGGACATGGCCAGCAGGTGGGTCCAGGCCTCCTCGCCCTCGTAGCGGCGGCAGCCCGGGCCGGGGTCGATGGCGTCCGCATCCCCCTCCCACACCAGCCACATCACCCGCTGGCAGGTGGCCAGGTAGACCAGCTCCCGGGCCCCGGAGCGGCGCTGCCACTCCCGCAGATGGGCAGGCATGCCGTCCCGCACCACATGGTGGGCCACCTGCTCCAGGTCATGGACCGGGGCATGAAAGCTGAGCAGGACGGGTTCCATATCCAGACCATGATCCGACCGACCTACCCAAGCTGGGTCACCGCTTCGTCATGCCACCAGGGATGTGGTGGTCATCACAGCTATCTTGGCGAAAACAGAGCCTCCACCGCGGCCCAGTCCCACTCTTCCACGCTGGGAACGCTGCCCTCGCGCAGGGCCTGCTGGGTCAGCCACGCATCGTAGATCACCAGGGCGCACATGGCTTCGGCCACGGGCACGATGCGGGGCGCGATGCAGGGGTCGTGGCGGCCATGGGTGGAGATCTCAGCGGCCCGGCCCTCCCGGTCAATGGTCTGCTGGGCCTTGGAGATGGAGCTGGTGGGCTTCACGGCCATCCGGACCACCAGCGGGGCGCCGGTGCTGATGCCACCGAGGGTGCCGCCGGCGTCGTTCTTCAGGGGGCCAGCCGGGCCCAGGGGATCGTTGTTCTCGCTGCCACGCAGACGAGCACTGGCAAAGCCCGCCCCCAGCTCCACGCCCTTTACCGCACCAATGGACATGCAGGCCAGGGCCAGCAGGCCGTCCAGCTTGCCGAAGGCCGGATCACCCAGCCCCACGGGCAGGCCTTCAATCCACACCTCGCACACGCCCCCCACGCTGTCGCCCTCGGCCCGGGCGGCTTCCACTGCGGCCCGCTGAGCGGCGAAGGCCGCAGGATCAGCCACGCGGAGGGGGTTGGTCTCCACGAAGGCCCAGTCCACGGCGGTCCCGGCGAGGCCGGCGATCTCCCGGTTGAAGCCCCGCACGGTCACGCCCAGCGCCGCCAGCTGCTGCTTGGCCCAGGCCCCTGCTGCCACGCGGGCCAGGGTCTCCCGGCCGCTGCTGCGGCCGCCCCCGCGGGGATCCCGCACACCGTACTTGCGGTCATAGGTGAGGTCCGCATGGCCGGGCCGGAAGAGGTCCGAGATGGCCTTGTAGTCGCCGCTGCGCTGGTTCTCGTTGAAGACCACCAAGGCGATGGGGTGGCCCGTGGTCAGGCCCTCGAAGACGCCGCTGAGCACCTGCACCTTGTCGCCCTCGGAGCGCGGCGTCACCAGGTCCGACTGGCCCGGGCGGCGGCGGTCCATCTCCTTCTGGATGCCCTCCAGGTCAAAGGGCAGGCCCGGCTTCACGCCGTCCAGCACCACCCCCACTGCCGCCCCATGGCTTTCGCCGAAGGTGACGATACGGAAGGCCCGGCCAAAGGATGAGGGGGAGTCGAAGAGCATGAAAAACCGCCTTCCCAACAGGTTACATTAGACGCAACGACCCCGATCTGCCCGAATCCCTCACCGGGGGGCTAGGCGTCCAACCTGAAACCTGCTGTTTGGGTATTCGGTCTTTCCTTTTCAGCAACCCTACCCAGGACGCAGATGATGGTGCCGAGCCTCGTTAAGGATGACTCGACCCCCCAGGTGGGGATCGTTGTCCTCAACTACCACCATCCAGAAGAGACCCTTGCCTGCGTGCGCAGCCTGCTGGCCAGGGAGCCCGCCAGCACGCGGATCCTCTGGGTTGAAAACGACGCTGATGCCACCTGGCCCCATGCCAGTGCGGTGTTGGCGGCCGCCGGGCTCCCTTATCTGGTACTGGAACCGGGGACCCTCGCTTTGGCCCCCAGCGGCACGGTGGCGGTCCTTCGGAGCCCCACCAACCTGGGCTTTGCAGGGGGCAACAACCTGGGACTCCGCCTCCTCCACCGCCTCGGCGTTCCCTTTGCCTGGGTGCTGAACAACGACACCCTTCTGGCTGAGGGCAGCAGCAGCCATTTAGTGAGGGCGGCTCAGGAGCGCCCGGAGGTGGGCCTTTGGGGCACCACCATCCTGGCCGAGCACCCCAAGCCCACTCCCCATACCCAGGCCTACATGGGAGGCCGCCTTCAGCTCCGGGACTTCGCCATCGCCTTCGTGAGCGAGCCAGCGGAGCTGGAAGGGGACCCACTCACCTTCGTCAGCGGCTGCTCCCTCTTTGCCGCCACCGCGACGCTGGCGGACCTGGGGTTCATCCCCGATGACTATTTTCTCTACTACGAAGACCCGGCCCTCACCCTCGAGGCCAGGCGCAAGGGACTGCTGGCCAGCGGCGTCCCGGAGGTGGTGGTCCATCACCTGGAGTCCCTCAGCACCGGTCGGCGCAGCCCTCTCATGGAGTTCTACAACCGCCGGAACCGCTGGTGGCTGATCCAGCGCTACTTCCCGGAACACCTTGACCGCCAGCGGAGGCGCATCTGGTACCGGCTTCAAAAGTGGTTGTTCCGCGGCCGCCTGGACGCCATCCACATAGAGCTCCAGGCCTACGCAGACTTCAAGGCCGGGAAGACGGGTCCCACAGACCGGGTGTTCTCCCGGAAGGCGCTTCGCTAGCGGAGCCGGTCCAGGTACCAGGCGATGGTCCGCTGGAGGCCGGTGGCGAAGGTCTCCAGGGGCCGCCAGCCCAGCTCCGTCTGTATTCGGGTGGCATCGATGGCGTAGCGCCGGTCGTGGCCGGCGCGGTCCTGGACGAAGGTCTTGAGGGCGCGGCTGGTGCCCTCGGCGCGCCCCAAGTGCTGGTCCACCAGGTCGCAGAGCAGGTCCACGAGGGCCATGTTGGTCTGCTCGTTGTCGCCGCCCACGCAGTAGGTCTCGCCGGAGGTGCCCCTCAGCATCACGGTCTCCAGGGCGGCGCAGTGGTCCTCCACATACAGCCAGTCCCGGATGTTCATGCCGTCCCCATAGATGGGAATGGGCTCGCCCTTGGCCATGCGCGTGATGGCCAAAGGAATGAGCTTCTCGGGGTGCTGGCGCGGGCCGTAGTTGTTGGAGCAGTTGGTGGTCACCACGTTCAGCCCATAGGTGTGGTGGTAGGCCCGGACCAGGTGGTCGCTGCCGGCCTTGCTGGCGCTGTAGGGGCTGTTGGGGGCGTAGGCCATCTCCTCGTGGAACTTGCCTTCGTCCCCCAGGGAGCCATAGACCTCGTCCGTGCTGATGTGCAGGAAGCGGCAGTCCTGCTGGCCCGCCCAGGCCTGGCGGGCGGCCTCCAGCATGGAGAAGGTGCCCACGACGTTGGTCTGGATAAAGGCTGCGGGGCCGGTGATGCTGCGGTCCACATGGCTCTCCGCCGCCAGATGGAAGACCCGGGAGACCTGGTTCTTCTCGATGAGGTGCCGGGCCAGCTCCAGGTTTTGGATGTCGCCCACCACCAGCTCGACGCCGTCGATGCCATCGATCTGGGCCCGGTCCGCAGCATAGGTCAGCTTGTCCAGCACCACGATGCGGTCGCCCGGGTGGTTGCGGTGCCAGCGGTGCACCAGGTTGCTGCCGATGAAGCCGGCGCCGCCGGTGATGAGGATGGTTTCAGTCATTGGAATTCACCGGGAAGAGGAACGAAGAAGATCACCACGAAGACGGGAAGACCACGAAGAAAGGCAGAAGTTGAAGGTTATAACTCCGGATGATCAATCACTTCCCGGAGGGCCTGTTGCCAGTCTGGCATGAGGTCGGTGCCGAGGGACTGGCGGCGGCGGCCGTCGAGGACGGAGTAGGCAGGTCGGGTGGCGGGGGTGGGGTAGTCGGCGGTGGTGCAGGGGCTGAGGTCCACGGCCATGCCCTTGGCCTCGAAGATGGCCTGGGCGAAGCCATGCCAGGTGGTCTCGCCCTGGCAGGTGGCATGCACCAAGCCCTGCCAGCCCTCCTCGGCGGCCACCTTCAGCTGGCGGGCCAGGGCCCGGCAGGTGGTGGGGGCGCCCCGCTGGTCAGCCACCACCCGCAGGGCCCGGCCCTGGTTGGCGGCGTTCACCATGGTGTTCAGGAAGTTCTTCCCCCAGGCGTCGTAGAGCCAGCTGGTGCGGGCAATGAGGTGCCGAGAGCACCGGGCCGCCTGCTGTTCCCCCGCCAGCTTGGTGCGCCCGTAGACCGATACGGGGTTGGTGGGGTCGTCCTCCCGGTAGGGCCGGGTGCCCATGCCATCGAAGACATAGTCCGTGCTGATCTGGATGAGCAGCGCCCCCTGGGCCTCGCAGGCCTCCGCCAGCCAGCCCACGGCGGTGGCGTTGATGAGGTGCGCCAAGTCCCCCTCAGACTCGCAGCGATCCACCTGGGTGTAGGCCGCACAGTTGATCACCACCTGGGGCCGAACCTCATCGAGCACCGAAAAGATGGCCTCCCGCTTGGTCAGGTCCAGCACGGATTCCTCGGGCAGGAACAGCTCGTGGTCCAGCCAAGTTCGGCGGACCGCATGGGCCAGCTGCCCCGAAGCACCTGCGACCAGTACCCTCATTAGACGTGCGCTCGCCGGGTAAGCTCGTCCTTGACGAAGGGGTTCTCGGGGTCGTCTTCGTGGCGGATCTCGTCGATGGGTTCGGCCTTGCCCTGCCCCATGAAGAGGCGGTCCGGGCAGTTGATGACCACACCACACTCCACACTGATGCAGCGGTAGCCGTGCACCACGCCCTTGGGGATGAGCACGGAGCCCGGGTTGTTACCACCCATGGCCACCTCGATGCGGTTGGAGTAGGTCGGGCTCTCCGGCCGGTTGTCCCACAGGGTCAGCTTGAAGTCGCCGGGGCCCAGGAAGCAGAACAGGTCCGCCTGGTCCACGTGCTCATGGGGGCCACGCAGAACGCCGGGGTTGGTCACGCTCACATAAGTCATTTCTGGGCGAAACCAGGCCGGCAGCTCGTCGTGGCGGAAGATCTCCGAGAGCCAGCCGCGCTCATCCACGAACTTGCGGAAGGGGGTGATGACCACGCCCTCGATGGGTCCCTTTTGGAAGGCCATGCCTAGGTCCTCCCCATGGCCTGGGGGAACGGTGGCTGCCCACCCGAGGCCAGCTCACTGGCGTGGGCCAGGCTGGGGAAGGTGCCGGCATCGGTCCACCAGCCCTGGAAGGTGCCGGAGGTCATCTGGCCCCGCTCGATGTAGGCGTTGTTCACATCCGTGATCTCCATCTCGCCCCGGCCCGAGGGCTTCACGGTGCGGATGATGTCAAACACCGTGGCGTCGTAGAAGTAGATCCCGGTCACGGACAGGTTGGACTTGGGCGCCTTGGGCTTTTCCTCGATGCTCAGCACCTTGCCGTCCACCACCTCGGCCACACCGTAGCGCTGGGGGTCATCGACAGGCTTGAGCAGGATGCGGGCACCCTGGCCCTGCTGGGCGAAGGCCTCCACCTCGGGGCGCAGGCTGTCCTGGAAGATGTTGTCGCCCAGGATCACGCACACCGGCGAGTCTCCGGCAAAGTTCTCCGCCAGGCCCAGGGCCTGGGCAATGCCGCCGGCCTCGTCCTGCACCTTGTACGTGAAGCGGCAGCCGAAGTCCTTGCCCGAGCCCATCAGAGCCACCACGTCGCCCATGTGCTCCGTGCCCGTGACGATGAGGATCTCCGTGATCCCCGCCTCCTTGAGCTTCCAGAGCGGATGCCAGATCATGGGGGCCAGGCCCACCGGCAGCAGGTGCTTGTTCGTCACCTTCGTCAGGGGAAACAGGCGAGAACCCGTGCCACCGGCGAGTACGATGCCTTTGATCTGCATAAGAACCCCTTGAGAACGGCTGGCTGCTTAATGAACCCATTATCCTCCCACACTTCGACGCCGCTGCGGGATGCCCCCCTGGCGGTGGTCCTGGTGCACTATGGGGCCCCGGACGCCACCCGCCGCTGTGTGGAAGCCTTGGCCCTGCATGAGCCATGTCCCCATGCCGTGGTGGTGGTGGACCACGGCCCGGGCGATGACCTGGCTGCCGCCCTGGTGGGCTGCCATCCCAGCCTCCGCATCCTCACGGCCCACGACAACCCGGGCTTCGGTGCCGGCTGCAACCGGGGCGCAACTCTGGCCCTGGCGGAGGGGGCGCAGGCCCTCTGGTTCCTCAACAACGACGCAGTGGTGGAGGGTTCCCTCCTGCAGGAGCTGGTGGAGCTGGCCCGCCTGCGGCCCGAGGTGGCCTGCTGGGCCCACACCCAGTGCGACCGGGGCCGCCTTATCGGTGCGGATGCCCACCCGCAGTGGTTTGCCACACCCATTCCCCCCTATCCCGAGCCGCCCCCCGGCTGTCGCTTCCTGGGCCCCCGGGAGAGCCTCAGCGGGGCCTCCCTCTTTGTCACCAGGGAGGCCTGGACGGCCCTGGGACCCTGGCCCGAGGACTTCTTTCTGTACTTCGAGGACGCCGCCTACAGCCACCGGGCCCATGTCCTGGGCCGACCCCTGGCCCTGCTGGAGCGTAGCGTTCCCCACGACCGGGGTACAACGACCGGGCGGCGCTCGCCGCTGACAGTGTTCTATGGGGTCCGCAACCGCCTGTTGCTGCACCGGGACCTCCACCCAGGGGCCGGGCTCGCCCGCCTGGGCATGGCCCTGGACCTGCTCCAGAAGCGCTTCTTCCAGGGCCGCTGGGGCCTGCTCCTGCCCACCTGGCGGGGCCTCTGGGCCGCACGGGCCAACGGCCGGGGCCGGGACCCCCGCTACTAGGCCTTCAGCAGGCGCCCTTCCCCATCCACCACCAGGCCCACCAGCAGGTTCCACACCCGCTGGGGCGTGAGGCGCAGGGCGGTGGTGTCCATGATCTCCTCCCCGCCATAGGCCTGGGAAGCGGCCACATCGATGCAGGGGCCGCGCACAGACAGGGCACGCGGGCCCAGGGCGTTGATGAGCTGCTCGGGCGAGGCGCCGTTGATGGTCACCGTGGGCTGCCCCGTGCCGGCGGCGGTGTGGGCCAGACCTGTGTCCACGGCGACATTGCCCCAGGCCCGGCTCTGGATGGCGCAGGCCTCAGGGATGGTGGTCCGACCCGTGAGGTTGAGGGTGCCGGGAACTGCGGCGGCCAGGCGGTTGCCCAGCTCCACCTCGTCCGGACCACCCAGCCAGATCACCTCAAAGCCCTGCTCGAGCGCGATCCGCGCCAGCCCACTCCACTGGGACACCTCAGGGAACCAGCGCTTGTTGTGGCCCCGGGTTCCGAAGGCCAGGGTCACATAACGCCCCCCCAGCCAGCCGGCCTCCTGGAGCTTGGCGAACCCACCCTGGCCACCGAACTGCTCTGGCCGCAGGGGCATCCACTCCAGCCGAGGGCTGCCCGTCAGCTGCTCGAGCAGGGGCTCAAAGCGGCGCACGATGTGGATGGGCAAGTCCCGGTAGGTGAAGGTGTGGTGGTAGAGAAAGCTCAGGTGGTTGTTGTTGTCCCCAGCCCGGAGGGGCACGCCAGCCATCCAGGCGGCGAAGGCCAGGCGGGCCGACTGACTCAGGTTGATGAAGGCCACGGGCGGCTGGGTACGCCAGCGGCGGATGAGGGCCCAGGGGTCGGGCTTCTGCTGGCCCCCGCCCTCGATGACACTCTCGGCGATGAATTCCGGGTGCGCTTCGCTGAAAATGGCCGCGCCGATGGCGTGCCCAACAGCCACCCAGCGGATGGCCTTGCCCTGGGCCGCGGCCTCGGCATTCCAGTTGCGCTGCAGGGCATGAAAGAAGGGAATGGCGAAGATCACATCGCCCAGCTGGCGGGGAAACCGGATCCAGACCTCCGGGTGGTCCGTGGTCTGGAGCGCCGCGCGCAACCGTTCGAGTCCCTGTTGTGCGGCCACCCTGCCTCCTCCCGCCCAGTGTAATCGAAGCACCCCTTGACCACGGTACCGAGCCGCTAGGATGAAGGCTCGCCGAGGTCCCCATGCGCCGCCTGCTGCTGTTGCTGAGCCTGCCCCTGCTGGCCCGGGGGCCCGCCTTCTCCGTGCGTGAGGCCATCCAGGCCGAGTGGCGGCGCCAGCCCCCGGCCTTCACCGACGCCCAGCGCAGCGCCCTGTCACCCGCTGACCGGGCCCGCCTGGAGCGCACCCTCCAGCGCATCGGGGCGCCCGGTGCCCCGGACCTGCTACCCCCTGAGCTGGATCGGCCCACGGAGGCCCTCTGGCTCACCCGGGCCGCTGCCGCCCGGAGCCCCCAGGAGCGGTTTACAGCCCTCTTCTTCCTCAACCGCCTGAAGAGCGCCAGGGCCCTGGAAGCCCTGGCGAGCCTGACCGCAACCGAAGCCGCCACCTGGCCGAAGCACCTGCACCTGGATGCCCAGGTGGCCACGGCCCGCCTGAACGGAGGCACGCTGACGCCTGGCCTCAAGGCCTTCCTTGCCGCCCGGCAGCAGGTCGATCCCATCCGGGCCCAGGCTGCGCGCCTCAGGCTGCTGGGGGCCGGCCAGGAGCAGAGCCTGCTGCCGCCGGTGCCGGCCACACCTGGCGCCCTCCTGGCCCTGCAGGATGCCTGGAACCGCACCCCCTGGGAGCCGCGCCGAGAGCTGGCCCTGACCGGCCTCCACACCCTCGAGCCCGCCTCGCCCCTGTGGCCCCGCCTGGGCCTCCAGGCGCCCACCCCGGCCACCCTCGCCACCGCCTGCCTGGGCATCCTCTCCCGCCTAGCCGAGGGACTCCCCACCCCAGCCCCCGCCGAGGCCTTCCCGGTGGGCCAAGCCCCCTGGCCCTGTGGGGATGACCCTCTGGCCCAGTGGTACGGCCTGCAAGGGCTTGCCAAAGCCCGAACGCCCCTGCCGCACCTGCAGGCCGCCCTCACCCAGGAGCCGCCGCTTGGGCTCAAGGACCTCGCGCTCCAGGGTGCCCTGCTGGCAGCCCTGCGGCACCAGGCGCCCACGGCTGCAGACGCCCTCCGGACCCGCCTTCTTGCGGGCTCCAACGCCATCGCGCGGGCCGCTGCCCTGGAGGATCTGGCCACTGCCCCGGCCGACCTGAAGGCCCTCACGGCGCGCGTCTGGACCGACGACCAGTTCGAGTCCCAGCAGGCCCTCATCCAGAGCTATGCCCGCTGGCAGCTGACCCCGGCGGAGCAGCTCGCCCAGCTACAACCCTGGCTCCAGCACCCGGACTGGGCCTGCCGCCTGGAGGCCCGCCGCGCCCTGGTCAAGCTCGACCCCGCCACCCCCTGGCCCACGGCCCCCGAGCCGGGGCCCATGGATCGCGCCATCCTCGCCGAGGCCATCCGACTGGCAGAGCGGGGCCGCCCCATGCGCCTGCGCATCACCTTCAGCGGCCAGCGGCAGGTCACCCTGAAGCTGGACCCCACCGTGGCCCCCATGAATGTGGCCAACCTGGTATTGCTGGTGCGCAAGGGCTACTTCAACGGTCGTCGGGTGCCTCGCGTGGTGCCGGATTTCGTGGTGCAGCTGGGCTCCCCCGTGGACACCATGGACGGCGGTCCCGGCTACACGGTGCGCTGCGAGAACAGCCTCGACTGGTACGGTCCGGGCAGCGTCGGCATGGCCCTGTCGGGCAAGGACACTGGTGGTAGCCAGCTCTTCATCACCACCAACGCCACCCCCCACCTCACCGGGCGCTACACCCGGGTGGGCCAGGTGGAGGCGCCGGACCGGGCCTTGAAGATCCTCGACGGGATGGAGCTGGGAGCCCGGATCGTCCGCATTCAGGTGCTGCCGGGATGAAGCGTCGGGCCGCCCTCCTGGGCCTCCTGGCCCTCAGGCTCAGCGCCCAGGCCCCCCTCCTCCAGGACGGAGCCGGGACCCTGCGCCGGGACCGCCTGGACTGGACCCTCGGCCAGGAGCCTCTCGAACCCTCCAGCCTGCCCTCCTTCGAGGTGGGCTGGGGCGGCGCTGGCGCCCAGGGCCTGCGGACCCCGCTCATGGGCGGCGAGGGGCTTGGCACGAGCACGGTCGGCTGGGGCCTGGGCGTCCAGGGTCGCTGGACCAGGGAAGGCCTCGCCATCGCCGCCACGGCCCTGGCCCTGCGGGATGGGAACCGGACCCTGGGTGTGCTCCAGCGGGGCGCAGTGGCCTACCGCTGGGACTCCGGCTGGCGCCTGGCCTTGGAACAGACACCTCTGGCCTGGGGCGCTGGGCTCCTCGGCGGGGAGCTGCTGGGCGATGGGGGCCAGCCCTTCCCCCGCCTCTCCCTGGCCACAGCCCCCATGGGCCTGGCCCTGGGCCGCTGGCGCCTGGAGGCCTTCCGGGGCCGCCTGGAGGGCCCTGCCCCGGTTCCGGACACCCTGCCCCAGCTGACCCAGCGCCAGGCCGCCGCTGTGGCAGGCCAGGACCTCAGCCGCCCATGGCTGGACGGAGGGCTGGTGGTGGCCACCTTTGCCGAGCGACTGGAGCTGACCTTCGGGACCCTTTCCCTTGGCGGGGGCAAGGCTGCCCTGGGCGGCCCAGCGCCCACCTCCGCAACGCAGACGGCCCGCCTCACCCAGGCCCGCTTCCGCTGGCCAGGGGTGGAATGGGCGTCCCTGGTCTTCAGCCGCAGTGGCTGGGAGGGCGCCGATCGCACCTTGGCGAGCCTTCAGCTGGCCCGGGAGCGCTGGGACGCCACCCTGGAGTGGGCCGGTGCCGCCCGACCAGCCACCGGTCCCCTGGCCCTGCCCCAGCACCTGGCGGGGTTCTCCAGCGGGGGCGACAGCCTGGGCCCCGCCTTCGGACCCTGGACCGCCACCCGCAGCGCCGCCTGGGGCCTTCCCCTGCCCTGGGAGGGGCGGGGCCGACTGCTCCTGGTGCACGCCTCCAGCCCCCTGCCCGCCCCGGCACCGGAGGCCACCTGGCTCCTCCAGGGCGAGGCCCGCTGGCGCACAGGCCTCGGTCGTCTGGGGGCCACCCTCGCCACCCGCCGGGACACCCAGGCCGGAATGAACCGCTGGGGCTGGGCCTGCACCTGCTTCCAGGCCTTCCGCGTCTTCTGACGAGCGCTCGGACGCTGCGCTATCCTGACCCTTCGAGGTCCCCATGCCCCTGCCTGCCATCCCTGCCTTCCGCCCTGAGTGGGGTCGCCACTCCCGGTTCGGCCTGGTGCTCGGCCTGCTGCTCAGCCTGGGTGGCTGCGAGAGCCCCCAGGCCGTCCCTTCCAAGCCTCAGGAGCCTTTCGTGCCCGGCCTGGCCCTCCGACCCACCGCCGTGGTGCTGGCCCGGGGCGGCAGTCAGGCCTTCCAGGCGGAGATCAACTATGCGCCTGATGTCCAGTACCTGCGCCAGCCTGTGCTCTGGCGGGTGGTGGAACCCGGCGGCGGCACCCTCACCCCTGCGGGCCTCTACACCGCCCCGGCCACCCCCGGGACCTACCACGTGCAGGCCCACCGGGAGGACTTCCCGGCCATCACAGCCGTGGCCACTGTGACGGTGAAGTAATGGATCTCTACGGCGCGCTCCGGCCGCTGATCTTCAGCCTGGACCCCGAGACTGCCCACAACCTGGCCTTCCTGCTGGGCGAGGGCGCCTGCCTCCTGCCCGTGCTGCCCGAAGCCCAGGTCCATGCCTCCTTGCGGTGTCAGGCCTTGGGGCTCGACTTCCCCACTCCGCTGGGACTGGCAGCGGGTCTGGACAAGGGCGCAACCCTGCTGCCGCTCTGGAAGGCCCTGGGCTTTGGCCATGTGGAGATCGGCACCGTCACGCCCCGGCCCCAGCCGGGCAACCCCAAGCCCCGCTTGTTTCGGTTCCCGGAAGCTGGCCTGATCCTCAACCGCATGGGCTTCAACAGCGAGGGCGCCGAGGTGGTGGCAGCGCGTCTGCAGCGCCGACCGGCCGGCCTGATCGTGGGCGGCAACCTGGGGAAGAACAAGGAGACGCCGGAGGCCCAGGCCCTGGACGACTACCGCGCGGCCTACCGCCTCATTGCCCCCGAGGTGGACTACATCGCCTTGAACGTGAGCAGCCCCAACACCCCGGGTCTCCGCAACCTGCAGGCTCCGGAGGCGCTGAAGCCCCTGCTGGCGGGCATGCTTGACCTACGGAAGGAGCTGGCTCTTGAGGGCCAGCCCCTCCTGCTGAAGCTGGCCCCGGATCTGGCGCCCGAGGACCTGGACGCCATCGTGGAGGTGGCGGTTGCCTCCGGCATCTCGGGCCTCATTGCAACGAACACCACCCTGGACCGGGGCGTGGTGCCTGAGCCCCTGCGAGCCCGGGTGGAGGCCCAGGGCGCCGGCGGCCTGAGCGGCGTGCCACTCAAGAAGAAAGCCCGGGAGGTGCGCCTCCACATC
>CAIMFT010000066.1 GCA_903840385.1 uncultured Holophagaceae bacterium
CCCCAGAAGGGGTCCAGGTAGCAGAAGCGGCTGTTGCAGTCGCTGCTCATGGCCACGGCCTTGCCCGTGTCATTACCGGCCTCGTCCTTGACGCGAATGAGGCCCGCATCGCCCCGGCCCATGCCCAGCAGGGTGTTGCTGCGCACGGTGCCGTCGTACTGCTCGTAGATCCAGCGCTTGCTGGCCACCGTGGGCTGCTGCAGCAGGCTGCGCAGGGTCCGCTCCACCTCGGCGGGACGCAGGTCCTCGGGCGGGGGCGTGGCGTTCACAGCATCGAGGTAGCCCGGGCGCTGGCGGGGTCGGTCGTATTTCGGGGCGGCGTCCACCAGGGGCTGGATGGGCAGGTCGATGGCCGGGGCGCCGTGCCAGCTGCCAATGAAGCGACCGGTCTCGGTGACCTCGCCCACCACGCAGGCATCCAGGCCCCACTTGTGGAGCACGCCGATGATCAGGGGCTCGCAGCCGGGCCGGGCCACCAGCAGCATGCGCTCCTGGCTCTCGCTGAGCAGCAGCTCGAAGGGGGTCATGCCCTCCTCCCGCTGGGGCACCTGGTCCAGGCGGATCTCCAGACCGGTGCCGGCACGGCTGGCCATCTCGAAGCTGCTGGAGGTGAGGCCGGCGGCGCCCATGTCCTGGATGCCGATGACCCATTCTGTCTGGAAGATCTCGAGGCAGGCCTCCAGCAGGAGCTTCTCTGTGAAGGGGTCACCCACCTGCACCGTGGGCCGCTTCTCCTCGCTGCCCTCGCCGAACTCCGCCGAGGCCATGCTGGCGCCGTGGATGCCGTCCCGGCCGGTCTTGGAGCCGATGTACATCACCTTGTTGCCCACGCCAGAGGCGAAGCCCTTGAAGATGCGGTCCGCTCGCAGGACCCCCAGGGTGAAGGCGTTCACCAGGATGTTGCCGTTGTAGCAGGCATCGAAAGCCGCATCCCCGCCCAGCATGGGCACACCCATGCAGTTGCCATAGCCGGAGATGCCCGCCGCCACACCCTTCACGAGGCCCTTCATGCGCGGCGCCGTCAGCTCCCCGAAGCGCAGGCTGTTGAGGTTGGCCAGAGGCCGGGCGCCCATGGTGAAGACATCCCGCAGGATGCCCCCCACACCGGTGGCCGCCCCCTGGTAGGGCTCGATGTAGCTGGGGTGGTTGTGGCTCTCCATCTTGAAGGCCACGGCCCAGCCATCACCTATGTCCACCACGCCGGCGTTCTCGCCTGGTCCCTGGATGACCCGGGGGCCCTCGGTGGGCAGGTTCTTCAGGTGGATCCGGCTGGACTTGTAGGAGCAGTGCTCGCTCCACATGGCGCTGAAGACACCCAGCTCCGGATAGGTGGGCAGGCGGCCCTCCAGGAGGCGCAGGATGACCTGCCACTCGTCCCGGGACAGGCCCAGTTCGAGGGCCAGGGCTTCGGTGACAGCCGGTTCGGGGGCAGCAGACATGGGGGCTCCGGAAGCCTTGATTCTACCGGCTCCGCCCCCGCCGAGGGGGGCTTGACATGGATCAGCCCGGCTCGGGCTCCGCCGGGGCCATGGGCGACTCCCCGCCCTCGTAGGTACGCCGCAGCACACCCTGGACCAGGCGCTGCAGGAAGATGGCCCGCTCCGGGTTGTAGACGATGGAGATCGCCGCCTTGAGCTCCTGGCCCAGCTCCAGCAGGCCGCCAGCCTCCACGCCCGTACCCAGGAGCAGGAAGGGCAGCCGTCCCTGGAGGGGCTCCACCAGGGTGCGGATCCGGCGCCGGGCATCCAGGTTCAGGTTGGTGACGTGGC
The DNA here is from genome assembly GCA_903840385.1 of uncultured Holophagaceae bacterium. Taxonomy (GTDB): domain Bacteria; phylum Acidobacteriota; class Holophagae; order Holophagales; family Holophagaceae; genus Geothrix. Next base: position 1,770 of record CAIMFT010000066.1, read on the forward strand.
AGAGCACCAGGGCCGGCCGGCGGCTGAAGGCATCCCGCACGGCGGTCATGGTGGGGGGGACCCGGGTCAGGGGCTGCAGGCCACCCAGCAGGTCCTGAAGGACCACCTCCAGGCCGGCCTCCCCGGAGATCAGCAGCAGGCCAGCGGGGGCCGTAGTCTGGTTGCGGATGGCCTCGGTGGGAGTGCCTGTTTCGATGCCCCGGCGGGAGATGCGCTCCAGATCCTCCTCCCGCTTCTCAAAGACCCAGCGGGACAGGGGGTGCAGTACGTCCTCATCAAGCTGGGGCCGGAACTCCACGCCGAAGGTGCGGAAGTGCACATGACGCAGCTTGACCCGGGTGTTGATCCGGATGGTTTCCGTCAGGGAGATGGTGACGGCCATGTCCCCGCCTGGAACCAGCTCATCATCCTGGAAGTCCCGGGTGCTGAAGATCCGGGCCCCGGTGGTGCTGATGTCCACCAGCGTGCCCACCACGAGGTCGTACTTGGGCGTACTGAAGGTGACCGGCACCCGGCCCACCCGATCCACCCGGTAGGCACCACGGTGGTCCTGGTCCTGCAGGGTCGTCGGCAAGGAGAGCCGCAGGCTTCTCCTGCCATCGCACATGCCAAACCCCAGGAGCTGGGTGGAAGCCTCCAGGAAGCTCACCCCATGGGGGAACCGCAGCTTCAGGTCGGGGCTGCGTAGCCCGAACATGGCATCTTCCCGGCCCATGGTCGCGGCGGCATGGAACTCACTCTCCTCCGCCTTGAGGAAGGAGGACTCGAACCGGATGTAGGGGGTAACCAGGATCATCATCTCCCGCCGATTGGAGGCGCGGAGAAAGATCTCTGCAATGACGTCCTGGTTCCGGATCAGATTGCCGGTCAATGGCCCTCCCCCACTGTCGCTGCTTCTCTCATCGGCCATCCCGTAGACTGGATGACTCTGGAACCCCGCCGTGAACCCACCCCTGACCCTCCTTGCCTACAGCGCCCCCCGCAGCGGTTTCGGGGACGAGTGGATGACCTTCCTCCCTATTGGGGTCGGCTATCTGCAGGCAATGCTCAAATCCAGACAGCATCCCTGCCGCCTGGCCAACCTCAGCGGGAAGGGGCGGAAGGAGGTCCTGGCGTACTTCCGGGCCCAGAACCCTGCTGTGGTGGGTGTCTCCATGTTCACCTTCAACCGCAAGCGCTCCGGGGAGCTGCTGGCCTGGGCCCGGGAGGCCTGCCCCGGGGCCGTGCTGCTGGCGGGAGGCCCCCACCCCACCCACCTGGCCGAGGAGGTCTTCGAGGACTGCCCGGCCCTGGACGCCATTGTCCAGGGGGAGGGGGAGCAGACCCTGCTGGGGATCGTGGAGCGCCTCCAGGCCGCACCCGGTTCAGACCTGTGGCGGCGCACCCCTGGGCTGATCCTGCGGGAGGGCCCCACCCTGCCCCAGCCGCCTCTGGAAAATCTGGACACCGTGGGAATGCCGGCGGAATTCCTGGAGGCCGACTTCCTCAATGACGTGGGCCAGCTGGCCTACCTGAGCACCAGCCGGGGCTGTCCGGCCACCTGCAACTTCTGCAACACGCCGGAGTTCTGGGGCACCTCCATCCGCTTCCGGAGCGCCGAGTCGGTGCTCCGAGAGCTGCGCCTGCTCCACGGCCGCCATGGGCTGACCTACTTCAGCTTCCGGGATGACACCTTCACCGCCAACCGGGGCCGGGTGCTGGACCTGATGGACGGCATCCAGAGCAGCGGCCTCCACCCCCTCTGGAACTGCCAGAGCCGGGTCAATCTGGTGGACGAGGACCGCCTGGTGGCCATGAAGCGGGCCGGGTGCGAGTTCATGCAGTTTGGCGTGGAGCATGGCAGCGAGCGGGTGCTGGCCCTGCTGGACAAGGGCACCAACCTGCGCCATGCCCGCAAGGCCCTGGAGGCCGTCCGCAAGGTGGGCATGAACCTGGGCATCTACCTCATCACGGGCATCCCGGGGGAGACCTGGGCGGATGTGGAAGAGAGCGCCACCTTCATCCGGGACACCCGCCCCAGCGACTGCCAGATCAGCCCCCTCGCCTTGTATCCCGGCACGCGCATGTTCGACCAGTACCGGGCGGAGGGGCGCATCCAGCGGGACTTCTACCGGGCCAGTGGGGATGCCGAGATCTTCGCCCGGGTGGATGCCCACACGGAGAAGGCCCTGCGCCACCTGGACCAGGCCGCCCAGCGGGCCCAGGCCAGGTCCTCCTTCAGCGCCGCCGAGTTCGCAGCCCAGAAGGCCTGGCTGGGCTTCTGCGCCGTCACCAACCTGCTCTGCGGCGAGACCGCCGAGGCGGCTGGGCGCTTCACCGAGGCCGAGGCCGAGTACGCCGAGGTCATCCAGCGGGAGCCGGCCAACACCTGGGGCTTCCTCAAGCGGGCCCTGCTGCGGGAGAAACTGGGTCGCCTGGACGAAGCCCGAGCGGACCTGGCCGAAGTGCTGGCCCTGGCCCCCGGCAACCCCGAAGCCACCGCCCTGGCCAACCAGTGGGGAAAACCCCGGGCCTCCGGGAAGCGCAGCCCCGCCCACGGCCCCAAAGCCACCCTGCAAGGATCCGAGAACTACCTCAAGCGGTGAGTTTGCCTTGAAAAAAAGGCAAAAGATCACCGCCAAGTCGCCAAGAGCGCCAAAGAAGAGCGCTGATCTTCAAGGTGCAGTTCTTGGCGCCCTTGGCGTCTTGGCGGTGAAAGCTTTTCCCTCATTGGTCGCTGTTCGCCAGGAGCGGTTCCCGCAGCGCTGCTCGCCACTGGCGCCAGCCCATGAGGCAGAGGACTTGGTAGACCAGATACAGGGCGCTGGTGACATAGAGGCCTTTGTAGGTCAGCAGGCCCACGGAGATGCAGTTGGCCAGGATCCACACGGGCCAGTTCTCGATCCACTTGCGGGTCATCATGAACTGCGCCACCAGACTGAGGGCCGTGATGAGCGAGTCGAGCACGGGCACGGTGCTGTTGGTGTAGTGCCGCAGGAGCCAGGTGAGGAGCGCCGTCGTGGCGGCCACGGTCCCCGCCAGCAGCAGGGCCGTCAGGGGTTTCACCCGGCTCACAGCCAGGGCCCCATGGTCCCGCCCGCCGTGTAGCCAGTGCCACCAGCCGTAGATGGAGATGGCGATGTAGAAGACCTGCAGGCCCACGTCTGCGTAGAGACCGGTCCGGTAGAACAGGACGATGAAGGTCAGGTTGTTGAGGATGCCGAGGGGCCAGTTCCAGATGCTCTGGCGCACCAGCAGAGCCACGCAAGCGGCCCCGGTGACGAACCCAAAGAGCTCCGTCCAGTGGGGCATCAGTCCCGGTGCCTCAGGTTGGGGCTGCGCTCGAGGATGGTGAGGACCAGGATCTCCAGTTCTTCCACCATCAGGAAGCGCAGGTCAGGATCCCGGGGCGCGCCCGGCGCTGGGTCGCCACCACCCCGCAGCACGAAGAAGGGGCCCGTGTGCTCCAGGCCCGAGATGCGCTTCCAGGGCAGGCGGCCGGCCCCCAGCCGGCGGGCCAGTGGGGTCGGCAGGGCGGCGTGGTCCACGCTCAGGCCCAGCTCATCCACCAGCACCTGCGAGCCTTCGACCATCAGGACCACCAGCAGCGTGCCCAGGAGCAGGAGGCTGCCCGCCACCACGGCCCCGATGGCCGCTACGATGGCGATCCAGAAGGACCAGGTGGGCTCCCCCGCGGTCTCGGCAACCTTCAGGGAGACCCGCAGCAAGGGCAGGCGCTCCAGCACCTGGGCCAGGGCCCGGACGCCCACCAGCCAGGAGCCGGCAAAGAGGAGCATCGCCATGGCCCGCTGGGCAAAGGATGGCCGAAAGACAAGGGGGGACCCAGCGGTCATCAGGCCTGAATCTCCGCCACGATGGCTTCCGCAGCCGCTGCAGGGTCCGGGGCATGGGTGATGGGACGGCCCACCACCAGCCAGGTGGAGCCGCTGGCCACGGCCTGGGCCGGGGTCATGACCCGGGCCTGGTCCTGGTGCGCTGCGCCGGCGGGGCGGATGCCCGGCGTCAGGCGGTGGAAGCCCTCGCCGCAGGCATCGCGGATGGCGGCAGCCTCCCAGGCGGAGCAGACCACCCCGCCGCAGCCCGCCTGGTGCGCCAGCTTGGCGTAGGCCAGGGCCAGCTCATCCGGCTGGGCGGCATGGCCCAGGGCAGCCAGGGCCTCCCGATCCAGGCTAGTGAGCACCGTGACCGCCAGGAGCTCCGTGCGCCCCCCCGCTGCCCGGTGGGCGCGGACGGCTTCCACAGCGGCTTCGAGCATGGCGGGACCGCCCTGGGCGTGAACGTTCACCAGCCGGGGATCCAGCCGCAGGACAGCCTCCATGGCCCGGCGGACGGTGTTGGGGATGTCATGCAGCTTGAGGTCGAGGAACACGGGCACCCGGGCCTGCAGCTCCCGCACGAAGGCAGGACCCTCGCTGCAGAACAGCTCCAGCCCCACCTTGAGCATGCCCACCCGGCCCGCCAGCTGATCGGCCAGGGCCAGGGCCTCCCGGGCCGACGGCACGTCCAGGGCCACGACGAGGCGCTCGCGGGGCGTGAGGGGAGACGGGGCGGTGAGCAAGAGAACTCCGAAAGGGTGCGGCCCCCCATTCTGCCACCAAGCGGGCGGGCCGACCCCACCTTGCACCGAGCTGGGGGCTTGCGGTTCAGCGGCCGGGGCCTCAACCTCGGATCCCAGCAGGCCCCACCATGGTCCCCCTCCCCGCCCAGGAACCGCCCCGCCTCCTCCGCTCCGAGCCTCAGGCGCCCCCTGCAGCCGAGACTGAGCTGCTGGATGCCTACGACTGGGGCCGCACCCTGCCCCCTGCCCCGGCCCTGCGGGGTCAGGCCGCCCTGGACCTGCGCTGGCTGCGGGCCGCCGCCACCTTCGACCCCGCCGCAGGACCGCCGGAATCGCCCTACGCCAGCGGCGCCGCCCAGAAAGAGGCACGCGCCCTGACCGCCCTCCTGAAGGCCCCCAGCGAGGGCCGCACCGCCCGCCTGGGTGCCCTCCCTCTGCGCCGCTCCGGCACGGCCCTGGCGCTGTGGCGCTGGGGCCAGCAGCAGGTACGGCAGGGCACCTTCCCCCCCGCACTGCAGCACCTCTGGGAGGACCGCCTCCTCAGCGCCGGACCACCCCTGGTACGGGGCCTCGCCCTGCGCCACGCCCTCTGCTGGGCCCTGGCCCGGAAGGACGAAGCCCGGCTGGTCCGGGTGCGCCAGCTGGCGGGGCCAGACAGCGGCGTCTTCAAGGGCGTGCAGAGCCTCTTCGGGCTGCTGGGTGGCCCCTCACCGGTGCTGCGGTTCTGGAGCCTGCCTGACCTCGCCTCGGCGGACCGCCGCCTGGATGAGCTGGGCGCCCGCCACATCTGGATCTGCCCCGACGAGGAGGCAGGCCTGCCCGCGCTGGCCCCGGACACCGTCTGGATCGTCCCCAGTGCCACCGGGGCCCTGGACGAGCGCGACGCCAGCCTCTCCGGCTCCCCCGAGGAAGAGGCCAAGGCCCTGGCGACAAGGCTCCGGCAGGCTGGGCGCAGCGCCCACTTCGCCGCCAGCCGCCTGCCCCTGGAGCGCCTGGGACTGCTCTGGTTCCCCATCCTCATCGATCTGGACGCCCAGGGCAACCTGACCAGCATCCGCATGGGCGACGCCGCCCGGTAGGCCTCCGCGTTCATCTCATTATTTTTCGGTCAGTGCCCGGAGTGAGACACGCCGCCCATCTGCGTCATCTGCGTCATCTGCGGTTCCACTTTTGATCTCGCAGGAGCGGGGCGAAGACTTAGCCGATGCCGCAGCCCTGCAGGAAGCCGGCGACGGCGCCCCAGACCATCTGGGACCAGTAGTGGAAGCCGCGCCGGGTGGGCTTGGCGGTGTAGGTGGCGTGGAGGCGGTCTTTGAGCATGGGGTAGTTGCCGTCCGGATCCAGCACGGCCGCCACCACGGGCGAGTCGAACTCGTAGGTGATCCAGCGGTCCTGGCCGTCCCAGGAGAGGCGCTGCTCCTCACGGTTTTCCAGCCGGACCCAGAGCGTGACCGGCACCCGGATGCCACCCCGGCGCTCCAGCGTGATGGAGCCCACGCGGCCCGGCGCTGCCGGCTGGGGGGCCGCGAAGACCGGCGGCTTATCGGGCGAGGATAGCCAGCCCCCCTGGGTGACCTCCCGCTCCTTGACGCCCTGGATGGCGTAGTCGAGCACCTCCGTGCCCTCCACAAAGTCCCGCCAGAAGTTCCCCAGGTCGCGACCGGAGACCCGCTCGGCGATGCGCCGGAAGTCGGCGCGAGTGGGGTGGCGGAAGGCCATCTCCTGGGCGTAGGCCCGCATCACCTGCTCCATCACCGGGCGGCCCAGCATGGCCTCCAGCTGGTTCAGCACCAGCGTGGGCTTCCCATAGGCCTGGATGAAGTAGCTCTGGAGGTCCCGGGTGCGGTGACCGGCCCGGGTCATGGCGTCCGCCGAGGGCAGCGTCCAGTAGGCCCCCCACTCCAGGAAGTCCGTGGGCAGCTGGAAGCGGCGCCCGCCCAGCAGGGTGTGGTAGGTGCGATCCATGGCCTTGTGGGTGAACCAGCTGGTGAAGCCCTCGTCCAGCCAGGGCTCGTGCACCTCGTCGCTGGCGAGCAGGCCGTAGAAGAACTGGTGGCCATACTCGTGCATGGTCACCACCTCCGGCATGAAGCGCTGCTTCAGGGGATCGAACGGAATGGACCCCGCCGTGATGAGGGTGGGGTACTCCATGCCATCGGCCCCGGAGGCCTCACCCGGCGTGTCGATGACCGTGAGGGTCGGGTAGGGGTACTTGAAGAACCACTCCTCGCTCCAGCGGAGGGCGTTCTCCACGGCCCGCCGCTGCCTGGGCAGGTTCGCGCGGTTCCGGTCGTTGAGGTAGTAGAAGACCTGCACCCCGCGGTACTCGTGCATCTCGGGCTTGCGCCAGCTCTCCCGCGGCCGGACGGCCCAGGCGAAGTCGTGGACGTCCTCCGCATGGAGACGCCAGATGACGTTGAGGGGGCGCTTGGGATCCGTCTCCACCTCGGTCACGAAGTTTGTCTGGGTGCCCGTGTGGGCCAGGCCCAGGGCGTTGGGCAGGGACAGGGCCACGTCGTACACGCCGAAGTCGGCGAAGAACTCCGTGGCGGCGTGGTAGGCCTGGCAGTTCCAGCGGTCGCCCTGGTAGACGCCCACCTTGGGGAACCACTGGCCGGACATGAGGAAGTCGTCAGCCCAGCCACTGCGGGCGAAGACCTTCGGGTAGCGGTTCTCCCAGGTGACCTCCACCTGGATGGTCTCCCCGGGTGCCACCAGGCGCGGCAGGCGCAACCAGTGGACCGTCTCGTCCTCACCGTCGTGGCCCTCCAGGTCCTTGCCCTCCATGCGGGCACTCAGCAGGCGGCAGTAGCCCCAGGTGGTTGATTCGGAAGTGCGGGCCATCTGGTCTAGGCGAAGCTGACCGCCGCTCTCCTTCACGAAGAGGCTCTGCGGTCCCTTGAAGGCATTCAGGTACAGATGGAGTGGCAGCTCCTGCGTGGGGGCCGTGCCTGTGTTGCGCCAAGAGAGCGTCTCGCGCCCCTCCAGCGTCTTGTGCTCAAAGTCCAGCGTGGCCTCGATGCGGTAGTTGGCAATGCGCGGCGAGCGCGGCTTGTCGAACCACTTCTCCGGCGTCCAGGTGCGGGGCGCCGCTCCCAGAGCGACAGCGCCGAGCAGGAACCCCGCCATCCATCGCCGCAGCATCAAGCCTCCCGTTCGTCCCCAGAGCATATCAAGTCCTTGCCACTTCGCCCTTCCCTGCTACACTCAGATCCCTACCGCGGGGTGGAGCAGTCCGGTAGCTCGTTGGGCTCATAACCCAAAGGTCGCAGGTTCAAATCCTGCCCCCGCTACCAA
>CAIMFT010000067.1 GCA_903840385.1 uncultured Holophagaceae bacterium
ACCTTGAATCCCGCATCCTGCGCGAGGCCCAGACTCGGGGCCTGGTGCAGGGCGAAGGGGCTGATGAAGAAGTCTCTGGGGCCCCGCAGGCTTTTGCGGAGGGAACGAGTCTCTGGGGGAAGCAGCTGGCCTCGCTCCTCAAGACCGGGAGGGTGTCCGAAGCTTTGCTAAATTCCCTCGCCTGGGAGGCCATCGGCGGCGAGGCGGGGTCCTGGGCGGATCCCCTTTTCCAGGGCCCAGCGCCCATCGGAAGCTTGCCTGGGCTGGGAGATCGCTATCGCGATTTGGTGCTTCTGGGAGAGGGTGCCACGGCCAAGGTCTTCAAGGCCATGGACACACTGCTCCAGCGCCACGTAGCCCTCAAGGTGCTCAAGGACGAAGCGGGGCCCACCCTGGCCGAAGCCCGGGCCCAGGCCCAGCTGGAGCATCCCAATGTCTGCCGCATCTACGAGGTGGGCCAAGGGTTCATCGTCATGCAGCTGGTGGAAGGTCCCACCCTGGCCCGCCTGGCATCCTCCCTGAGCCAGACGCAGAAAATAAAACTCATCCGGGACATCGCCCTGGGGGTTCACGCCGCCCACCAGCGGGACCTGATCCATCTGGACCTGAAGCTCAACAACATCCTGGTCCAGGAGGCGGAGGACGGCTCGCTTCTGGCCATGGTCGGCGACTTTGGCATGATGCGGACGCAGTCCTCGGAGACCACCGGTGGCTGCCCTCTAGGCACGCCCCCCTACACGAGCCCCGAGCAGCTTGCAGGGGATCCGTCGCGCCTGGGCCCCCGCACCGACGTCTATTCCCTGGGTGTGATGCTGTACGTCCTGATGGCAGGGGTGATCCCTTTTCAGACCCAGGACTTCCAGGGCCTTCTGGAGTGCATGGCCAAGGAGCCGCCGGTGCCCCTGCGGCAACGGCTTCCTGGCGTGGCCAAGGATTTGGCAGCCCTCGTCCATCGCTGCATGGAAAAGGCTCCTGGCGCGCGCTATGCCAGCGCCCAGGAACTGGCCGAGGAACTGGACCGTTTCCTGGCCAGCGAACCCTTGAAGGCCATGGGGCGATCCTGGTGGTACCGGATGAGCAAATGGTCCCGCCGCAACCGACGCATGGCTTGGGTCGTTGGGTTGGGATTGACCGCGCTCCTGGTCAGCTCGGGGCTCGGCATCCAATACAGCCGCTATGTCTACCAACGGGCGGAGTGGGACCACCACTTCCAAAAACTCGTCGAGGAAACCCGCAAACGGGTTGACCATTCCTACCGACTCCCGGCGCACGATATCGAGCCGGAGCTGGGGCAGGTGCGCGGGATCCTCAAGGCCATCGAAGGCGAGATGAGCGGACAGGGCCGCGCGGTGCAGGGGCCCGGACACCTGGCTTTGGGGCAGATGTTGCTGCTCCTGGATCCGAACGACCGCATGGCCGGCGTGCACTTCCAGAAAGCCTGGGACCTGGGTTTTCGGACGGAAGGCGCCCGCACCTGGCTGGCCTATACCCTAATTGGATCCTTCCGGGGGGTGCTCTACGCGTCCTGGGCGGCACAAGATGGGGAGACGGCTGAAAACATGAGGGGCGTAGCCCGCCAGCGCTACTTCGAGCCCGCGCGGCGGATGCTCCAGGGGCGCGGCAATCCTGATCAGGCCCGACTCGCCCACATGGCGGAACAACTCGAAGTCTGGGCCCAGGAGGATCACGCCACTGATAGGGCCCTGGCCGTGGCGAGAACCTACCGATCCCGTTTCCCGGATGATTTGGACGGCCTACTGGAGGAGGCGGATGCCCTCAATAACAAGGCTGCCAGGCTCTGGTGGACCTCCATCAAGGCGTCTCAGACCTGGCCCCCGTCCTCTGGAAAGGAAGTGGGTCTCTTGCGGGATGAGGCTTGGAGGCTTCTGCAGGAAGCCCTTCTGATCGCTCCCAGCCACCCTGGGATCTACCTTCGACTGGCTCGGGCCTGCCAGGAACAGGTCCGTTACCCTACCGAGCCCATTTTGGATCGGGGAGCCCACCTCGAACAGGTGCAGGATTGGCTGAGAAGAGGGCGGCGCGTCTCCGCCAAGGACCTGTCGCTCACCTCGACTTTATCCATGTTCCTGGGATCGGATGGCCTTCGCTCGCGGCTAAGCCGAGGCCAGAGTCCGGAGCCCATAGGAAGAGAGCTTTTGGGTCTCCTGCAGCAAGCCTGGGCCGACAAGGACGAAAGGCTGGTGAACATCGGTTTCCAAGGGATGAACAACTACATTCGAACCTGCGGGTGGAGCGGCCATTCCTTCCTTGGGCTCGCGGATGAAGCCTGCCGGTTCATGGATAGCCATCCTGTCCCTGGAGCAGACTTCACCAGAATGTCTGACACCTTCATCTCCTTCTCATTGACAGTAGGGAAGTCCGCCCTGGAGTCGGGAGGTGAACCCGCGACCTTCCTGCAGCCTATCCTCCGGCAGGAGGACCCAGGTCCCACCGTGAATGCTGGATGGAGCGCCTTCGAGGCGAGGCTGCTTCAGGCCGAGTATCTGGGCCTCAGGGGTGGTGATGCCGCGCCGCTTCTCCGGGATGCAGAGCAGCGCCTTCTTCGCTACAGGGACACCGCCCTGGGAACACAGTTCGACCTCCAGCTTCGTCTTCTCCAGGCCCAGTACCTTGGCGGTTCGGAAGCCTGGGCCGAATTGGAGGCCTGCCTGAACCGCCTGAAGACGAAGCAGGAGGGGCCCTTCGCGCCGGGGGCCGACCTACTTGCAAAGGCCCGGATCTGCCTGGCGCGGTATCTTCTGGATCAGGCCAGGGATGCCGGCCCCCTGCTCGGAATCACCCGTGAGGCCCTGGATGCGGAGATGGCGAATAGGAGGTCCAATAAATTGGTTCTTGCTGACCGACTGGCAGAGTTCTGCCTGCTCGAGGCCAAGTCAGGAGGGAATGCGTCCGCTACGCTCCGCCGGGGATTGCAGGAAACCGAACCAATCCTCCAGGCCACCCAATACGGAGAGGATTATGCTGCGTCCCGGACTTTCGGCCCGAAGTCCTCTCTCGGAACGACATTCATCTTCAATGCCCCTTCCCCCTGCGTAGGGAGGACCCATTTGATTCGCGGGGAACTGCTTTTGGCACTGGCCCAGACTGACAGACCCGCAAGCCGCCGGTGGGCCCATCGGGCCCAACAGTCCTTCTTGGAGGCCCTCCGCTATAACGTAAACCTCAAGCGCATCCTGGCCCCGCTCCAGGACGAGGCGCGTCGGCTCACCAGCCAGGGCGAACCGGACCAGGCACAGATCCCGGTGCCGGACCAATGGAAATCCAAGCTTCAATAGAGAATGACGGGTCTAGTCGGTCCCAGGTTTTCAGGCTCCCATGCGCACACGAGATTTGCTCCTCATCCTCGATGATTCCCCAAATGTGGCGTTGGGGCAGCGTGTCGTGCGCACGCTGCAGCGGGCCATCCTGGAGGGGCGCCTGGCCCCAGGGACGCCACTGCCAGGCTCTCGCGTGCTCTCGGAGATGCTGGGGGTCCATCGCCAGACGGTCGTCTCCGCCCTCCAGGATCTGGAAGCCCAGGGGTGGGTAGTCACCGTGGCCAATAGCGGGACCTACGTGGCGCAGGAACTACCCTCCCAGGACAGACCCAAATCGCCGGAGCCCGCGCAGCCCCCCACCGAACTCGGGTTCGACCTGCCCAGCCTGTTCCAGCCCGTTTCCACGACGCCTACTGGGGCCCTGTTGCTGGCCGACGGAGCTGCGGACCCTCGCCTGGCCCCGGCCGTGGAGCTGTCCCGGGCCTACCAGCGGGCCTTGCTCCGCCATGGTTCCAGGCTGCTCCAGGACCGGGATCCCCTCGGGAACTCCCTCCTGCGCGAGACCCTGGCCGCGTGGATCTCGGAGCGCCACGGGATCCAGGTAGGGCCCGAGCGCATCCTCCTCACCCGGGGCAGTCGGGGGGCCCTGGCTCTTTTGGTGAACGCCCTGTCACGCCCCGGCGATCTCGCGGCGGTGGAGAACCCCGGGAACCGCGGTGCTTGGGAAATATTCCAGCAGGGTGCTCGGCTGGGTCTACGGGCCGTGCCCGTAGACCCAGAAGGAATGGATCCCGCCGCCCTGGAAGCCCTCCTGAAGAAGGAGCGGATCCGCATGCTCTACCTTACGCCCCGCCGACAGTTCCCGACGGGGGTTAGCATGTCACGGCAGCGGGGAGCGGAGCTCCTTCGATTGGCGGCCGAGCATCGCATGGCGGTGCTGGAAGACGACTACGACGGCGAGTTCACCTACTCCGAGCGCCGCGCGGAACCCCTCCTGGCCCAGGATGTCAGCGGCCAGGTCATCCATATCGGCTCCCTCTCGCGTCTGCTAGCTCCGGGACTGCGCCTGGGCTATCTGGTGCTACCCGCCCCCCTGGTGCCCCTCCTGGCACGGGTGAAGCGCAACATCGAGGAGGCTGGAGATGCCGCCCTGGAATGGGCGGTGGCGGACCTCATTCGGGATGGGGAACTATCCCGCCACTTGCGCAAGGCGCGGAAGGTGTACCAGGCACGACGAGACTATCTAGTGGCTCTGCTCAGAGACAGGCTGGGGGAGCACCTGGAGGTTGCCCTTCCCGGTGGCGGCATGGGGCTGTGGGTCAAGAACAAAGGCGGCGTGGACGCAGATGCCTGGATTCGCTCGGCCCGGGGTTGCGGACTAGTGCTGAATGCGCCGTCGCATTTCTTCCTGGAGAACCCCGAGCCCGCCTTCCGCATGGGCTTCGCCCAGGCCAATGAAGCCGAGCTGGATCTGGCCGTCGCACGACTGGCGCAGGCCTTGGCCAAGATCCCGACGGTGTGAGGGGTGATCCACAGGGGATGGCCGGACCGGTGCTCATTGCTGGGACCGGACCAGTGCTGCCCGGCGAAGTAGCGGCATGGTGGGAGTTCGAGGTCCCTTCGC
>CAIMFT010000068.1 GCA_903840385.1 uncultured Holophagaceae bacterium
GAGGCGGGTCTGGTGGACGTGGGTGTAGATCTGGGTGGTGCTGATGTCGGCGTGGCCCAGCATGGCTTGCACGGCCCGCAGGTCGGCGCCGTGGTCCAGCAGGTGCGTGGCGAAGGCGTGGCGCAGGACGTGGGGGCTCACGGCCTCGGCGCGCAGGCCCGCCTGGCGGGCATAGGTCTTGAGGAGGCGCCAGAGGTGCTGGCGGGTCAGGCCCTCGCCCCGCTGGCCGACGAACAGCTCTGCACCCCGGGGGTGGAAGCCCGGCCGCAGCGCCAGCCAGGCCCGGAGCCACACCTCGGCGCTGGCGCCGAAGGGCACCAGGCGCTCCTTGCGGCCCTTGCCTGCCACCTTCAGGAAGCCCTCGTCCAGGAAGACCGCCAGGGCCGGCAGGCCCGCCAGCTCCGAGACCCGCAGGCCTGAGGCGTAGAGGAGCTCGATCCAGGCCCGGTCCCGTACCCCCAGCGGGGTGGCGGTGTCCGGGGCGGCGAGCAGGGCCTCCACCTGGCTCTCGCCGAGGGTGCGGGGCAGGATGCGCGGGGGCCGGGGTGCCTTCACCACGGCCTCGGGGCCAGCGCCCTCGCCGCCCTCCATGCGCAGGAAAGTGAGGAAGGCCCGCAGGCTGGAGCTCATGCGGGCCAGGCTGCGGGGGGCCTTGCCCTGGGACTGCTGCCAGGCCAGAAAGGCCGAGAGGTGGTCCCGGGTGAGGGTCACCGAGGGCAGGTCCCGGGCCACCGCCCAGGCCGCCAGGTGGGCCAGATCCGACAGGTAGCCGGCAGCTGTGTTGGCAGAGAGCCCGCGCTCCACCACGAGGAAGGTCCGGAACTCCACCAGGCCCGCACCCCAGCCCAGGGGCCAGCCCTCCTCGGGTTCTTCCAGTGTGCGGGGACGGGGCATGGGCCTTTTCTCCGGAGCAAGGATTGCCCCACTGCCATTCTGACACCGGGGCAGGGCGGCGACCTTTACTCGGGGTTTGGATTTTGCCCGTGGGGTGTGTTACGGTTTCCAGGTTCGTTTGGAGGAACCATCATGGCCGAAGCACGCAAGAAGGTTATTGCCATCATCGCCGAGCAGTTGGCCAAGCCCGAAGATTCCATCTCCGAGTCCAGCCACTTCGTGGACGACCTTGGCGCTGACAGCCTCGACACCGTCGAGATCATCATGGCGATCGAGGAGGCCTTCAGCCTCGAGATCCCTGAGAGCGAGCAGGAGAAGATTCGCACCGTGGGCGACGCCATCGCCTACATCGAGAAGCACGCGAAGGGTTAAGCCATCGCGAGCATGACGTGCCGCAGAGCCCCCCATGGCCCTGCGGCACGTTCGCATTTCGACCCCAGGAGGTGAGGCCATGACCAGGACCGTCCAGCGCCGCCGTGTCGTGATTACAGGAATGGGTACGGTTAACCCCTGCGGGCTGACTGTTCCTGAGACCTGGGACAACCTGCTTGCCGGGAAGAGCGGCATCGGGCTCATCGACCGCTTCGACACCACCGACTTCACCTGCAAGATCGCGGGGCAGGTCAAGGGCTTCAACCCGGACCTGTTCATCGACAAGAAAGAGCAGAAGAAGATGGATATCTTCATCCACTACGCCCTGGGCGCGGCGGCTGAAGCCTGGGTGGATGCGGGCTTCGACAAGATCGAGCTCACCAAGGCTGAGCGGGAGGCCTTCGGGACCTACATCGGCAGCGGCATCGGCGGCCTCAGCACCATCTGGGATGAGGCCCGGGGCTACCGTGGCCCCCGCCGTACCAGCCCCTTCTTCATCCCCAGCCTGATTGTGAACCTGGCCAGCGGCCAGGCCAGCATCAAGTACGGCCTGCAGGGTCCTAACAGCGCTGTGGCCACGGCTTGTGCCACGGGCGCCCACGCCATCGGCGATGCGGCCCGGCTCATCGCCTTCGGCTATGCGGATCGCATGATGGCCGGTGGCAGTGACTCCGTGGTGAATGAGCTGGGCGTGGGCGGCTTTGCGGCCATGCGCGCCCTCAGCACCCGCAACGACGAGCCCGAGCGGGCCTCCCGTCCCTTCGACGTGGGCCGGGATGGCTTCGTCATGAGCGAGGGTGCCGGCATCGTCATCCTCGAGGAGTACGAGCTGGCCGTGGCCCGGGGCGCGAAGATCTACGCCGAAGTCGCCGGCTATGGCATGAGCGGGGACGCCAACCACATCACCACCCCGGCCCCCGAGGGCGAGGGTGGTCAGCGCGTCATGCGGGCGGCCCTGAAGGATGCGGACATCGCCCCTGAGCAGGTGGGCTACGTCAACATGCACGGCACCAGCACTCCCGTGGGCGACAAGCTGGAGTGCATGGCCATCCGCAAGGTCTTTGGCGACCACGCCGAGAAGATCAAGGTCAGCAGCAGCAAGTCCATGCACGGGCACCTGCTGGGCGCCGCCGGCGGCCTGGAGACCATCGTGGCGGCCCTGGCCGTGAAGACCGGGAAGATCCCCCCCACCATCAACGTGGACAGCCAGGACCCCGAGTGCAACCTGGACGTGACCGCCAACCTAGCCGGCACCTTCGACGCTGAGTACGCCATGAACAACGGCTTCGGGTTCGGCGGCACCAATGGGTGCTTGATCCTCCGCAAGGTGTAGCAGCGTGTTCACCGCGGAGCCCGGCTTCGTGGTTTGATTTTGACTCATGGCTAAAGCGATCCCGTTTGAACTGCATGCGCCCTACGAGCCGGCCGGTGACCAGCCGGAGGCCATTGCGCAGCTGGTGGAGGGGCTGCGGCGGGGGGATGCCTGCCAGACCCTGCTGGGGGTGACGGGGTCCGGCAAGACCTATACCATGGCCAGCACCATCGCCCGGGCGGGGCGGCCGGCGCTCATCTTCGCGCCCAACAAGACGCTGGCGGCCCAGCTGTTCAGTGAGTTCAAGCAGTTCTTCCCCAAGAATGCGGTGGAGTACTTCGTCAGCTACTACGACTACTACCAGCCCGAGGCCTATGTCCCGGAGCGGGACCTGTTCATCGACAAGGACGCCAAGATCAACGAGGAGCTGGAGAAGCTGCGCCTCAACGCCACCCGCTGTCTCCTGGAGCGGCGGGACACCATCGTCATAGCCTCCGTCAGCTGCATCTACGGCCTGGGCGATCCCTCCTCCTACATGAACCTGTCCGTGACCCTGCGACCCGGCCAGACCATTGACCGGGCCATGCTGCTGCGGGACCTGGTGGCCATCCAGTACCAGCGCAACCACATCGCTTTTGAGCCCGGCAACTTCCGGGTGCGGGGGGACGTGGTGGAGGTCTACCCCGCCTACGAGGACGTGGGCTACCGCATCGAGCTGTGGGGCGACGAGGTGGAGCGGCTCTCCAAGATCGACCCCCTGCGCGGCGTGGTGCTGGAGAAGCTGGAGGAGCTGACCATCTGGCCAAAGACCCACTACGTGACCCCCGAGGACAAGCTGAAGAGCGCCATCCGGGAGATCAAGGCCGAGCTGGAGGCCCGGGAAGAGGCCTTCCGTGCCGAGGGCAAGATCGTCGAGCTCCAGCGCCTCCACCAGCGCGTGATCTACGACGTGGAGATGATGAAGGAGATGGGCCACTGCAGCGGCATCGAGAACTACAGCCGCTTCCTGGACGGCCGCCAGCCGGGCCAGCCCCCGCACACGCTCCTGGACTACTTCCCCGAGGACTTCATTGTCTTCATGGACGAGAGCCATGTGGCCACGGGCCAGCTGCACGGCATGTACAACGGCGACCGGGCCCGCAAGACCACCCTGGTGGACTACGGCTTCCGCCTCCCATCAGCCCTTGATAACCGCCCGCTCAAGTTCGAAGAGTTTGAGAGCCGGGTCAAACAGGTGGTCTATGTCTCAGCCACGCCCGGCGACTACGAGCTGCGCCAGTGCGGCGGGTCCTTTGTCGAGCAGGTGGTGCGGCCCACGGGGCTGGTGGACCCCATCGTGGAGGTGCGGCCCGTGGGCACCCAGGTGGACGATCTGCTGGCGGAGATCCGGGAGGTCACGGCCCGGGGCGAGCGGGTGCTGGTGACGGTGCTGACCAAGAAGCTGGCGGAGCAGCTGACCAGCTACTACCGCGAGCTGGGCATCAAGGCCGAGTACCTGCACAGCGAGATCGACACCCTGGAGCGGGTGGAGCTGCTCAAGAACCTGCGCCGGGGGGTGTTCGATGTGCTGGTGGGCATCAACCTGCTGCGGGAGGGCCTGGACCTGCCAGAGGTCACCCTGGTGGCCATCCTGGACGCGGACAAGGAGGGCTTCCTCCGCAACGCCCGCAGCCTCATCCAGACCATCGGCCGGGCGGCCCGCAACGTCCGGGGCAAGGCCATCCTCTATGCGGATGTGATGACGGGCTCCATGAAGCAGGCCATCGGCGAGACCGAGCGGCGGCGCCTCAAACAGCTGGCCCACAACGAGGCCCACGGCATCACCCCGGAGACGGTGAAGCGCAACCTGGATGACGTCATGGGCGAGGCCCTGGCCCGGGAGTTCATCAACCTGGTGAAGGAGGAGGCCGCCGCCGAGGAGCCGCTGCTCTACCTGGAGGACAAGGCCTTCGAGCGGGAGCTGGCCAAGCTGGAGAAGAAAATGAAGGAGCTGGCTTCGCAGATGAAGTTCGAGGACGCCGCAGCTCTTCGTGACCGGATATTGCGCGCCCGGCGGGACAGGCTCATTCAGGTGAAATGAAAAGGGCCTTGCTCCGCCAAATCGGACCTTCAAAGATCTCCACTAAGGACACGAAGCACTGCCGAAAGGGCACGAAGGCAAGCCGTTACGCCGACAGGGCCTCCGGGCCTGCGACCGGCCAAGGGGGCGGCGGCTGGAACGGCCTTTTTGGGGCCGCA
>CAIMFT010000069.1 GCA_903840385.1 uncultured Holophagaceae bacterium
ATCGCCTAAGTTTGTCGACTCTATTTCGGACGGCAACGGAAAAAGCAGGAGCCAGCCGCCCATGTTTATTGGTTCCCCCTTCTTCTCGAAGGAGGGGGAAATCTATGTCCCCATGCAACTGGGTGAACGTAATCGCTGGTCCATGACGGCCATGCAGGCCCTATTCGACGACCTGCCCATCGCCGAAAAAAGCAAAGCGATTGAGGCTGGCAAGTGGCCACCCAAACAGGAATACGAGGGTTCAGATACTGTGTTCGTGCTGATTCGGTATGACTTTGATCTTCGCAAGGTCACTGCTGTCCAACCGGAGCGGCTCGGGGTCTTGGTCAGGGCGGACAAATATACCGGTCAGATAATGCTCGTCCAGACGGAGTGGCCAGTCGACCTCACGGAGATGGGAGGTCAGATTCTCCTTCTCAAAGATGCCCTCAAGGAATCTGGTGTCGATGCTAAGACGATTAAATGACCCCGCTTGTAGCAAGTAGGTCGATCCGCATTGCTATGGATGGCCCCTACTTCCGCAGGGCGTCAGGGACCCGCTGGTGTCGATAGGCCCCAACGAGGAGGTTCGGTCCCTGCTCGGCCATGCCCGCATCCAGCTTGTCTGCGCCGTAGTAGAGCTCCTGGTTCATGACGCCCAGCTGGGATGCGCCCAGCTCCGGCAGGGCCCGGATGACTGCGGCGACGAGGTGGACCAGCGCATCCACGTTCTGGTACTGGAGGGTGGCCTCCCGGTCCATGAGGAGGTTGTCCTCGTGGCGATTCAGGGGGCGGGAGTAGTAGATGATCTTCCCGCCGAAGAGGATCTGGCTGCCCTCGGTGGTAACGGCGTAGCTCTTGCCCTTGTCGGTCACATCAAAGGTGAAGGAGTTGCCCTTCTTGAAGGCCTCCATCAGGCTCTGGAACTTGGGGTGGCTGAGGTAGGGCCCACCCAGGTTGGCCTTCTTCATGACCGGGCGCACTTCCTTGGCGGTGGGGCCGTACATCATGTGGTTGTAGCGCAGGGCCTCCGCCCGCGCCTCGGGCGTCTGGCGCTTTACCTTTTCCTTCTTGGGGGCCTTGCCAGGAGCTGCGGTCATGGGACTCCTCATCGTTCATTGTGGCCTGGGTGATTGTCGCACAGGGGTAAGGGGCTGACCCCGGACCCAGGCAACGGCGCCCGGGTCAGAAGTCGAAGGTGGGTCCACTGAGAGTCTGGGCATCGAGGATCTGGCCCTGGGTATCCAGGGTCACCAGGCCCTGGGCCTGGCGGGGGGTCAGCTGGCTGATCTGCTGGAAGGCCTGGGTGCGGAGGTCGGAGCTGCCCCCCTCGGCGCTCTCGAAGAACACGGCCCCCACGCGGTAGGTCTGGCGGGACTCGGGGAGCAGGTGCAGCTCCCGCAGCTGCCGCTCGTCCACGGGGCTGGGGGCGTCCGTCATGAGACAGCGGGCCTGGGCGGTCTTGGGGAAGGCGATGACCTCCCGGATGTTGCTCACATCCGCCAGGAGCATCACGAGCCGGTCCAGGCCCAGCGCCAGGCCCCCATGGGGCGGCGCCCCGAAGCTGAGGGCGTCCAGCAGGAACCCGAACTTGGCGCGGGCCTCCTCGGCCCCGATGCCGATGGCCCGGAACATGCGGCTCTGGGTCTCCGCATCGTGGATGCGGATGCTGCCGCCGCCCACCTCGAAGCCGTTGAGCACGAGGTCGTAGGCCACGGCGCGGCAGGCGCCGGGGTCGGACTCCAGCAGGTCGAGATCATCCGGGTGGGGGCTGGTGAAGGGGTGGTGGCAGGCGATGAAGCGCTGGTGCTCCTCGTTCCACTCCAGCAGGGGGAAGTCCACGACCCATAAAAACGCAAATGCGCTCTTATCCAGTAATAGCCTGGCTAGGTCTGGGTTGGGTTCCTGGGCCGCCAAGTCTGCGGCGAGCTTGACGCGGAGGTCACCGAGGATGCGGCTGGTCTGGGCGTCGGTGCCCATGGCGAAGATGGCCAGACCCTCGCCACTCACCCCCAGGCGGGCCTGCAGGGCGGCCTCGTCGGCGGGCTCGAGGAACTTCTTGAAGCTGCTGGCCAGGCCGTCCTTGCCCCACTTGGCGTAGGGCAGGCCGCCGGCGCCCAGCTGCTTGGCCTGCTCCTGGTAGCCATCCAGCACCTTGCGGCTGAGGCCACCGGCCACCTCGCCGGGGAAGAAGAGGGCCCGCACCCGGCGCTGGCCGCTGCTCTCGGCGGCCGCCCGGAACAGGTTGAAGCCGCTGGTGGCGAACAGGTCTGTGACGTCCTGGAGCACCAGGGGGCAGCGGAGATCCGGCTTGTCCGAGCCGTAGCGCTCCATGGCGTCCCGGTAGGCGAGGCGGGGGAAGGGCGCTTTAACGGAGCGACCGGCCAGCGGGGCCAGCTTCTCCATGAGGGACTCGATGATGCCCTGGACGTCCTCCTGGCGCACGAAGCTCATCTCCACGTCCACCTGGGTGAACTCGGGCTGGCGGTCGGCGCGCAGGTCCTCGTCCCGGAAGCAGCGGCAGATCTGGACGTAGCGCTCGAAGCCGCTCACCTGGAGCAGCTGCTTGAAGAGCTGGGGGCTCTGGGGCAGGGCGAAGAACTCGCCCGGATGGACCCGGCTGGGCACCAGGTAGTCCCGCGCCCCCTCCGGCGTGGACTTGGTGAGGATGGGGGTCTCGAACTCGATGAACCCCTGCTCCCGGAAGTGGTTGCGGATGAGGTGGGCGGTCTCGCTGCGGAGCACCATGTTCCGCTGGAGCTGGTCGCGGCGCAGGTCCAGGAAGCGGTGGGCCAGGCGCAGGTCCTCCCCCACGTTCTCGTCGTCCAGGGGGAAGGGCAGGGGTGCGGCGGTGTTGAGGATGCGCAGCTCCGTGAGCCGCACCTCCACGTCGCCGGTGGCCAGGTTGGGGTTCTTGCTCTGGCGCTCTGCCACCACGCCCTCGACAGCCAGCACGAACTCGCTGCGCACGGCCTTCAGGCGGGTCAGGAGGGCGGGATCGGCGGTCTCTTCGTTGGCCACCAGCTGGATCAGGCCCGTCCGGTCCCGGAGGTCCAGGAAGACCAGGGAGCCCAGATTCCGGGCCCGGCGGCACCAGCCCAGCAGCCGGACGGTCTGGCCGGCATGGGCAAGGCGGAGGTCACCGTTGGGGTGAGTGCGTTGGAAGTCGCCGAGGCGGTCGAGTTTCATGGCCTTCCAGGATCGCACCCGGAGTCGTTCTTCTCAAGCCCGACAGGGCGTTCAGAGATCAACAGATCACCGCCAAGACGCCAAGATGCCAAGAAATGCAAAAGCAAGAACTAACCACGAAGACGGGAAGACCACGAAGGAAGATAAGGCATTTTTCGTGGTCTTCCTGTCTTCGCGGTTAACAATATTGGGTTTTTGATGTCTTCGTGGGTAACAGCAGTGCGTTTCAGGCCGTCGGCGCGGGGTGCCAGCGGCTCCACAGGTCCTTGGCCCACAGCCGCAGGCGGTCCATGTAGAGGTAGATCACGGGGGTGGTGTAGAGGGTCAGCAGCTGACTGAGCAGCAGACCCCCGACGATGGCGATGCCCAGGGGCTGCCGCAGCTCAGAGCCGGTGCCCATGCCAATGGCCAGGGGGAGGCCGCCCAGGAGCGCTGCCATGGTGGTCATGGTGATGGGCCGGAAACGCAGGAGGCAGGCCTGGAAGATGGCCTGCTCGGGGGTCACGCCCTCCCGGCGCTCCACCTCGATGGCGAAGTCGATCATGAGGATGGCGTTCTTCTTCACGATGCCGATGAGCAGGATGATGCCGATGAAGGCGATGACGCTCAGCTCGGTCTTCCAGGCCAGGAGGGCCAGAAGGGCCCCCACGCCCGCCGAGGGCAGGGTCGAGAGGATGGTGATGGGGTGGATGAGGCTCTCGTAGAGCATCCCCAGCACGATGTAGACCACCAGCAGGGCGGCGACCACCAGGATGGGCTGGTTGGCCAGGGAGGCCTTGAAGGCCTGGGCCGTGCCCATGTAGCTGCCCCGCAGGGTGCCGGGCATGCGGATGTCCTGCTGGGCCTTGTCGATGGCCTCCACCGCATCCCCCAGGGCCACGCCCACAGGCAGGTTGAAGGACAGGGTTACGGAGGGCTGCTGGCCCTGATGGTTCACGGAGAGGGCGGTGTTGCGGCGCTCCAGGCGGGTGAAGCCGCTCAGGGGCACCAGGTTCCCGGTGTTGGACCGGACGTAGATGTGGCGGAGGCCTTCCGGCGTCTGCATGAAGGGCGTGTCCACCTCCATGACCACGTGGTACTGATTCAGGGGCGTGTAGATGGTGGAGACGAAGCTCTGGCCGAAGGCGTCGTAGAGGGCGCTGTCGATGGCCTGGGGGCTGACGCCCAGGCGCGAGGCTGTGGTGCGGTCGATGACCAGGGAGGCCTCCAGCCCCTTGTTCTGGAGGTCCGTGTTCACGTCCGTGACCTGGGGGATGGTGCGGAGCTTGGCCAGCACCCGGGGGGCCCACTCCAGCAGCTCCCGCGTGTCCTCGCCCTGGAGCGTGTACTGGTACTGGCTGCTGGAGGCCCGACCCCCCAGGCGGAGATCCTGCACAGGCTGCATGAACAGGGTCCCACCAGGGATGTGGGCGGTCTTGCCCCGCAGGCGGCCGATGATCTGGTCGGCGGTGTCCTTGCGCTGGTTGTTGGGCTTGAGGGCGGCGAACATGCGGCCCGTGTTGCCCCCACCCACGAACGCTGTGACGTTCTCCACGGCGGGGTCGGCCTGGACGATGGCCACATATTGCGTCATGAGCTTCTCCATGCCGCCGAAGGAGATGTCCTGGGCGGCCTGGATGGACCCGGTGATGCGGCCGGTGTCCTGCTGGGGGAAGAAGCCCTTGGGGATGAACCAGTAGAGGGCCAGGGTGGTGAGGAGGGTGACGAACCAGGTCGTCAGGGTCAGGAGGGGATGCTTCAGTACCCAGCCCAGAGACCGCTCGTAGCCGCCCATGACCCAGCGCAGGGCGCGGTCACTGGCCTGGAACAGCCGGCCGTGCTTTTCCTCCGAGGCGGGCCGCAGGATGCGGGAGCACATCATGGGCGTGGTGGTCAGCGAGATCACCATGGAGATGGCGATGGCCACGGACAAGGTGACTGCGAACTCCCGGAACAGGCGGCCCACGATGCCGCCCATGAGCAGGATGGGGATGAACACCGCGAT
The DNA here is from genome assembly GCA_903840385.1 of uncultured Holophagaceae bacterium. Taxonomy (GTDB): domain Bacteria; phylum Acidobacteriota; class Holophagae; order Holophagales; family Holophagaceae; genus Geothrix. The sequence continues at coordinate 5,153 of CAIMFT010000069.1, forward strand.
GAGCGAGATGCTGATGGAGACCACGGTGAAGCCGATCTCCTTGGCGCCGTGGAGGGAGGCCTCCATGGGACTCATGCCGTTCTCGAGGTGGCGGGTGATGTTTTCCACCACCACGATGGCGTCATCCACCACGAAGCCCGTGGCCACCGTGAGGGCCATGAGGCTGAGGTTGTCGATGGTGTAGCCCAGCAGGTACATGACGCCGAAGGTCCCGACGAGGGAGACCGGCACGGCCACGCTGGGGATGAGGGTGGAGCGCACGCTCCGCAGGAAGACGAAGACCACCAGGATGACCAGGACGATGGAGATGCACAGGGCGATCTGGACATCGTGCACCGAGGCCCGGATGGTGCGGGTGGCATCGATGAGCACCTTCAGCTCGACGGTGGGCGGCAGGGAGCCCTGGAGCTGGGGCAGCAGGGCTCGGACGCGGTCCACGGTCTCGATGATGTTGGCGTCCGGCTGCCGGAAGATGGGCACCATGATGGCCGGGACGCCATTGGACAGGCCGGAGTTGCGGACGTTCTCCACGGAGTCCGTCACCCGGGCCACGTCACCGAGGCGCACGGCATTGCCGTTGCGGTAGCGGAGGATGAGGGGCAGGTAGTCCGAGGCCCCCATGAGCTGGTCATTGGTGGTGATGGACCAGCTGGTCCCGCCGCTGCTGAGGTCGCCCTTGGGGCGGTTCAGGTTGGCAGCGGAGATGGCCAGCCGCACATCGTCCAGACCCAGACCCTGGGCATTCAGGAGCGCCGGGTTCACGTCCACCCGCACGGCGGGCAGGGCACCGCCCCACACGAAGACCTGGCCCACCCCTTCGACCTGGGACAGCTTCTGCTGCAGGATCGAGGAGGCAATGTCGTACATGCGCTCACGGGGGATCAGGCTCGAGGTGAGGGCCAGCAGCATGATGGGCGAATCGGCGGGATTCACCTTGCGGTAGTTCGGGTTGTTCGGCAGGTTGGCGGGGAGGTCGCCCCGGGCGGCGTTGATGGCGGCCTGCACATCCCGGCCGGCGGCATCGATGTTGCGGCCCAGGTCGAACTGGAGCGTGATGTTGGTGGAGCCCAGGCTGCTGGCGGAGGTCATCTCCGTGATGCCGGCAATGCGGCCGAACTGGCGCTCCAGCGGCGTGGCTACGGAGGAGGCCATGGTCTCGGGGCTGGCCCCGGGCAGACCCGCTGAGACCTGGATGGTGGGGAACTCCACCTGGGGCAGGGGCGAGACCGGCAGGAACTGGTAGGCGATGGCCCCCAACAGCGCCAGGGCCACGGTCAGCAGGGTCGTGGCCACGGGGCGGCGGATGAAGGGGGTGGAGATGCTCACCGCATCGCTTGCTCCAGGCGTGCCGCCTGGAGATGGCTGCCGCCTAGGCGGCAGCAGGCAAGGGAGGGGGCAAAGAAGGTCATTCGCTTATGCTTTTGGGCGAAGCCCGGTGCGCCCCGCGCAAGCGACGCGCAAGGCGATCAAAGGCCAGATAGATCACAGGCGTCGTGTAGAGGGTCAGCACCTGGCTGAAGATGAGGCCGCCGACGATGACGATGCCCAGGGGACGGCGCAGCTCGGCGCCCACGCCGGAGCCGAGGGCCAGCGGCACGCCGCCGAGCATGGCGGCCATGGTGGTCATGATGATGGGCCGGAAGCGCAGCAGGGAGGCCTGGTAGATGGCCTGTTCCGGCGGCAGACCCTCCTTGCGCTCAGCCTCCAGGGCGAAGTCGATCATCATGATCGCGTTCTTCTCCACGATGCCGATGAGCAGGATGATGCCGATGAGGGCGATGACGCTGAAGTCCGTGCGGCAGAGCATGAGCGACAGAAGGGCCCCCACGCCCGCCGAGGGCAGGGTGGACAGGATCGTGATGGGGTGGATGTAGCTCTCGTACAGCACGCCCAGCAGGATGTAGACCGTGAGCACCGCCGCCAGGATGAGGAGGGGTGTGTTGGTGAGGGAGGCGCCGAAGGCCTGGGCCGTCCCCTGGAAGCCGGCCTTGAGGCTGGGGGGCAGGTCCATATCCTGACGCACCCGCTGCACGGCCTTCACCGCTTCCCCGAGGCTCACGCCCGGGGCCAGGTTGAAGGAGATTGTGGCGGTGGGGAACTGGCCCTGGTGGTTCACCGCCAGAGGGGCGGTCAGGGTCTCGATGCGCGTGAAGGCGCTGATGGGGACGGAGCCTCCGGAGCCAGAGCGCACGTAGATGTTCTGCAGATCCTCCGGGCGCTGGTACTGGCCTGGCTGGGCCTCCAGCACCACCCGGTACTGGTTCAGCTGGGTGAACATGGTGGAGATCTGGCGCTGGCCGAAGGCGTCGTAGAGGGCGTCATCCAGCATCTGGGGCGTGATGCCCAGGCGGGAGGCGGTGGTGCGGTCCAGGGTGATGCGCACCTGGAGGCCGGCGTTCTGCTGATCGCTGGCCACATCCCGCAGCTCCGGCAAGGCCGAGAACCGCTCCACGAAGCGGGGCACCCACTCGGCCAGCTCCTTGGCATCGGCGTCTTCCAGGGAGTACTGGTACTGGGTGCGGCTGACCCGGTCTTCCACGGTGAGGTCCTGCACCGGCTGGAGGTAGAGGCGGATGCCGTCCACCTTGGCAAGGTTGGGCTGCAGACGGCGGATGATGTCGCTGGCGCCGAGCCGCCGCTCCTCCAGGGGCTTCAGGTTGATCTGGATGCGGCCGCTGTTGAGGGTGGTGTTGGTGCCGTCGATGCCAATGAAGGACGACAGGCTGGCCACCGCCGGATCTTTGAGGATCTCCGTGACCAGGGCCTGCTGCCGCTCGGCCATGGCCGGGAAGGAGACGGTCTGCGGGGCCTCGGAGATGCCCAGGATCACGCCCGTGTCCTGCACCGGGAAGAAGCCCTTGGGCACGGCGATGTAGAGGAGGACCGTGGAGGCCAGCGTGGCCAGGGCCACCACCAGGGTGGCGGTCTGGTGCTTGAGCACCACGGTGAGGGTGCGGCCGTAGAAGGCGATGATCCGCTGGAAGACCCGCTCCGAGGATTGGTAGAAGCGGCCCTGCTGCTCCGGGGGGGTGTGCTTCAGGAGCTTGGCGCACATCATGGGCGTCAGGGTCAGGGACACCACGGCCGACACCAGGATGGTGACGCTGAGGGTGACGGCGAACTCGCGGAAGAGGCGACCCACGATGTCGCCCATGAACAGCAGCGGGATCAGCACGGCGATGAGGGACACGGTGAGGGACAGGATGGTGAAGCCGATCTGGCCCGAGCCCTTCAGCGCCGCCTGGAGGGGCGGCTCGCCCTCTTCGATGTAGCGCATGATGTTTTCGATCATGACGATGGCATCGTCCACCACGAAGCCCGTGGAGATGGTCAGAGCCATGAGCGTCAGGTTGTTCAGGCTGTAACCCAGGAGGTACATGACCCCGAAGGTGCCCACCAGGGACAGGGGCACGGCCACGCTGGGGATGATGGTGGCGGCGAGGGTGCGCAGGAACAGGAATATGACCATCACCACCAGGGCGATGGTGAGCATCAGCTCGAACTCCACGTCCTCCACGGAGGCGCGGATGGTGACCGTCCGGTCCGTGAGGATGGTGAGTTCCACCGCCGCCGGCAAGGAGGCGCGGAGCTGGGGCAGAAGCAGCTTCACCCGGTCCACCACGGCGATGATGTTGGCGCCGGGCTGGCGCTGGATGTTCAGGATGACCGCAGGGGACTGCTCGGGGTGGCCATCATTCGACTCCCCCTTCCAAGCGGCGAGGCGGGCGTTTTCGACATCGTCACTGACCGTGGCGATCTCCGACAGCAACACCGGTGCGCCGTTCCGGTAGGCCACCACCAGCGGCCGATAGTCCTCGCTGCTGAGCAATTGGTCATTGGCGCCGATGGCGTAGGCCTGGCGGATGCCGTCGAAGCTGCCTTTGGCCTGGTTGACATTGCTCTGGGCCACGGCCGTGCGCACATCGCCCAGGGTGAGACCCCGGGAGGCCAGGGCGGCGGGGTTGGCCTGGATGCGCACCGCCGGCTTCTGGCCGCCGCTGATGCTGACCAGACCCACGCCCGGCAGCTGCGAGATCTTTTGGGCCAGGCGCGTGTCGGCAAAGTCCTCGACCTTGGACAGGGGCAGGGTCTTGGAGGTCAGGGCCAGGGTCAGGATGGGGGCGTCAGCCGGGTTGATCTTGCTGTAGATGGGCGGATTCGGGAGGTTGGCAGGCAGGTAGGTGCCGGCCGCATTGACGGCGGCCTGGACCTGCTGCTCAGCCACGTCGATGTTGAGGTCCAGCACGAACTGGAGGGTGATGATGGAGCTGCCGCCGGAGCTGTTGGAGGACATGCGGTTCAGGCCGGGCAGCTGGCCGAACTGGCGCTCCAGCGGGGCGGTGATGGCCGAGGCCATGACCTCCGGGCTGGCGCCGGGATAGAAGGTGACCACCTGGATGGTGGGGTAGTCCACCTGGGGCAGGGCGGAGACGGGTAGCTGCCGGAAGGCCAGGATGCCCACCAGGAGCATCCCCACCATCAGCAGCGACGTGGCGATGGGCCGCAGGATGAAGGGCCGGGAGGGATTCAAGGTTTCAGCCCTTGGCGCCGGCGGGCTTCGGCAGGGCCACCTTGGCACCGGGCCGCAGCTTTTCCAGGCCATCGGTCACGACGGTCTCACCGCCCTGCAGGCCCTTCTTCACGGCGGTTTCGTCCCCATCCGTGGCCTCCAGCTCAATGGGGCGCAGCTCCACGGTGGCGTCAGGCTTCACGACGTAGACGAAAGCCCCCTGGGGACCCCGCTGGACGGCGGCCGTGGGGACGATGACCACCTCGCGCAAGGTGTCCACCAGCAGACGCGCGTTCACGAACTGGTTGGGAAAGAGGGCCTTGTCATCGTTGGGGAAGAGGGCCTTGAGGCGCACGGTTCCGGTGGTGAGATCCACCTGGTTGTCGGTGGCCGCCAGGGCGCCGAGGGCCAAGCGGGCCCGAAGGTCCCGGTCCCAGGCCTCCACGGGCAGCCGGCCTTCCTTGGCGGTCTGGCCCAGCACCTTCTGGATGCTATCGGCAGGCACGGCGAAGACCACGTTGATGGGCTGCAGGGGGGTGATGGTGGCCAAGCCGCCGGCATCCGTGGCGCGCACCATGTTGCCGGCATCCACAAGCCGCAGGCCCACGCGACCCGAGGTCGGGGCGGTGATGCGGCTGTACACCAGGTTGAGCTTGGCGCTCTCCACCGCAGCCTGATCGGCCTTGAGGGCCGCCTCGTACTGGGTGACGGCAGCATTCTGGGTGTCCAGCTGCTGGCGGGAGAGGATGCCCTGCTCGACGAGGGTGCGAAAGCGCTGCTGGTCGGCGATGGCGTTGTCCCGGACGGCTTGGTCCTTGGCCAGCTGGCCCTCGGCCTGCATGAGCTGAACCTGGAAGGGGCGGGGATCAATCTCGGCCAACAGATCGCCTTCCCGCACCATCTGGCCCTCGGTGAAGGCAACGCGGAGGAGCTGTCCATCCACGCGGCTCTTGACGGTGACACTGTTGATGGCGGTGACGGTGCCGAGGCCCGTGATGCGGACGGCCATATCGCCCTTGCGGGCCTGAGCTACCGAGACAGGCACGGGTCGGCCGCCGCCGGCGACCGCCTCCTTCTTGCTGCTGCGGAAAAAGATGCCGAGGAGCAGGAGCGTCGCTGCGCCGCCAATGACCCAGGGACGCCAGCCCGAGAGCAGACCGGAGCGGGTGGTTTCAGGAGCAGTGACAGAGATGTCCATGGGTGATCCAGGCTGAGGCGCAGGGGCGGAGGCCGGGCGGGGAGTCCGCCCGGAGGGTCATTTCGATCCGGCAGAAACCCCTTGGAGGCTGGGGGTGAGCATGGCATCCAGGTTGGTGATCATGAGGTTGAACCCCAGCCGCATGGCGGCCTGGTGGTCGGGGCTCATGCCGGCGACCACCTGCCCACGGATGCCCGTGGCCAGGGTCTGAAGCTCCTGGGCCAGAGGCAGCGACTCTGCGGGCAGGCTGATGAGGATGCGGCGGCCGTGGCGGGGGTCAGGCTGGGTATGGATGAGGCCACGCTCGGCCATGGCCTTCACCACCCGGCTGGCGGTGGGATCGTCCATCCAGACCTGCTTGGCGAGGGGATGCAGGGACATGGATCCCTGCTCCAGGAGCACCAGGATCACCCAGAACTGCTGGAGGGTGATCCCGTAGGGGGCTATCTGGGTTGTAACCACGTGCTTTAAGCGGCGACGCACCGCCGAGGCCAAGGTGCCAAGGCCAGCGTGAGCTAAGGGATCAGGCAGATGTTCTTGCATAAGCAAGAATCTTCAGGGCCTGGAAGCCTCGTGTCAATGGGTATATGGACTGGTGTCGTTGGGGCTACTTGCCCCGGGCGCCGGGCCGGGAGGGGTGGCGACCCCGCTCCCCGCGGGGATGCTGGCCGGCGGAGGCGGGGCGGGAGGACCGGGAGGGTCCCCGCCCGCCGCTCTGGCGGCCGGTCTGGATGGGTTCGGCAGGGATGGAGGGGTCCGGGGCAAAGCCCGCCACCACTTCCTTGGGCAGATCCTTGCGGAGCAGCTTCTCGATGTCCCGCAGCAGGCGCTGCTCATCCACGCAGACCAGGGAGAGGGCCTCGCCCTCGGTGCCGGCCCGGCCGGTGCGGCCGATGCGGTGGATGTAGTCCTCGGGGACCTGGGGCAGCTCGTAGTTCACCACGTGGGGCAGCATGTCGATGTCCAGGCCGCGGGCGGCGATGTCCGTGGCCACGAGCACCCGGATGGAGCCCTTCTTGAAGTCCTCCAGGGCCTTGATGCGCTGGGGCTGGCTCTTGTTGCCGTGGATGGCCATGGAGTCGATGCCATCCCGGTCGAGCTGCTCGGAGAGCCGGTTGGCGCCGTGCTTGGTGCGGGTGAACACCAGCACCTGGTCGAGCTTGCGGGTGGTGATGATGTGGGCCAGCAGGGCGCGCTTGCGCTCCCGGTCCACGGGGTGGACCACCTGGCGCACCAGCTCCGCGGCGGTGTTCCGGGGGGTGATCTCCACCAGGGCAGGGGTCTTCAGGAACTTGGAGGCCAGCTGCTTGATCTCGTCCGTGAAGGTGGCCGAGAAGAGCAGGGTCTGACGGCGGGCCGGCAGCAGGGCCAGGATCTTCTGGATGTCGCGGATGAAGCCCATGTCGAGCATGCGGTCCGCTTCGTCCAGGATCAGGATGTCGAGCTGGCTGAAGTTGAGGTTGCCCTGGCCCTGGTGATCCAGCAGGCGGCCGGGGGTGGCCACGACGATCTCGCAGCCGGCGCGGAGGGCCTTGGTCTGGGGGTTGATGTTCACGCCACCGAAGATGGTGGTGGAGCGCAGGGGGATGTGCTTGCCGTAGGTGCGAACGCTCTCTTCCACCTGGAGCGCCAGCTCACGGGTGGGGGTGAGGATGAGGGCGCGGATGGGGTGGCGGGCCGGGGAGGCCGAGCTGTTCGCATGGGGCGCCAGCATCTGCAGCAGGGGCAGGGTGAAGCCGGCGGTCTTGCCGGTTCCGGTCTGGGCCCGCGCCATCAGGTCGCGACCCTCCAGCACCAGGGGAATGGCCTGGACCTGGATGGGGGTGGGGGTTTCGTAGCCCTGCTCGCGCACGGCACGGAGAAGCTCGGGCATGAGCCCGAGGGTATCGAAGGACATAGGTGCTCCTGGAGGGCCCGCCCGCAGAAAAGTTCTGGGGGCCCGGTCAGGGCGAAAAGGGGGTTTCGAACTTCAAAAGAGGCGGAGACCGGGGGTCGCCTACGAGCACGAAGGCTTTACCCTACCACACTGGTCAGGAATTAGCCAGCCTGGCGGCTCAGCCCAGAAAGCGGGCCATCAGGTCCCAGTGCAGGTGCCACTGGAGGAAGCCCGCCAAGCCGAACAGGACGCCGACCCCGGCGAGGCCACAGGCCATGCCAAAGAGCCAGCGCTTCCGGGTGAGGGCTGTCACCCCGGCCAGGGCCACGGCCACGCTCAGGCAGGCCTCCGCCAGGTCGAACTGGTCATCGTGGATGTTCATGGCGTCGTACTCCCTGCCAGCCTTTTCCGCCTCGGCCTTGATCTGCTCTTTCTCCTGCTCGTAGCGCTTGGCGGCGGTGTCCTGGGTGGCGATGCGGGCCTCCACCCGGGCGCGGGCCTCCGGCTTCAGTCCGGGGGTCATCTCCAGCTGGGCCTTGAGCATCTCAGCAGCGTTCTCGGCGATGTGCTGCTTGGTGCTCTTGCTCTGGTAGAAGGCCCACTGGTCCACGGCCCGGGCCTGGGCCTGCTGCATGGCCTGGACGACGTTGCCGTCCTTCACATTGCACAGGGCCATGACGGTGGCCACCACGGCCACGAACACGGCGATGAGCCCATTTCAGCGGCTCTCCAGGGCGTGGGCCTGCACCTCATCCTGCAGCTGTTCGAGGGCCTCGCTCATGGGTGACTCCAGTGGGATCCCGGTCTAGTGGGCCGACAGGCGGGCGGCCACCTCGCCCAGGGGCCAGGTCTCCTGCTCACCGGTGGCCATGTGCTTGACGGCCACGGTGCCGGTGTCCAGCTCGCCGTCGCCCAGGATCAAGACGGTCTGGATGCCCAGGCGGTTGGCGGAGGCCAGGGCCTTCTTCAGGGCGCCGCCCCGGGTCTCCAGCTGCAGGGCCACACCGGCCTCCCAGAGGCTGCGGGCCAGCTTGAGGGCCTCGGTGGCCGCCCGCTCGCCCAGTGGCACCAACAGGGCCGGGGCCTGACGCGGGGCCTCGCCCCGCACCTGTTGGAGGACCATGGCCAGCCGGTCCAGGCCGATGGCCCAGCCGAAGGCCGGCACGTCCGGGCCACCCAGCTGCTTCACCAGGCCGTCGTAGCGGCCGCCCCCCAGGAGCGCGCTCTGGGCCCCCAGGTCCGAGCTGAGCACCTCGAAGGCCGTGCGGGTGTAGTAGTCCAGGCCGCGCACCAGGCGGGGATCCTCGGTGAAGGGGATGCCCAGGCCCATGAGGAGCTCCTTGAGGCGGGTGTGGTGCCGGGCCGAGCCCTCGTCCAGGTGATCGGTGATGACCGGGTGCCCCTCGAGCGCCTGCTGGCACTTCACATTCTTGCAATCCAGCACGCGCAGCGGGTTGGATTGCAAGCGGCG